>NC_009954.1:1038783-1385044 GCF_000018305.1 Caldivirga maquilingensis IC-167 | reverse complement strand
CCCTAAGAGTCCTCTCATCCACAATAGTATCCACTGTAGTCCTATTAGTCTCCTGCTCATTAGCAGCAAAGTGCTTAGGTGTTGCGGCAACACCAACTGATTGAACACCCTTAACGTAGGCTGAGGCAATCTTACCGGCTAGGAGCGGATCCTCTGAGAAGTATTCGAAATTCCTACCACAGAGTGGATGCCTATGAATATTAATACCGGGTGCAAGGAATACCCCTATACCGTAATCCCTAGCCTCCTCACCCATAGCCCTACCCACAGCCTCCACTAACTCAGGGTTCCAGGTTGAAGCAAGCATAGTGGGTACTGGGAAGGCTGTGGCAGGCCACCTCCTGATTGGATTAGGCTCAATCCTAATACCTGAAGGACCATCAGCCATAGCAACCATTGGTAAACCCCTAACAGGCCTAGTCTCACCAGCGGTACCGTGAATTCTCCTTAAACGCCATGACGCACCAACAAGTAATTGAACCCTCTCCTCAAGGCTTAAGTCCTCAACCCTAATCTCCTTACTCATATTATCCATAGGAGCCGCCGCCTTTAAAGTATTGCATGTTCACGATACTAAGCTTAACCATATGAATGAATTACGCATCCTCAATGGATATTTGACACATATCAAGCATCAACCTAACTCATCTAATTAATTCACCCATTGAGTGCATTACTTAATTAAGCCAGATTAAGGCTGAATAACCCTTAAAAGGCATTAAACCATTAAGACAATGAAGGCGGGAGAGGCTAGTTGAAGGCACGTAATTATAAGGACTATGAATCCCAGGCTTAAGGGGGATAAGACCTTAGATTCATTGGGTAAACCAACGTTAAGCCGCATGGAGTCAAGTAATGTTAAGGCACGTACGTATTCATGAGGAAGTGACGCTAAGGCTTAAATACCTTAATTAATAAGGTTAAGTATGTCTAGTGTAAGGGCAGTGGATGTTAAGGAGCATGAGAGGTTTAAGGGTGTTTACTGGATTGAGTTTGAGGATGGCTCAACCAGGTTAGCCACAAGGAATTTGACGCCGGGGAAGAGGGTGTATGGTGAGCAGTTAATTAACCTAGGTGGTGTTGAGTATAGGGTTTGGAACCCCTATAGGTCTAAGCTTGGTGCCGCAATAATGAATAAGCTTGAAGCCATGCCTATTAGTGAAGGCTCTAAGGTGCTTTACCTTGGTGCAGCAAGCGGTACAACTGTTAGCCATGTTAGTGATATAGTTGGGTTAAATGGCTTAATTTACGGTGTTGAGTTTAGTCCAAGGGTTTTCAGGGAGTTTATGCAGAATATCATAGATCAAGGTAGGTTAAACGTAATACCAATACTCGCCGACGCCAGGTATCCTGAGCAGTATATTTCACTGGTTAAGGGTGTTGATGTAGCCTACATTGATGTTGCCCAGCCGTTTCAAGCTAAGATACTTGCGGATAATGCAGACGTATACTTAGTTAAGGGTGGTTACATAATCTTAGTCATAAAGGCAATGTCCATTGACGTCACTAAGGAACCCTCTGAAACCTTTAAGAGGGAGATAGATACCATTAAGGAGAGGGGATTCGATATAATAAACATGGTTCACCTAGAGCCCTATGATGTGGCCCATGCCTTAGTTGTTGGTAAGAGGGATTGAGTGAATAATCCTAATTAACCTCCATGGCTCAGCATTAGTCTTAACCCCATCAGTAGTGAAATGCGTACCGTAGGCCTCAATACCATTCTCCATTAAATATGCCCTAAGCCTCAATGGACTCGGTACGAAGCCTAAACCCCTACCCAGCTCCGTTACAGTGTAGTATAAGGGTATTGGTAGGTTATCAGGCAGTGTCCCCTTAATTATTTCAGCAGCCTTCAATTCGTAATCAGTATTATTAATTAATGATAATGAGTAGTCCAGGAATTCAACATCCCCAATAGCCCCAATCCACAGGGGTCCACTAACCGCGCACTCACCCTTAACGCCAATTGGATACCCCTTAATGAAGCCCCTCCTCAAGGATTCACTGCAGTAGTAGGCGTAACCCAGATTCCCCGCAGTCTCCCTGGCAGTCCCCCTATCCTTACTCACTATTAAGCACACTCTATAGTAATGCCTCTCCCAATACGCCAATAATGGTTTAACCCCAGCATCAATAACCAGGGCTTGCCTAGCAATGAACCCCAGTAAACCCCTTAAGCCTATTTCCCTAGATAAGAAGCCCCTAAGTGGCCTAAAGCCATACCTCCTAATCGCCTTATTAACGTAACTACCCTGCAGTACCGCTAAGTCAGTGGCCGTGGCGCATAGTAATCCACCATGCTTAATTGAGAGTAAGGCGGAGTTAATGAATGGGGCTGGTGAACCGTAGGGATCCACATCAATTATATCGCACTTATTATTAGCGAGTAGGGCATTGGCATCACTCCTAGTTACCTTAATCTGATCCCTTAACCCATTTAACTCAACGTTCCTTGAGGCTAAGTTAACCGCAGCATCATCAATATCACCGGCAATAACCTTCTCAACCCCAGCCTCCTTAACATACCTAATACTCCTCACACCGGTACCGGTGAATGGTTCACATAATACACCGTTCCTACCAAGAAGCCTCAAGTAAGCCCTAACAATAATAACTGATATACTCCTATTATTAGCCATGGCTGGATTATAGAATACTGGCGCCCAAGCAGGCTCAATACGACCACCAGCAATGTACTTGCTTAAGTCCGGTGCATAGAAGGAGACTGCACCCTCCCTCTGAATCACGTACATTAGTGGAAGATGAGTATTACCTCTTAATTAAATTTCCGCAATACTTAAACTAACCATGAGGAGTTCACATTATTATAAAAGGCTTTAAGTAAGTTAGGTAATTTACTTGAATAACTTCGTGTAGTTGAAGTAGACTGAGTCCTCAATAGTCTCCGCATCCACCCCCCTTACCTTAGCGATTTCATTAACGGTATCCTTAATCATGAGTGGTGTTAACTTAATTCCCCTATACTCATATGGGCCATCGCTTTCAGTAAGCATGAAGCGAAGCGGCACAGCCTCAGCAACCTTCCTGGACTTCTCCTGAATCTTAATGGCCGCGTTAATCGATATGTAGTAGCCCTGTTCCGTTAAGTCACTTATTAAGTCAAGAGGCCCAGTGTACCAGTGGAACATTACCCTATTTACATCGGCCTTAATGAGCATTTCAAACACCTCCCCCCATGCGTTAGGGGAGTGGATGTTGAGGACTAGGTCGTATTCCCTAGCCATCCTTAGGAACTCATTGAAGAACCTCCTCTGCTTATCAATGGTATCTGGTACAAACTTAAGATCCAAACCAACCTCCCCAAGACACCTAACATCATTATTCTTCACTAAATTCTCAATAACATTGACGTCACTGAAGGGTACTTTATTAACGTTCCATGGATGTATACCAATGCATGGATTAACATTACTGAATTCCTCTGTTAATTTAAGGACAAGCATTGATGATTCAACATCCTCAGCCACGGAGACAAGAACTATTTCACTGAAACTCCTTAACTCATCACTGTTGAATTCATATAAGTGGGTGTGGGAGTCAACAAGCATTACGCAGCCACTTTAGGATCCTGTGTAATTCACTAAAGCTTAATTGAATCCTCTAAGTAGCCGTTGCCGGTTATTACTAAGGTATCTATACCATCCCCTGAGGTTGGGTCCCTTGCAATAGCCTCCTTAATCGCCTTTATGGCTAACTCCTTAGCCTCCTTAACAGTTATACTGCTTGAGTAACCTGTCTCTATTAGGCCTATGGCTGTTCTAGCGCCATTACCTAGAGCCGCGAAGTCATCCTCAATTAATGAACCCCATGAGTCAAGTATGAATAATTTAGGCCCCTCCTCATCAATACCACCAACCATGGTTTCAGCTATGTAGGGCATGTACTTGTTTTGAAACAGCATTATGCTCAGTAACTTGGCGGCTGCCCTAACTGAGACAGGCCTCTTCATTTCTATCTCCATGTTAGCTATATTAGCCCTAATTACCTTAGTTATTGTTTGAATATCAGCTAAAATACCTGATGAGGCTAACCCAATCCTATTAGTTATTGGGTAAACCTTCTTACCTGACTTACTCATTAGGTAGAAGCCGTATGAAACCCTCTTCTCAGCTGCCAGGACAACACCATCCTTAGCTTTTATACCAACCGTGGTTCCAGTCATTAATTCGAGTTGATCAGACATTACAGTACACCTTCACTTCCCTCCACTGAGGCGTTTTAAACTTTAACTAGGAGGCAAACTAGGAGGCGGACGGTTTATTAATAGGTGGTTTAGTAACGTTCACGTGAACTTCAAGTCAACGTTACCATACATTCCCAATGCAGAGGAGGCTGTTAGGCAGTTCATTAGTAAGTATAGGTCAATGGAAGCTAAGTCACCGACCTCACTTCCCGGTATTGAAAGGTTGAGGAGACTTGAGGTGGCTAGGGTTAAGGGGACTTCAGGCTGGTTGCTCAGCTTATTTAGGGGTATTGTATATAACATGCCTTTCATGAATGATCTACACCCCTTCTACAGGGAGTTGATAGGCATTATAATTAATATTGATGATTATAAGCATTCACTGGGTAAACTCATTAATTCAAGTAAGGCGGTGAGTAGTATAAGTAGGGACGCGTTAAGGATGATTAAGTACGCTCAGGATAAGGATGAGATAATTAAGGCTAGGAGAATGTATTTATCAAGAATAATTGACCTAATAAATGATTTAGAACCAGAGTTAAGGACATTGAAGGAGGCTGCGATTAAGATTAGTAGGCTACCATCCGTAAGCGTTGAGAAGCCCACAATAGTCATCTCAGGAATGCCCAATACCGGTAAGAGTAGCCTAGTGGCCTGCGTCTCAACGAAGAAGCCTGAAATAGCCGATTACCCATTCACAACTAAACAAATCATAATAGGCCACGTTAAGGTATACGGCATGTACGCTGTCCAGGTTATTGATACCCCAGGGTTACTGGATAGACCGCTTAGTGAGAGGAATAGGATTGAGCTTCAAGCTATTTTAGCGTTAAGGCACTTAGCGGACTCAATAGTGTTCATGATTGACCCAACCCAGCATAGTGGCTATGCGCTTAATCAGCAATTAAACCTACTTAAGGAGATTAGTCAAAGCTTTAAAGCCGACATAATTGCCGTAATCAATAAGGTTGACTTAGCCACTGAGGAGGAGGTTAAGGTTGTTGAGGAATCCTTAAGAGACTTGGGATACCCATACAGGTTAACGTCAGCTCTGAAATGCACCGGTACTAGGGAGTTGATTGATGAATTGATTAATGGGCCGTTGAGGGATAAACTCATAACGTACCTAAAGATAACCCATGAGAGAGCACTCGGCGCTGAGTTAAAGTGAGGCAGTGTTAATTTCACGAAATTGTTTATAAACACTGGTTTCCTGAATGCATTATGCAGCAGGCACCGCATCCATTAACGTACAAGTTCGTTAGGTACTGCGTTAATAAGGCTTACTCAAAGTTGATAGCTGGGTTTAAGGAGAATGATGCGAACATACTCTACTCCATTGAGACGATAGTTAATGAACTTAGGAACGCTGAGGGTGGGTTCAAGAGTGTTAATGATGTTGTTAACTTCCTAACAGGGGACTTCCTTTCAGAGTATAGGAGGGCGATAAGTACGTTGAAGAGTGATTTAACGACTCAATTATTTAAGGACATATTAACCAACTGCATGAATCTTGATGAAGTTAAGAGTGATGCTGAATTAATGAACGTTATAAGGAGTGTGATGGATAAGATGGCTTCAATTAAGCCTGAGGAGAAGCTGGCTGAGGAGGTTAATGCAGCATCCTGATTCTGCTTCATGCATGCTTAATTAGTATTATTGCCTCCCTTAATTAAGTGGGTTTATTTCAAGGACGGTCTTAATGTCGTCATGGGTCCAGGAGTAGGCTTCCTGGTAATTATCAAGGGTAGCCCTCTTCGTGATTAATCTACTAAGCCAGTCACCAAACCTACCCTTAGCCTCAGCCATATGCCTTAAGCCTAATTCAAAGTGCTTAACACCAGCATTCACTGATCCAACTAAAACCTTATTATTAAGGACTGAGTCCGTTAACACATTACCTAAGTCATTAATAACCCCACCAGGTGGGTAAACCCCGAGGAGCACCATTACTCCATTAGGGGCTAGGTGCCTTAAACCATCCACCATGACCTGGGGGGATCCTGTTGCCTCCACCACTAGGTCAAAGACACCCTCTATGCTGCTTAATGCAGAATCCACGTAAACTCCCCCCAATTCCCTAACCAACCTAGCCTTAAGACTATCAGGAGGCCTAGTGGCTACGGTGGTTGTTAATAGGCCCATTAATCTAAGAACCATTGTTGAGAGTAGGCCTATTGGCCCAGCCCCAAGTATTAACGCACTCCTAGGCCTCCACTCGAACCTTGAACCACCTACGCTAAGCGCCACATCAATACCCTTCTCAACTACGCTTAATGGCTCTGTTAATACGGCCACATCAATTAACTCCTTGGGTACCTTAACAAGGTACTTGGCGTCTGTTACTGAGTATTCGGCTGCATGCCCATGAAGCCCCCATATACCATGCTCCACGTAATGCCCCATTGGACAGTAGTCAACGGGTAGGTTGCAGTCAAGGGGTCTCCTAACCGTTGGTACCACGACATCGCCCACAGCCACATTATCCACACCATCCCCAAGCTCCTCCACGACCGCTAACGCCTCATGACCAAGTATCAGGTATTGACTACCCGGTGGTGCCTTACCGTACTTGCCTTCAATAATCTCCTTATCTGTACCACATATCCCAACCCTAATCGGCTTAAGTAGTACTTGACCATGATTAGGTTTAGGCTTATCAACATCTCTTAATCTTAAGGACTCCGGGACACTGGGAATAACTGTTACCGCCTTCATTAGCGTTAGGTATTCGACCACTATTTAACCTTATCCTCGGTATGGCTCAATTATTTAGGGGAAGTTCCTCATGGTATTGAACCCTCAAAGGGCGGGGGCTCATCAATACCCCTCTCCCCCCTTAAGGCGGCTTCAAGAACCCTTATTGCGTTTAAGCGTGACAACATCCTATTATTATTACCACAGTAGGGTGAGTATACGCATCTTGGGCAACCATCCCTACAATTACATGAGGTTACAATGCTGTAGGCTATGTCAATAACCTTATCAATCCTCTCCATTACTAGCTTAGTAACCCCGGAGCCCCCTGGGTATGAGTCATATATTACAATGTGGCCTGTTGGATATGATATACCACCCATGTCTGTTGGCGCCGCGTTGGCGACAACTTCACCAGCCGATATTAATACGTGTTCAGTGGCGTGGTAGGCCTTACCCTTCTCCACTAAGTCCCTTAACTCCACTGCTGAGAAGTTTACTGGAGGCATGTTGAGTATTATGCCCTTAGTCCTGAACCTATACCTTATTGGTTCACTTAACCTATATTCACCAAGGGTCTCATTACTGCTCATCCTCTTAACCACGTATCCATACACCTCCTCCTCAATATCAAGTACAGCGTACCTTATTGGAATACCCTTGTAACTTGACTCCTCAATAACATTGACCACAGTGGGGTTACTGTTATACAGCGCCTTAGTGATTAATTCACTTGAATCCTCAGGAACCACTATGGCTCTCCTATGCCTCACATCTAGTTCAAGAACCCTATAGGTTAAGCCACCGTGCATGTATATTGCCCCTGGGTGAAGTTCCTTAATAGCCATGGGCATCTCCCTATACCCAATTAACCCACCTCCCTTACGCCTAATCACCACAACATCCCCATTCCCCCTAATCACGTTGAATGAATTAATGACCCTTAACCCATCCTCTGTTAGGAAAACCCTATCACCCCTAATGGATACTAACCCTTCATTAACCAATCCACTTACGAGTCCCCTTAAATAATCGTCGAGTTCACTTAACTTAACCGCTGATTCCCTAATCATTGCTAGTAGGTGCCTTACAGCAACCTCATCATTGTTAGGCTCCATGAACATTGGTTCAGGTGACCTATTGTAGAATTCCTCAGGGTGGTTGGCGTAGTAGGTGCTCATTGGGTCATCCCCAAGCACCTGAATAACATAAGCCCTCTGACCCCTCCTGCCAACCCTCCCAGCTCTTTGAAGGTACTTTATGAAGCTGGGTGGGTTAGTGGCCATTACTGCGAAGTCAGCGTCACCAATGTCGATACCCAGTTCCAGTGTGGGTGTGGCTAATACCGCTTGTAGTTCACCGGATTTGAAGGAGTCCTCAACCCTCCTCCTCTCATCAGGCCTTAACCCAGCCCTATGTACAGCCACCTTACCGCCAAGGCCCATGGAGTTAATCATCCTCTTAATAACCTCCACCATCCAGTGGCTATCAGCGAAGACTATGCACTTCCTACCTAATTCAATACACAGCTTAACCAGGTTAGTAACCTCCTGGAGCTTCCCCCTCCTAATTGGCCTAAGCATTACGTGAACCAACTCCCCCCTCACCCCCCTAATACCCTCAATGTGAGTAACCTCAGAGCCCACTAGGTTACTGAAGTACTGGGTTGGGTTACCTATTGTTGCTGATGCTGCAGCGAACTTAACCCCCGGGTTGAGGTGCCTAATCCTTTTAATTAAGTAATGCATGTGTGATCCCAGTACCCCATTATAGACATGGATCTCATCTATTGTGACGTAATCCACAGTTGCCATAAACCTCCTGAAGGCTGGGACATGAATCATAGCCGTATTCAACATGTCTGGGTTAGTTAAAACCAGGGAGTACTCACCATCGTAAACCCCCCTCCTAACCTCTGATGGGGAATCAGCATCATACGTGGTTACCCTTAACCCCAGTGGCTCAGCTAAGGCCCTGAACCTGGATTCCTGATCCCTGGCTAAGGCCTTGGTTGGGTAGATGATGACCTCCCTCCTGTGGTTAAGGGCCCTGGCGATTATGGGTATTAGGAACGCCTCAGTCTTACCTGTTCCAGTACCTGACGTTATTATTGTGTTCCTCCCCCCAGTTATGCTGAGGTATGCCTTATACTGGTATTCGTAAAGCCTACTTATGCCCATTGCCTTAAGTGCATTAGCTAGCTCACTTGGCTTCACGTAATCAACATCAAGGCTTGGCTCCACCCTCTCCCCATTCTCAACATTAGCGTATATGACCTGGTGCCCATTATCAGCCAGTAGCCTAGATAAGACCTCATCACTCCTAGCCAACTCAATTATCATTAACCTCCTAGATTTCAAACTAACCCCCTCACTTAGATTCAAAAAAGTATTGAAACTGGTTTAATAAGCCTTAGGGATAAGGGAGGACTTGGATGATCTCTTAACCAATGGTACAAGCCTATTAACAACATTGGGTGGTACCTTGTATACTGATAGGGCTATCTCATGAATGAGCCTATTATTCGGCGCACACTTCTCTAAGCCTAGCCTTATGCAGTAGGCGTACTTCTCAATCCTAACCTCATTCTGGTTGCTGAAGCGGCCTATGGCAATGCCCTCAGCTATCTTAGTGGCTATGTAGAATTTAACATAGTTAACAAGCCTCTGCCTAAGTGGTTCAAATACCTCGTAGAGAACCCTGTAGGTTCTTGAAATATCGTCCTCAGGCATGAAGCCTAGGACAGCCCCAGTGTACACCAGCCTATACACCCTGAAAACCTTCTCCTCCAGTGAGTCACCGAGGGCTTGATTATCCTCTATTAGGTTCCTTAAGGCTAATTTAGACTCCTCACCATTGTAATTCTTAATTATACCGTAGGCCTCATCTGAAATTAACTCCACTTTAAATATTGAACCGTAGTTATCCTTAACCTCACGTTGAGTCACAAGCCCCATTCCATAAACCCCAACAACATACACTGTGGCTAACTCCTTATCGTAAATATCAATCTTACTTAATCCCCTAAACGGCTCAATATCGTGTTCATCATAGTACTTAGTTAGTAGGTTAATTAACTCACCCCTTGATACCACCTCCCCCCTAAGCACCTTATCCCAAAGCTCTACAGCAACGTTAACCCTCTCTTTATACAGGTCCTTAACCTCAACCATACTCCCCACTTCCTCCTGTACTGTGGGCTATAGGGGTAAGGCTTAATAAAACTGCCGCAGCGGGTGTTGACTCATTTTAATCAATTTAGCTTAAGATGGTCGTTAAGTTTATAAAGACTGAACCTATATAGGCTTCGGTGAGTTTGTATTGAAGGGACGATACGTAGAGCCTGCATAATAGGTGCCAGTGGCGTTATAGGCGGTGAATTACTTAGGCTGCTGCTTGGTCATAATAATGTTGAAGTCGTCTGCGCAACCTCAAGAAGATTCGCAGGTGAATTCATATACAGGGTGCACCCAAACCTCAGGGGGTTCATTAACCTGAAGTTCACTCAACCCAGTATTGATGCGGTACTTAAGAGTGAATCAGACGTGGTCTTCCTAGCCCTACCCCACGGTGAATCAGTTAAATGGGTACCTAAACTGGTTGAAAGCGGCCTATTGGCAATAGACCTAAGCGCAGACTTTAGGTTAAAGAACCCTGATGACTACGTTAAGTGGTATCACTGGCCTCAACCACACCCATACCCTGATTTACTTAAGGCCGCCGCCTACGGTCTACCTGAACTACATAGGGATGAGATTAAGGCTACTAAGGTTATTGCAGTGCCTGGATGCATGGCTACAGCCTCAATAGTTTCACTGGCGCCTCTGGTTAAGGGGCATTTAATTAACAATGACTTCATAGTGGTTGACGCTAAGATAGCCAGCAGCGGCGCTGGAGCTGAGGGGACTGTGCTTGATTACCATTGGCATAGGACTCATGTTGTTAGGCCCTATCAACCTGTTGGCCATAGGCACACAGCCGAGATAGAGCAGGAGTTAAGCCTATTAGCCGGGAGTCAGGTTAATGTCGCCTTCACTCCGCATGCGGTTGACATGGTTAGGGGGATTTTCGTAACTGGGCATGCTAGGTTAAGCGGCAGTATTAGTGAACCAGACTTATGGAGGGCCTATAGGGGAATGTACGGTAACGAGAGGTTCATACGCATAGTTAAGGATAAGGCGGGTTTAGCCCACTACCCCAGCGTTAAGTATGTTGTGGGGACGAATATGGTTGATGTTGGGTTTGAACTGGATCAAAGACTCAACCGTGTCGTGGTCTTCTCAGCCATAGATAACTTAATTAGAGGAGCAGCTGGGCAAGCTATTCAATCATTCAACATTAATCAAGGATTCCCTGAAGACGAGGGGCTTAGGTTCATTACACCATACCCAGTTTAGGTGATTAATAAATGATACTTGTTAAACTTGGTGGTTCAGTAATATGCGGTGGAGGCTTGGATAACGTTACTAATGATGTTGAACCAGGCACCGTGCTTATTCACGGTGGTGGCTGCATGGTTAATAGCGTAATGGAGAGGATGGGTGTTAAGCCAGTTATACTGAAGCACCCCAATGGATACACCAGCAGGTACACTGATGAGGAGACCCTTAAGGCTTACGTAATGACCATGATGCTCATTAACAAGCTAATAGTGAGTAAGCTTAATGCAAGGGGAATTAGGGCAATAGGCCTAAGTGGGGTTGACTTAGGGTTGGTTACGGCTAAGAGGAAGGAGAGGGTAATGATTATTGATGAGAGGGGGAGGACTAGGGTTATTGATGGGGGATTCAGTGGCAGGGTGACTGGGGTTAACGTTAACATCATGAACCTAATGCTGAGTAACTCAGACGTAGTTGTGGTGAGTCCAATAGCCTTATCCCAAGAGGGACTTATGCTTAACGTTGATGGCGATCAAATAGCTGAAAACATAGCAATATCAATGAATGTTAAGGAATTAGTAATATTAACTAATGTTGATGGAGTATTGGTTAACGGTAAGCCCATTGATAAGGTCACTAAGGCCAATGCCCAGGAAATACTCCAATACACCACAGGAGGTATGAGGAGGAAGCTTGAGACAGCCCTTAAGCTCACTGAACTGGGTGTTAGGACGATAATAGCCAATGGCCTGAGGGATAAGCCAATACGATCCGCGCTCAATGGATTAGGAACCGTGGTTGAGTAAACCTTCACGGGTTTATACATGGATGTTTGACGTCAACATACTTTGCATAGTGTGCATGCTTTCTTTTACTTATATAGAAAAATTTATAAACACGTGGAAAACACGGGTAACTATGCAGGCGCTTAAAGCAACCTGTAAAGTATGTGGAACCGAGTTCGACCTACCTGAGGATATAATGGATGGTGAGTTAACCAGTTGCCCAACATGCGGTACAAAGTACATTGTGAAGATTAGTAAGGATAAGCTTGAACTCGAGGAGTTTAAGGGGGATGTTGAGGATTACGGTGAATAGGTGATTTCTATTGAAGTCCACATCCTCTACGACATAATTAGACTGGAGGAGAAGCTTCTTATTAATGAGCTGGGTAAGCGAGGATTAAGCGTTAGGCCTATTAGGGCTGAATCCATTAATATTAGTAATACTAGCATTAATGCATTCGGGTTAATTAGGGTGGCTGGTAGGAGTAAGGTTTTGCCATTATCATTCACCTACCAGGAACTAGGGCTTGGGTCAATTAACCCATTCAACAGCCTATACATAACGCACGATAAGTTCCTCACCCTAGTTAGGTTGATTAAAGCTGGTGTACCGGTACCGAGGTCAATGCTCCTACTGGATCATGAGGAGGGGGCTTTAAGTGAACTTGGGGCACCGTTAATAATAAAGCCAACTGATGGTTCATGGGGTAGGTTAGTTGCCTTAGCCAACACTGCCAGGGAAGCTGGTTTAATAATTAGGAGTTACAGTGATGATGTATTACTGGGTCAGGAGTATGTTAGGAAGCCTAAGCGGGACATTAGGGTTACTGTTGTTGGTGATAGGGCAGTGGCCGCAATCTATAGGTATAGTGATGATTGGAGAACCAACACTGCAAGGGGTGGTTCAGCAGCCCCTGTTAAGATTGACCCTGAGCTTGAGGATATTTCAGTTAAGGCCAGTAAGGCTACTGGTTCAGTGTACTCAGGTGTGGATGTTGTTGAGTCTGATAGGGGTTACCTTGTTCTTGAGGTTAATGGTGTGCCTGAATTCAAGAATGTTCAAAGGGTTACTGGGATTAATGTTGCCGGTGAAATAGCTGAGGAGGTGGCTAGGTTAATCATCTCTTAATCCACTCACTGACAGCCTCAGCCAGCTTAAAACTAACCCTAACACCACTGACCTTGCTTATTGCCTTAAATTCAGGGATGCCGTTAATCTCACTTATATAGTAGCCATCCCTACCTATTAAAACATCAACACCAGCATAGAATGCACCCACAGCCTCAGTGGCCTTAATTGCATACTCCTCTAATTCCTCATTAACCTTAATGGGCATAGCCAACCCACCCCTAGCTACATTACTCCTCCAATCACCCTGAGGGGGCTTCCTCATCATTGATGCAACCACTGAACCATTAATTACGAAGATCCTTAAGTCACTACCGTCACCAATCCTCTCTTGAAGAAGCACGGGTAAGTGATCCTTAGCATGCTTTATCAGTAGCTTAGCTTCACCATCACTTACAATGGCCGTTAACCTACCCCATGAACCTGAGGCAGGCTTAATAATACGCCCACCACCGGCTACACCATCAATAATAGGCTCAAATACAACGTAGGTGTCTGGGACGGGTAGGCCTATTCTCTTAAGTAGTGCAGTCGTAATGGCCTTATTCCACGTTAATGAGAGGGTCAGGTACCTGTTTATTGATACACCACCAGTGTTCTCAATTATACCGGCCATGGTTATTGCAGTCCTATGGTTAAGGTTCCTCACTAGGAAGACTCCATTAAGCTCCTTAACGTGGAGTGGTTTCGTGGATTGCAGCGTATTAACGTTAACGCCGAGTTCATTAAATGCCTTAATTAACTCCACCTCCTCCTCTCTTAAGTAATCGTAGGTTATGGTTAACTCCACTTAAGGTCACCTATACTTGATTCACCACCCCATGGCTTAACGTTTAATTCACCACCACTCCAATACCATTTAAACGCCCTAGCCAACTCAAGCCCTAGTGTTGAGTCTAAGATGAGTGGGGTGGATGTGTCTGCAGCCAGTCTACGGGTTACGTAATCCTTATCCTCGGTGGATCCTCCAGTAACCAGGATATCGACTTTACCAAGCTTCAGTAATTCATGCGCCTTCTCCACTTCAATTATGTTTAAATACTGGCTAAGTAGCCTCCTGGCTTCCTCAATGTTCTTAACGTGATCCTCATCGTAAGTGTAGACTAGGGCGTTATTACTCGGTATTCTTGATGGTACTGTGGATAACCATGATTTAAGGAGAGCCTCCTCCAGGGTGACTCCACTTGAAGCAACCTCCCCCGTACTATACATGACTGGGCCAAGCCTTGGGTATGCGCCCCTTATCCTTGACCATGAGAATTGAGCCGACTTAACCCACCATTCCCTAGGCTTAATTAACCTATAACCCTCTATACCAAGTCCACTTATTGCTGCTCTTAAGGCTAGTTTAGCTAGGTTAATTCCAGTGGCCTTACTGCTGAGGGGCATTGATCTACTTGACCTAATGTTAGCCTCAATTACGTAGACCTTATCACTTATTATGAATTGAACATTTAATGGACCCTTAACACCTAATTCTGAGGCTATTAAATGAGTTACCTTAGCCATTTCATTAACTTGCCCATTACTTAACCTATAACTTGACCCATTGGGTACAAGGACCATTGTACTATCCCCGGAGTGTACACCGGGTGGTTCAACGTGTTCTATGGGGATTAGTATGGTTCCCTTACCATCACTGACACCGTCAGTCTCAGCCTCAACACCGCCCTTTAAAAACTTTGACACTAACACTGGGTGTTCTGGGCTTATTTTAGCAGCCTTCTCAACAAAGCTGGTTAACTCACTCCTATTCCTAGCCACACCCATGTATGTTCCACCGAGAACATAACTGGGCCTCACTATTACTGGGTAATCAAGCCACCTCTCCACCAGGTTGATTAACTCACCCATACTGCTTGCGTAAGCCCATGGTGGTTGAGCCACGTTAAGCTTATCAAGTAGCTTAGAGAACTTAACCCTATCCTCAGCTAAGTCAATGGAACTTGGATCAGTGCCAAGTATCCTAGAGTCACCTATCCATGTGCGCGCCTTACTGTATAGCCTTTGCCCAATCTGTCCACCAGCCCATAATACCACTAACTTAGGGTTCTCCTTAATTATAATCCATCTAAGCGCCTCAGGTGTTAACTCCTCGAAGAATAATTTATCTGCGAAGTCCCAGTCGGTGCTAACTGTTTCAGGGTTGTAATTAACTACACCAACCCTGTAACCCAACTCCCTAAGGCCAAGCACAGTATTAACCACTGACCAATCGAACTCAACGCTAACACCAATCCTGAATACGCCTGCACCAATAACTAATGCATCAACACTGGGTCCAGTATTATCATCGAATTGACCACCACTGGTTAAGTATAGGTAGTTGGTTGATGCAGGCCATTCACCGGCAAGGGTATCTATCTGCTTAACAACCTTAACAACACCTTGACTTAAATACGCCCCAATACCCCTAAGTTGCTCCTCACTGAAGCCTAGGGCGTAAACCTCACTAACCGGTAATTCACCACCCCTCTTGATTAATTCATAGGTATCCACTACATTCTTAATTGCATTTATGAAGAATCTATCAACCCCAGTCCATTCTGAAATATCATCAATACTGTAACCATCCTTAAGAAGCCTAGCGGCGTATAGGAACCAGTAAGGCTTCCTCTCCTTAACCATCTTAACAGCCTCCTCAAGGGTTGACTCATTGTATATGCGTCCACCCACTAGGCCTGGTTCACCAATATCCAGCATCCTCACTGCCTTCTGCCAAGCCTCCTCAAGGGTCCTGCCAATACCCATTACCTCACCTATACTCATCATCTCTGGGCCAAGTGACTCATTAACATTGAACCTATCGTTCTCCCACCTAGGTATCTTAACCACAATGTAGTCTAGGCTTGGTTCAAAGGCTGTTATTGTTCTACCGGTTACCTTATTGAGGAGTTCACTTAACCTATAGCCTAAAGCCAGTTTAGCCGCTATGTAGGCTAGAGGGTATCCTGAGGCTTTACTGGCTAGGGCACTTGACCTACTCATCCTTGGGTTAGTTTCAACCACGTACATTTCAGGGCCCTTATTATCAATGGCTACCTGTACATTGCATTCACCCACTAGCCCAATGGATTCAGCCACTTTAATTGAAATGTACCTTGACCTTTGGTACTCATCATTAGTTAACGTTAAGCACGGCGCCACTACAACTGAGTCCCCTGTGTGAATACCCATTGGGTCAATGTTCTCCATACACACCACAGCCACTGAGTCACCGTGGGAGTCCCTCATCACCTCGAACTCAATCTCCTTCCACCCACCAATGTACTTCTCTATCAGAACCTCCTTGATTTCACTTTGAGCAAGCGCCTTATGCATCCTACTCACCAACTCCTCACTACTCCTAGCCACAAATGCACCTGCACCACCTAAGTTGAATGAAACCCTAACCAGCACTGGGTACCCAATCTCCTCAGCCCCCCTTAACGCCTCATTAATGCCGTGTGCTGTTACTGACTTAAGTACAGGTAGGCCTTTACTTAACATTAGATTCTTGAATAAGTCCCTACTTAATGCACTTCTAATACCCTCTATCGGGGTACCCAGTACCTTTACACCATACTTACTCAACACCCCTGCATCATTAAGGTTTATGCAGGCTGATAACGCTGTTTGACCCCCGAAGCCGCAGGCAATTGCGTCAGGTCTCTCCTGTTCAATAACCTTCTCAAGGAACTGAGTCTTAATGGGGGTGAAGTAAACCCTATCGGCGAATACATTGGTTGTTTGGACAGTGGCTACATTTGGGTTAACTAGAATAGTCCTAATACCCTCCTCCCTAAATGCCTTCAATGCCTGTATACCTGAGTAATCGAATTCAGCAGCCTCAGCAACCTTAATTGCCCCACTACCAATTATTAAGACACTCCTCACATCCAACCTGATTCACCCTTAACAACACTAATGAACTTATCGAAAATCCACCTAGTATCCACTGGGCCTGGTCTAGCCTCAGGGTGGAATTGGGTTGTTAATATTGGTAACTTCTCATGGTAAAGACCCTCCACTGTACCATCATCAGGCTGAATGGCCCAAACCTTAAGCCCAGTACCGCTTAGTGTTGATGGATCCACTGCGTAGCCGTGATTATGCGTTGTTACATACACCCTATTCCTAACCAAGTCGAGGACGGGTTTATTAATAGCCCTATGCCCGTACCTCATTTTAAATAACCTAGCCCCCATTCCAAGGGCCACCACTTGATGACCCAAGCATATGCCGAGTGTTGGTTTACGATCCTTAACAACATCATCCACTAGGCTTGTTAATTCGGTTAAAAGCATGGGGTTACCTGGGCCATTACTTATTAACACGCCATCACACTCATCAAGCGCCCTCCTCCACATTAGGCATGGGTAGCGAATAACCTCAACACCCCTACTAACCAATTCCCTAACTATACCTAGCTTAACACCGCAGTCAATAATGCCTATGCATGGGTCCTCACCCCCATAGGTGATTGGGCTTTGAGGTGAGACCAGTTTAACGAAGTTTATTGAATCGTAGGATGGGGCCTCATTAATCATACTCATGCCTCTCCCTGGGTCATCAACTATAGCACCCATTATGACCCCCTGCTCCCTAAGCCTTATTGTTAATGCCCTGGTATCAACCCTGAAAATACCTGGAACATCCTGGTTCCTAAGCCACTCATCGAGGCTCATTATTGATGTGTAGTGGCTTGGTTTAGTTAAGTCAAAGATCACGACGCCGTTGACTTGAATTGAGTCACTCTCCCACTGTTCCTTTGAAACCCCGTAATTACCTATTAATGGGCTTGTGAAAACCAGTATTTGACCCTTATAGGATGGGTCGGTTAAGGACTCTGGGTAACCTACATTAGCCGTGGTGAACACGACTTCACCCACGGTTTCTGAATCCGCACCAAAGGCGTAACCCCTGTAAACACTACCATCGGCAAGCACTAGGTAGCGTTCCTTGTACCTCATGCTCGTCCCATCATATCAACAAACCCTACTAATAATCCTACTTATAAGCTTTACTACTAAAGTTCCCCGCCTTAATAGGTTTCATTGAAGTGTGAATGAGTAAAGTTACCAATGATGGATTAGACGAGGTGTGGATGTGGTAATTATAGGCATAACTTTTTTAAGACCTAACATGGATTATAACTTAATGTTGAGTGAACTTATTCAAGAGTCACCAGTGGTGGTTAATGCTAAGGACAGGTTATCCTCAATAATACCCAAGATGAGGGAGTTGAGGATTCACACCGCACCCGTGGTTAATGATTCAAGTAAACTAATTGGTGTAATAGATTACAGGGATTTACTAAGGAGGAAGGCTCCTCTCGGGTCAAGGGCATCCTCAGTAATGCTTCCACCCCACTCAATAAGCCTCAACAGTGATATTGATAATGTTGTTAGGAAGTTCTACGAAACTAGGCTTAGGGAGTACCCTGTTATTGATAATAATGGTAAGTTAATCGGCATATTAACTAGGAGCAGATTACTCACAGCCATAAAGGATCAATTACCGGCTAACGCTAAGGTTGGGGATTACATGACTAAGCCAGTCCTAACAATAACCCCGAGCGATAATGTTGCTAAGGCTAGGTGGCTAATGATCAAGCACGGTATTAGTAGGTTACCTGTGGTTGATGGTAATAGGCTAGTTGGGGTGGTGTCGTTAACAGACTTAATTGAGAAAATATACTACGTATCAATGCCCAGGAGATCTAGGAGGGGTGACTTCTCGGGCGAAGAGGAGTTCCTGGCCGCGCCAGTGAGTAGTATAATGACTACTCAGGTTTACTCCATAGGTTCCGATAAGCCATTAACCAAGGCCGTGGATTTGATGGTCAGTAAGGGTGTTACAGGCTTAATAGTAACGGATGATGGCGGGGTTGTTGGTGTATTATCAGGCAGTGACGTGCTTAAGGCCTACATGGACTCTAAGAAAATAATCCTCCCTATTCAAGCTAGGATAGAGATTAATAATGATGCTAAACCATTAATAGAGAAGGTGATTAATAATCACTTAGAGAAGATTAGTAAGCTGGTTAATGTGGTTGATTTTAAGGTTGACATAAGGGCCAGGGACTCTGGGAAGAGGTATGAGGTCACTGTGAGGCTTAAGGATGATAAGGAACTCCACACAGCCACAGCCGAGGATAGGGATCCGGTGAGCGCCATTAGGGAGGCTATGGATAAGATAATGCAAAGCATAATTAAGAACGTATCCAAGGCTAGGGACACTAAAAGGAGGAGTAGAATCCAGGAGTAAGAATACTTGATTTCATTCAGGAGGCTTATTGAAGCAACACCTCCCACGCCTTAGGGAATGGGATTATACTGAAGACTTAAACCCTTAAGCCAACACTACTGCAATATTAATACCACTACCATGAATAAATTGTAATGCATTTAAGTCAACTCACTGAAGCATCCTAATGCCTAGGTTTAAGTTCCCTAATGGTGTGGTTGTTGAGTTAATGAAGGGGGATATTACTACCCTTGAGGTTGATGCCATAGTTAATGCCGCTAACCCGTACCTTGAACACGGTGGCGGTGTAGCTGGGGCAATTGTTAGGAGGGGTGGTTGGATGATTCAGGAGGAGTCGAGGGAGTGGGTTAAGAAGCATGGCCCAGTACCAGTTGGTGGTGTTGCGGTCACTGGGGCTGGTAGGTTGAAGGCAAGGTACATTATTCACACCGTTGGCCCAAGATGCGGCATTGAACCTATTGAGAAGCTTAATGATGCTGTAGTTAACTCATTGAGGAAGGCTGAGGAATTGAATATCGTGAGTATAGCATTCCCAGCCATTAGTACAGGGGTCTTCGGTTGCCCCTATGATGAGGCCGCTAGGATAATGGCCAAAGCCATAAGGCGTGAGGCACCTGGATTGAGGAGTGTCAGGTTGATAATAATATGTCTTTACGATGATGAGGCATTTAATGTATTCAGCGGTGTATTTAATGAGGAGCTTAAGGAATTTAAGGAATCTAAGGATTAACCGAAAAGCGGAATCCTACTCCTCTTCGGTGGTTTAGGTACAACTACCCAAAGGGCACTGGATATGAAGGCTAGTATAAGCACTATGAGTAATGCATGCTCAAGGGCACCAACCTCACCGTATATTGGTTCATAGTATTGAGCAAGTAAACCAGTTATTAGAGAACCAAGCACATTACCTCCAGTCACTGCACCATTCCATATTATTGAAGTAGCCCAACTAACCTGCTCCCTTGGGAATAAGTCACCAAGCACCGCCATTATTAATGGGAAATTACTGAAGACGAAGAGCATTGCTAAGAACACTGCAATTAAATTACCCGTATATATGAAAATAATGAAGAGTACGGCGAATGCGAAGGTTGAGAGCGAAGCCATAAACCTCCTACCCACCTTATCACTTAACCAACCGAGTACCGGCTGTCCAACTATAGCTGAGGCTAGGATCATTGAAAGAACCTCCCCATACGTTACACTCAGTTTAATGCCAAGCACCTTATTTATGTATATGCCGAGGAACGTCTGAACACCTTGACCCGCTGTGTTTCTTAGTAATGTGATTATGAAGAGTAGGATTATCAACATTACAGATACTTTAAGCGTCATGGAATTACTGGATGGATCACTCCTACTGGTGCTTTTCCCATAGGCATGGACATCAAACCTATATACACCATAGAGTAGTACTGAAAGCCCAACAATAAACGTAATAAAGGCCAACACCCACAGATTATAAGCCTCACTAACGGATCCCGCGAATATGAGTAATGAACCTATTAATGGGTAAAGCGTTCTACCGAGGCTACCGAATGCACCATTTACCCCTAATGCTGAACCAGCTGTTCCACCGTATGTGGCGGATAGTAGCGCACTACCAATTGGGTGATAGTAAGCTGCACCAACTCCAGCTAACACTACACCTACATAAACTAAGGGTAGATCATGGATTAGGAAGCCGATTGACGATAGGCCGATTGCGAACGCCCATAGGAACATGCCGAGGGCCATTGCCTTCATATGACCGCCAAGCCACTTAATGCTTAACGGCACTAATGGACTTGCTAATGCGGATATAGCTGAGTATAATGCTGATAATAAGCCTATTACAGCGTAGTTAACACCCATTTCACTAAGTACTGGTAGTATTATACCTGGTATTAACCATGTATTACCATCATTAATAAAATGACCGATTGATGTTAATCCAAGTATAGTGGCCCTATCTTTACCCTTCCCCTCCTGCATCATAAACGTTCGGGTTACCCTAATGTTTTATAAACCTATCGCGCCAGTAATTATCTAATAAACCCCTTAATAATGCCTATCCCCAACCATTACACCAAACGAAACAACAGCCTCAATACAATGCAACATTTAAATATCCACCAGGGTGGATTAGCCTTAATGCTGTATTACGATATTGAACCAACAGGGATACCAGGGCTGGATGAGGTTATTGGCGGTGGCTTGATTAGAGGTAGAACCTACCTGGTTACCGGGGAGACCGGGGTAGGTAAGACCCTATTCTCACTATCATTCCTAATCAATGGTTATAGGCTTGGGGAACCTGGAATATATGTTTCAGTTGATGAGACTTATGAACAATTCGTTAATGGCGCATTGAGGTTTGGCTGGGATATTAATGCATTAACTAGGACCGGCTTCTTCAGGGTACTGGTTCCTGAAATGGATATACTAGATACCATTAGGGAGAAGGATCCATCAGTGGTTGCTAGAATGATGGTTGAATCCATTGCAGAGTACGCAGCCTCAATTGGCGCTAAGAGACTGGTCATAGATCCCATTGCTCCGTTAGTTGCCATGGAGAAGGATGTACAGGTACTTAGGGAGTATATTAGGGAATTGGTTATGGGCATTGAGAGGAAGATCCAAGCCACGTCATTAATAACCACTGAGGTTCCCGCTGGTTCAAGGGCCATATCTAGGTATGGTGTCGAGGAGTTCCTTGCCACAGGGGTTTTCATACTTGGGTTAGCTAGGACTAATGATGGTTTTAAGAGGTACTTATTCATTAGGAAGATGAGGTGGCAGCCTATTCAACCAGCGGTCTACGAATTCACAATAGAGAGCGGCATGGGGGTTGTGGTTAAGGGTCCATTAAAGGGAGTCTACATACCCTACATGTCCCAGGCACCAATAGTGCTTGAGGAGGAGGTTTAAGTGAAGATTCTTGTTACTGGTGTTGCTAAGTCAGGTAAGTCAACAATCCTAGGAATACTGTCTGAATTAGGGTATAAGGTAATTAATGCATCAGACCTACTACTGGGTAGTGGTTGCGTTAAGTGGAATGAGGATTACCAGTCATTTGACATCACTGATAAGGACTGTGCAGCGGACTTGGTTAATAAGTCTATCTTAAACTGCGGCGTCAACTGCGCCCTAGAGTCCATTGCCTATGAGCTAGTGGACCCCGGCTACGTGGACTTGGTTATGGTGATTAGGCGTGACCCAATTCAACTATATGAGGAGTACAGTAGGTTAGGGTGGCCCTGTGTGAAGATTTTCAATAATACTGTTAGTGAAGTCACTGGTTCCCACGTTAATGATATTGAGTCGCTGTTTAATGGTAAGGTTAGGCAATTGGTTTTCACGGGTAATATTGATGAATTAAGGGGCAAGGTCCTCATGGTTATTAACAATAAGTTAAGTGAGGAGGTGGATTGGTTAGTGAAGTATGGTGGTGATGAGAGGCTTCACTCAATATTAATGAGTATTGAAGCCTGCCTCACCACTTAACTATAATTGACTTCACCTGCCTATTCCCATACCTAAACCTCACAATGCTCCCAGTAACCTCAATGCCATCACTGCTTCTAGTGGTTTCTATTAGGTTAGTCTCATAGGCCTCACTGGGCTTAAACGGTAACTCTAATTCACCAATACCCCTACCATTAATTAACTCACTCACCCTAATCACCAAGGCCTTTGAATCATCCTCACTCACCTTCACTGCCTCAAGCGTTAGGTTACTTGGCCTAAGCCTAATTAAGCTAGCCTCACCTGGCCTACCCTTAATAACCAGCATTGGTGCGTTAAGCTCCCAGGCGGCTCTATGAACCTCAATTAAGTCGCCTCCATGAGGCATTAAACTATACGTGAAGGTAACCTCCTCAAGGTCAGTGGAGGGGTCTGGGAATATTGGGGTCTTGGCGAGTGTAACACCTACACTGGAGCCCTTAACGCTAACGGCGTACTTACCGTCATTAAGGAGCGCCGCACCGAAGCAGCATTCACTGAGGCTAACCCACTTATGCATTGGAACCTCGAAGCGGGCTAAATCCCATGAGGTGTTAGTGACGGTGGGTCTCTTAATGGGTGTGTATGGTGCATCGAAGTAGGCTTCATCAGTGTTTAAGTCGAAGTGGAACCAGGCCTTATACAGTAACTCCCTGTCAATAAGCTTAATGGTTGTCTTGAAGTCGAGCCTCTTTGAGTCTGCGTAGAGCCTAACCTCCTGAATAATGCTACTACGCCTAAAGTCATACTTAAACTTAACTGAAGCCATTAATGGGCCCCTTGATTCAACACTGGACTCTGAGGCGTTTAGGGTGAAGCTGGTTTCCTCATAACCCTTCTCAATATCCCATGCATCACTCCAACCAGGCATATTCTCGTAAGCCACCAGTACATTACTGGGCTCCCTTAGTAACTCCCTACCACTCCCCTTATCAATCACGCTGAGGAGTCTACCATTCTTACTAAGCCTAACCTTAATTAACCTATTCTCCATAACGTATCCATCAGAATCCTCAGTAATCCTCACTGGTTCACTGGGTTCAATATGCCTAACCGTGGCGTAACCCACACTGGGTACCTTAACCCTGATCAAGTACCCTTCATCAATCCTTTGACCACCCTCAACTGGTTCATTAACAACCACGTAGTCAACCCTATCCCATGGTAGTGAATTGAAGGCTAATAGGGCTTCACCTTCACCTGCAATCCTCCTAGCCGCCTCCACGGCTATTTCATTAGCCTCCTTTATCACCTGCTCTAACTCCTGGTAAACAACCTTCTGGTAAACTTCCCTTATTGCTGATCCCGGTAACACATCGTGGAATTGATCCTTGAGTAGAGTCTTCCAGAGTTCACTGAATTTAACCGCATCATAGGTGCCTGCTAATGCACTCCAGAGCTCAGCCTCCCTTAAGGCAATCTCGCACTTCCTATTAAGGAGCTTCATCTTGGAGTGGGAGGTTAATGTGCCTCTATGGGTTTCTAAGTATAATTCACCCCTCCACTCATTGATTGGTTTAGCATCAAGGTACTTGGATATGCCGGTTACTAAATCAACCTTAGGTAGTATTGGTAATTCATTAATGGCCTCAGCCCTAAGCAGCATCTCCACTGTTGGTCCACCGCCACCGTCACCGTAACCGTAGCTGTATAGCATTGGGTAATCCTTATCAACCCAATTCCTCCACTGCTCAAGGACACTGGCCACTGTGAAGTCACTATTGTAACCACCCCTACCGTTACCGAAGGTTACTGCAGGTAACTTATCTCCATCTGGTCCAACCCAATTAAAGACATTGTATGGGAACTTATTTGTATCATTCCAGTACACTTTATGCGTTGCAAATAACTTTACCCCACTTAACCTCGCTATTTGCGGTAACGTTTGATTGAATCCAAAGGTGTCCGGTAGCCATAGTACTTCAGCCACCCTGCCGAAGTGCCTCATGTAGAATCTTTGACTATAAAGCATTTGCCTAGCCCATGATTCACCACTAAGCACATTAGCATCAGCCTCAACCCAACCGGCGCCGAGAATCCACCTACCCTCATTAACAAGTCTCTTAACCTCATTGAATAATTCCGGATCATCCTCAAGAAGCCACTGGTAGTATAGGGCTGCACTCTGCATGTAAGTGAAGTTAAACCTCCTCATTAATGAGACAACGGTGGCGAAGGTCCTGAGAACCTTACGCCTAGTCTCATCAAAATTCCACAACCAGGCGGTATCAATATGGGCGTGGGCAAGACCAGTGAGTAAACCACCCTTACCGAACTTAGGTAAAAGGGCATTAAGCCGGCCCCTTAAAACATTAAGGGCCTCATCGAAGTTACCGCCACTTGCCTCAGTGAAAACGTAGTCTAAGTCCTGGGTTATGGTTTGGTTAATTCTCTCACTCCAAGGCATACCGTATAGTTCAGCTGCAAGTATTAACTGCTCCCTTGAGACGCTTGTGAAGGGAATCTTCCTGAAGGCCTCCGTTAAGGCCTTAAGTAACTCCACCTTAACTGCATCATCATTAATAATCCTGGCTAATTCAAGGGTGCTTGAGGCATACGCCCAAAACCTCAACGCTGAGTAATCCCTAGTAACCAGGTAGGGTTTACCGGCATTAATACCCACTAATTCACCGAATGCTGCGTAGGGTGTGAATTCAGCCTCCACGGTATGTGAACCACTGGGTAGGGGAATGGCCTTATGGTACCCATCCAGTTCAAAGTAAGGCTTACCATTAAGCCTAACTAAAGCACTACCCCTATAACCAATAACGATTAATTCACTTGAATTACCTGCATTAACACTTAGCTTAAACCTCCCATCACCAACCGTATCCCAGTTGAGTGGCGTTATGTTTCGGAATGAACTGGCGATTACGAACACTAACCTTGCGCCTAATTCCTCAATAGACCTAGTAACCATACTGAACACGTAGGCATTACTTTTAAAAGCTTAATCCCGCTTTTAAACACAGGTTAACCTCAAGGTATTTAAATGCTTATAAAGTGGGCTTAGATTATGAAACTGAAGATAATTGAGGTACTTGACTTAACCTGGAAGTTTTACAGAAGATACCTGTACTCATGGGAGATTAACGCCGGATTTATCATTGCTCTAATAGCCTTCGTGCTTAGGGCCATTGCATCAGGTTCACTAATGCCTCTCGCCTTAACCAGTCTAGTTAATTCACTGGAGGGTTCAGCGTCAGGGGGTTCATTAAGCATTAGGGAGAGCGGTATAATGAATGCAATATTAATGATACTAGCAACTACAATAATATATGCAGCCACTGAGTGGTTGTTTAGGCCCTTTTGGAATACTGTAACTAAGGCTATTGTCAATATTAAGAATGGGATCATAATGGAGTTAAACGGCTCCAGGAACTCGGTTAACGTAAATGACATGGTTGGTAGGTTGGCTAGTGATGTTGACTTTGTAATGTGGAATATTGGAGGCATGTACACTACGTTCACACCCAACATATTGACAACAGCCGTGTCACTGGCGACAATATTTCAACTAAGCTCGGTCATTGGCGCCATGGCTATCGCCGCAACACCGTTCTCGCTCCTAATAATGGAACCATACATAAAGGGTGTTGAGGAGGCGAGACAGGTGGAGAGGGGATCCTACAGTGAGGTTATTCATCTAATTGATGAGTACTTTAAGGGTAACGCTGAACCAGGTCAAATAAGGGATGCCTTAAATAAATGGTATAAGGGTATGACTAGGCAAATATTCTTCGATAGAACCTACTGGTCCTCATCACTAGCCTACAGCTACGTAGTTCCATTACTTTTAACAATATTTGGGATACATGAGGTTGAGAAGGGGAAGCTACTTGTGGGTAACCTAGTTGGTATAGTGTACGCAAGCCTAAACGTTTACTCACCGTTAATAAACGCACTATGGGGCCTATGCGTACTGGGTCAAAACATGGTCCCCATGCGTAGAATAATGCAATTAAGCAGCAATAACAAGAATGATAAGGAAGCAATCGCTACAGTAAATTAATGACTCCAATTCACGCACCATAATGCTTAACCCAATTAAATAATTAATGAGTTAAAGTCACATTACTTAGCAACGTACTTCTAGTTAATTCAACTTATCTAGCGTTAATGCTACAGTATTCATTACTAACCCCAGGTGAGAAATGTAGGCTTGAAAATTCATTTTAATAGATCCATAGGTCTTAATAACGCTGGGTTAAAAATCGAGTTAAGAATCACGCATGCTTAATACCCTAAGTTTAAATGCATTGAGGTGGCTTAGGGGTTTTAAAGATTATTGAAGAACCATGGTAGGTCTCGGATCCTTCATTACTAATAATGCACCCTATTGATTTATATATGACTACCTCCTCATCTTCATTAACCGGCCTTAGATCCATGAAAAGCACCATGAATGCCAGTACTAGTAACACTACGGGAAATGGGTTTACCTGAACCCTAGATATGGGTGACATAGATAATACTGCAGTCATAACCTCAATACCCATGGTTAATGAAGTCTCAACTGCACCAATCCTCTTAACCGTTAGTGCATAGAGTACATAGGGTATGGTATTGTTAACCAGGGCTAGTGTTAATCCATAGTAGACACTACTCACCGTTAGTGTAATCCCCTTAACCATTATGATTGAGAGTAGTAAAGTACCTATGGACTGGCCTAGGATTAAGCTATATTCCTCATAATTATGGAATAGGCTTAGCATTAACATATAGGCCAGGTTAAGTAACATGACTGCAACAGCATAAATTGTTACACCACTAAATCCGCCGATGAAATATAGGGTTGTTAACATAAGTAGGCTTGAGATCAAGTACCTTAATTGAAGGTCACCATTTTTAACATAGTTTAGCAGCATCAGAGGTAATACATATGCACCACTTATTAAGGCAGCAAAGCCTCCCCAATCCCCAGATACCTTAACGTATATGTACGTTAAAGCAAAGTTCACTGGCGATAGAATTACACCCTTGATAATTGATTCAGCATTAATCTTAAGTCTAGTGATTAAGAGAATTATGAGTATTGAGAATACGTAACTAATTACAATTAATGATGCAGCATCCATTGTCCGCAGGGCCAGATAGGTTAAGGTGTATGATACTCCCCACAGAGCCGACGCTAGGGCTGCTAGGGCTAGGTATCGCTGGTTCATAGAGATCACCATTACGTTTATTGGTAAGGAACTATACAATCACCAAGCCGGCTACCTACTTATAAACCTTACTGCACAACACTTTACAATCCCACTTATTTACTGACTATTAGGGTAATACTAGCCTAGTGAATCCTAGACTGAACCAGAGCAGGTACTTGGGAGGCATGTTTACATGCATGAGATTAACCTTATTCACGTATAATCACTGTATTGAAGCCGTGTTAACCATAATTAATAGCTACAGCAAAGACCTAAACATGATGCCGGGGCCGGGATTTGAACCCGGGCCCCCTTGCGGGGACGGGATCTCCAGTCCCGCGCCTTGGACCAAGCTCGGCCACCCCGGCCTATATTGTCTTAGTGAATTGGTCATATAAAGTTTTCCCATCATTAGCCCCTTGACTTAACACTAACTACGCATGAGGCATTATTACTCAAGACCAGTGCATTTAAGATTTCCCTAGCGTTAAGCCACTGAATCATTAGCAGGTTAACATTAATGCCATTGAGTCTTACGGATTCAATAATTATAATGATTTTACTTAACAGTAGACAAGATGAGCGATTCTATTAATGCATTAATGAACATTATTGTTATTTAATTAATGAAGTTAAACACCGGTTACGGTAACGTTAATAAGCATAGTAACAGGTATTACTGTAATGTCAACTGGTTGTTTCAACATTAATCAATACCTCAATGAACACTGTAACCAGTGCAGTGGCCAATACATTAACATTAATGGGGCAATGATCAATCCGCTGTAGTCACGGTATCAATAGTTATAATTATAAATTATTTAATACTGAGGCACAATAAGGCTGACGCTGCTAAATGATTGAGCATTAATTCAGTATTTAAAGTTGAATATTTAATTCATTATTAAGTAAATAAATCATTCTCAACCTACTCCCTAATCTAAATGCCTTGGTTCAGTGACCTTACTTGAATTAAAGTACTCATTAACACATGCCATAACCGCCTTACTATACCTCTCTACGAATGACTGGCCCTTAAGCCTTAGGTTAGGTTCAACTTGAGTTAAGGCGTTCTTAACAACCCTACTTATCCTCTCTGCATCAAGCGTGCCACTGTATTTGGCTAGTATAGGCTTAATGCGTTCACAGTCACCAGCATTCTCAAGAACCTCCCTGAGCTCACTTAGCAGCTTCTCCTTAGCCGCCTCAACCTCAGTCCAATGTATTAACTTTCCATTAACCTCAATGTATCCGCTTGGCACTAGGCTAGGTGTCCATATGTACCCGCATCCCAGGCACTTCAACTGGAATTGACCACCCGCAATTACTCCAATCCTAGTTGAGCCGCATTTAGGGCATCTTAACCCCTCCCTGTGCATTAGTTTTTAATTAAATTAAGGTTTATAAAACACTAGCTGACGCAGTAACTGGACCAGGCTAAGAGGGGTATGATCCCCCCTATGAGGCCTGGGGACGAGCCGCGGGGGCAGCTTTATTCTTTATGAATTAATTAAGATACTATTAGGATTGGTGTTAATGCAATGGCAAGGAACCCTGAAGTTAAACCAAGCAGTACACCACCTATTACGTCGGTTAAGTAATGCGCATTCAAATAAACCCTAGAAGCCGTCACCAGTATTGCCTCAGCTAGGAGTATTAGTGATACAGTCTTATTAAGCGTCATTAATGCTACTAATGCCCCACTGAAGACCACTGCGGCATGGCCACTGGGGTATGAGAACCCACTGGCCGCAAGTATTGGTTTACCGTAACCAGCCTCATAGGGTCTTCGACGCTTCACAAGTAGCCTAGTTACCCCACCAATAATATAGGCTAACATTATTGATAAAGTTAACTCAGCGAAGGGGATCCACAGCCTCAGTACCAGTAGCCCCAGGTCCACGAGACCCCATGTGTAGAATCTACCGTATTTAGTCAATACTACTGCGGCATAGTCCAGTGGCCTAGGCCTATTAATACCTGCAATTAATGAGGCAATAACTGAATCAACACTGTTAATGGGTTTAATACATACAATCAGTGTTACAGCCACATAGGCTAATCCAGTTATTAATAATGCATAATACACATCGGGTCAACCCAGGGGAGTATATAGGTATTACCTTACACATACATGAGGGCTTCATTAGAAACACGCCATTGACTAGTGGAGGAGGCATTCACCTTCTACTGGGCTTCCTCTCAGGCTTACCATGCGGCTTAGCCGCCGGTTTCCTGGGCGGTGGCTTGGCGTAAATAGTCTTAACCTCCTGAACCCTCCTCATGAACTCCTCCTTAAGCCTAGGTGCAATGAAGTTGCCTGTGAATGCATCAGCCTTAGCCGCTATGGCTAATTTAGCCGCAAGAGCCCTAGCAATCTTACCCCTCTGCCACCTTGGTGCCCTGAATATGTCTGGGTACTGGAATATTACACCATGCTTAGGCGGCCTCCCCCTACCCCTAAGTGCCCTGAAGAGGGCCTTCTCGGCGCCTAGGACTTGAATTGTTGACGCTGGCATTAGGGCTAGTTTCATTAAGCTTCCAGCTAAGGCAATTAACCTAGCGCCAAGTAGTGAACCTGCAAGTTCCCTAATGTTTGGTGCAACATCCTTCATTGCGTCATCAATGTATTCAGTTAAGTTCTCCCTAATGGTCTGCATATCAAGGTAAAGCTTAGCCAGCGCCTTAATCTGCTGGAGATCCCACTCAACTATTGATGCCCCAACACTCTTAGCAGCCGCCTCAGCAATCCTACTGGCCCTCTCCTCGCCTAGTTCGGGTAAAGCCTCCATTATATTACTCTTAGTGTAGTTGGATCTATCCCCAAGCTTATAAACGAGCACGGCGTACTCATTATTGTTCCTCGTTAAGTTCTCTAATTCAGGGAAGTGTATTCCATACCATTCCCTAAGCCTAGAGGCCACGAGGTTGGATACCTTATCTAAGTCATCCACTGAATTTATTGCCTGGGCTATGAATAAGTCCCTCCTCTCCGCTGCCTGCTTCAGCTTCAGCCTTGTTTGGATCACGGAGACTTCATGAACCCTCTTAATGTATTCAATGGGTTCAATACCGTAAACCTCCTTAAGGTACCTGCCCCAAAACTCCTCCCTAAATAGCCTCCCCACCTTAGTGGGTAACTCAGCCTTAATCTCAACACCCTTAATTACGTTGGCTAGGTTTCTGGCTAATTCCTTATGCTCCACGTAAATTGTGGAGACCCCGGCCTTAGCTAACTTATTAATGAAGCTTATTAACTCATCGGTGGGTTTACCAACCTCAATGCTGTTAAGCATACTAGCGATTCTTTGAGCATCATAATCATACACTAGCTTATCCACTACTGAACCATCATCCCTAAGCGCAATGATGCCTAAGGCGTCCAGCATTAGGTATACTGTGGAACTCACATACACACTTAATTAAGGGCATTATTAAATATTATGCCTAATGGGTAAACCATGTGGCCTTCGTAATTCACCGCGACCCCATTAACCACATCTCCTTTAATAATTACCCATAATTGTAATTCGCCTATGTCTCTTCATGAATCATGCAATAGGGCAGAGTCATGATTCATGTTTCCTACTCTCATTTTAATACGATACATATATAGTATTATGGTGTACTCACTATTTCTACCATAATTATACTTTACTAAATGTAGTAGAATTAACCATGGTAGTAAACTTACTTCCTTGAGTAAAACGTATTTCAGTATTGTTATTGGGAAATGCTTAAAAACAAATATTGTGATGACCATATTATGCTCAGTAATGATCAATGCCAAGCCTTTAATGCAGAAAGAAGCCTAGAGGTAATTAATTCAGGTAAAGTAATTAGAGGTGATGGATGTGACTGATGTTGGACTAGCCCTAGTGGTTGTGGAGGTTCTGGCTGTGGCATCATCTCTAGCTGTATTATTGACTAAGGATAACTTATACTCAGCCCTATACCTAGCCCTCGCCTCAGGCTTATCAGCGACCGCATTACTACTAATGAATGGTGTACTCCCCTTCGTGTTAATAGTAATGATTTACGTTGGCGCAACAATAACAATAACCATAGTGCTTGCCGCAACCTACAGGAGGCCCGTCGCCTACACTGGGGTTGAGGGTAAGTGGCTTGGTGTTGCCTTAGTCATAGTGGTGTTATCGTTAATAGCCCTTAAATCCATCTACACAACCCCACTGCAGCCCATTAGCCTAAGCTCTGCTCAATTGGCCCACGACGTATTGAGCAGTAGTATGATTATGCTACTTATACTACTGGTGTCGTTCCTATCCATGGTGATGGCCATAACGATAAGGTATCTAAAGGTGACCCAGTCATGATTGGTGAAGCCTTATCCCTAATAGCCACAGCCATACTAGTACTATCAATAGGCTTAACCGTGGTCATTAATTCAAGGGACTTAATTAGACTGTTAATAGGCCTTGAGTTAATGTTCAACTCAGTCTTCCTAACCGCAGTGGCGCTGTATGTTTACCAACCCTACTTAGCCTTCATAGTTGTTGCAATTAGTGTAATAGCCTCGGCTGCTGAATTCATAGCATTAATAACTGCAATCATAACTGTGGATAGAATGAGGAGGAGTATTGAGACGAGGAGTATTTTAGCTGGGGGTGATAGGTCATGATGGTTTACATGGATCCAATCCTCATATTCTCACTATCACTCCCAATTGCAGCAGTTATATTAACCGCGTTTTTAAATAAACGTGCATCACTCTATACTGCCGTAATATCATTTATGCCGTTAATAGCCTACTCACTATACGGCATATTCGCTAACCTTGATTACCTGGTTCCACTTGGTAGCTTACCAAGCCCAATAGGCGGCATGTACCTTATTAACGATGGTTTAAGTAATTCATTCGGCTTCACAATAGCCTTAGTCACAGCCATGATATCCATAGTCTCTGAACCGTACATGGAGCATAGGTTCCGTGCATTGGGTATTAAGGAGGAGTTCAACATATATTACCCATTATTCATACTATGCGGCATATCAATGGAGTGGATAGTGTACGCATATAATCTACTCCTCATGTACATAGGCCTTGAAGTATCCTTAATATCATCATTCCTCCTAATATACTTCTACGGTTATGACGGCTACGGGAGAACTAGACAGTGGATAGGCTTACTTTACTTCGTCTATACCCACGTCGCCAGTGTACTATTCCTAGTGGGTGCAATTATAGTTGCATTAACTAATGGGACAATGAACCTAGCCGCAATAAAGTACGTGCCACCTGTGGCCTGGGTCTTAATACTAATCGGCATGTTGATAAAGCTACCAAGCTATGGCCCACACGTTTGGTTACCTTGGGCGCACGGCATGCATCCAACACCGGTTGCAGCATTAATAATATCAGTTGTTGGCTTAGCATCATACATACTGGCTAGAATATACTTAATATCACCGTACTTCATAACATCAATTAGGACACCATTACTTGCCTACGCCATAATAGGTGGCATATTAGTTAGCTTCGCTGTATTTAGGCAGAGACATAGCTACAAGTGGTTACTGGCTTACTCAACTGTGGCTAACATGGCTTACCTACTGGCTGGTTTAACACTAGGTACATATGGTATAGTGGGCTTAACACTACACTTCATTGCGCATCAATTAGGTAAGGCAGTCCTCTTCATGACTGCTGGGGCAATTATTGTTCAATATGATATACTTGATATGTCTAAGATGGGTGGACTCCAGAACTACATACCATCAATAGGCGGTGCGGCATTGCTTGGTTGGATGAGCTTAGCAGGCATATTCACTGTTGGGTTACTGGGTGAATTCTTCCTATTCCTAGGCCTATTAACAACACTAGGCTTCAGTCTAAGCACTCTATGGGCCTTCGTGGGTTTAGCATTCCTATTCCTGCTAACTGGAACATACGGCTTCTGGGCACTTAAGGAAGTCTTCTATGGACAACCAAGGTGGCCTTACACTAAAACTAAGCCAAGTAATAAGCTGGTGGTGCCGCTTTACGTACTTGGTTTAACAAGCGTCATACTACTATTCCCACCCATATCAACAGCATTAGTTCACTCAGTACTAAGTGCAATAGGGGTGATAATGCATGTATGAGTCCATTCTCCCCACCTTAATAGCCTTAATGACACTAGTGCCCATACTGTTTGCTTCACCAATGTCAGTGTACTGGGTTATTGAGCAGGATAACCGTAAGGCACGCCCACTGGAGTATCTTGCTGTGACTGGGCTTGGTGTGGCTGCATTAGTTTCAACATACATAGCCATTGCGTACCCGATGAAGACCATTATTTACTCATACCCATGGATCTCGGTGCCAGGTATCTTCACAATGTACGTGTCATTCATAGTTGACTTCCTGAGCAGGTATATGGGGTTATTAACAGCTTGGCTTGCCTTCATAATAGGTGTATACAGCCTGGAGTACATGGCTAATGACTATAGGCTTGGCTGGTTCTGGTTCTTCTACAACACCTTCGCAGCATCAATGCTACTGCTCGTTTACTCCAATAACCTACTCCTGTTGTTCATAGGGTGGGAGGGATTAGGTCTAAGTTCATGGGCGTTGATAGGTAATTGGTTCAGAGATGATGATGAAATATCCTTCGTTGGGAAGCTGGGTGACATGGTGCTTGGTAAGCCAGCGTGGACTACACCATCCTACGCCGCCTATAGGGCTATTGTTACAATAAGGTTCGGTGACATGCCCATGCTGGGTGCCTTAGCGGCAATAGGGATATTTGGAGGCAGCCTAGACTTCAATATGATAAACTGGAGTCACTTAATAAGCGTACTGGGTACCGCTGGAACAGCCATAGTTCTCATCGCCTTCCTGCTTGGCCCATTCACTAAGAGCGCTCAATTCCCATTCAATGACTGGCTCCTCACAGCCATGACTGGTCCAACCAGTGTTTCCGCATTACTTCACTCAGCCACAATGGTTGCTGCAGGTGTTTACGTATTCATGAGACTTACCCTATCCCTATACGGTGCAGGGGTGTTAACATCAAGTGGAGTATTGGTAACCTACCTGGTGGTTATCTATATTGGTTTACTAACAGCCTTACTTGGTTCATTATTCGCCTTAGCCGTTGATGAGAGGAAAGTTATCCTAGCTGGTTCAACCATGGCGTCACTGGGGTTAATGATGGGTATAACCGCTGTTGCACCTTACTTAAACAATGCAGTAACCATCGGTGAGTACGTGCTTCCTACAGCTGTACTGGTTGCCTTCCTATACTTAATAATACACGCCTTATCTAAGGCTACATTATTCCTAGTCAGTGGTCACTTGATTCATGAGACTGGGACCAGGTTTAATGTGGGTGATGTTGAGTTGGCTAAGAGGATGAAACTAGCCTTCTACTCAACAATAGCCGCTGCAATAACCCTGGGAGGCATTCCACCGTTTGCCGGTTACTGGGTTCACGCCTCAATGGATGACTTAGTCTCCACTGTGAGTCAAACAGTGGGCTGGGGTTCATATGCACTACTGATACTTGCAAGCATAGCCTACGTAGCCTTCCTAGCCAGATTCACTTCCCTCAACTTCATTAAGGGGGGTAGGGTGGAGCATAGGGAGTCTGGGCACGGTGGATTAATAATGGCTATATCATACACCTTAACGGCCACAGTGGCCCTAGCCACAGTGGCAATACCATTTACTCTACATGTACCATCAATACTGGTTGAACCTGGCTATGATGCGTATGTAGTGGGTATTGGTGTATTCCTCTGGGTAATCTTCATTACCGCGCTTATTAAACCAAGGGCACCATCATTAAGTAATTTAACAACCATTTTTGAACGTAGGTATTACATACAGGCATTCATGGATGTTATCCTAGCGGGCTTTGGGAGAGCCCTCATAGAGTTCGCCTACTTAATAAGCCATGGAATTGATGTACTCTTCAACACGCTTATACCATCATTGTTCACAGGTTTCTCAAGGGTTATTAGGAGGATTCAGGTTGGTTTACTGAACCAGTACGTTAGGTACATTTACCTGGCGACTGTGGTAATACTATTAATAGTATTGGTGCTGGTGATGGTGTATGGTTGAGTACATTGATATCATAGTCTCATCAGTAATAGGGACAATATTAGTTACAGCCGCATTACTGGCCTTTAAGAGGGAGGAGTACGCTTGGATACCTGCAATAATACTCCTACTACCTGACCTATGGGTTAACGTTAACTACATGGTTTACCCAATACTAGTAGACATAATTGTGATTGGTAATATACTGTCCCTTAAGGTGTTAAGTAGCAGTCAATACAGGGGGCTTGATTACGCCCTAATGACTATAGTAGGGTTAGTGAGTTCATACGCCCTCTACGTACCAATTAGCTCCAGTGCAGTGGATATTGCATCATACTTCGGATTCCTACTGGGCTTATTCATGATAATAAGCGTGGCTTCATACTTCATAATACAGATTAGTACTAAGCCGGAAAACATGGATGCTGCAATTAAGGCAATAGTGGCATTCATAATAGCCACAGTACTCTTCTTCACTGGTTCAGTAATACTATTGTCAGCTTACTTCATCGGCTCATCACCACCATTATTCATGCTGGGCTATGCCCTAGCCCTACTTGGAGTAATGCTTGAGGTGGGTGCGGCGCCAATGCACATTTGGGTACCTGACGTATTCACGGCAGGTGACCCAATACCAGTGTCGGTATTAGCATCCACAATTAAGATAATGCCCATTATAGTCCTAGTTAAGTTAACGTACCCAATCCTAACAAGCCTAGGGGGATTCTACGTAAGCTACACCTTCTGGTTAACGGCGATTATGTCAGCCTTAAGCATGTTGATTGGTAACATAGGTGCATTAACCTCAAGGGAGGCTTCAAGGGTCCTAGCCTACTCCAGTGTAGCTAACATGGGTTACATACTTGCTGCAGCCACGGCCTTAATCAATGCCCCAGCAATAGCACCTAAATCAAGTCAAATCCTTACATACGCCTTAGCCGGGTTAATACTGCAGCTTGTGGTTAATGCGGCAGGTAAGATAGGCTTCTTCACGATAATTAAGGGTGATTATAAGGGCAGCATCTACAGTTACCTACTTGGCCTCTCATTCATAGGTACACCACCGCTTCTTGGATTCTGGAGTAAATTATTCATAATAATATCACTAGCTTACCTAGGTCCAATTGGGCTCTGGTTAGCGGTATTCCTAGTGATTAACTCAGTAATATCAATACCCTACTACGTGAGGTTATCAAGGGACTTAAGCCTCAAAGCCCCCTCAGGAATGGTACTCTACACAGTGGCGTTAATGACCGCAGTTATGCTGCTTGGCGTTGTAATACCAATACCTGCGTTAATAGTCTCATCATCAAAGGGCCTCTTAAGCTACCTAAGCCCACCACCTTAAGACAACCTCACGCTTTAAATGATGCGTTAATTTTTAAAAAGCCCACATTTAATACTTCCTGATAATTAATGGGTAAGAAGATACTGGTGCAGAGGGCCGGTAGAGGTGGTTCACAATTCAGGTCACCCAGCTGGAGGAGAATTGCACCACTTAGGTATGTTCAATTCAGTGAGGAGCAGTTGAAGACTACTATTAGGGGGATTATTAAGGAGCTAGTCCACGTCACTGGCCTAAACGCCCCAGCAATGCACGTTGTCCTAGAGAATGGTGAAGAAATGTACTTACCCGCCGTTGAGGGTGTTTACGTGGGTAAGATTATTGAGTTTGGGCCCGACGCCAAGGTGGAGCCGGGTAACGTAATGCCTATTGGTAAAATACCTGAAGGTACAATGGTTTGCAACATTGAGAAGAGGGTTGGTGACGGTGGGAAGTATGCAAGATCCAGTGGAACCTACGGTGTAGTGATGATTCACAGGGATTCAACAACACTGGTTCAATTACCCAGTGGAAGGATGATTGAGGTTGATTCAAGGGCTAGGGCTACAATAGGCATAGTCGCCGGTGGTGGGAGAATTGAGAAGCCCTTCGTTAAGGCTGGTAACAAGTACCATAGGGCTAGGACTAAGGCTTGGAAATACCCGAAGGTGCGTGGTAAGGCAATGAGCGCGTATGCGCACCCACATGGTGGCGGTAGTCACCAGCAGGGTGGCACACCTGTTAAGAAGAATGCACCACCTGGACAGAAGGTTGGCTTCTACGGATCAAAGTGCACTGGGCGTGGTTGTGTTAGGTGGAGGGCTCAGCAGGCTAAGACTCAGCAGAGGCAGCAGGCCTAATGGGCCTCAGTGTACTTACTTAGTATATTTAATGTACTTTTAACCAACCTACTCAATAACTCCCCCCTACTCCTAAACCTCCTCCGTGAGTCTGGGAGCGTTAACTGTAGGTAATTGGGTGTTATGGTTACTTCAACATTCTTGAAGACATCGAAGTACACGTTAAACTTAATGGTATTGACATTAGCCTGAAATGGCCCTGAGAATGTGTAGAAGTTAGAGCCTGTGACCCTAATTATTAAGTTAGTTACCTTATCCCAATGCTGAACCAGTTCCCTAGCCTCATCACTACTCAACACTCCTAAGGAACCCTTAACCGCGATTAATCCACTGTAAGCTTTACCAATCATCATTCCTGATACTAGGATCCCATTAATGTTGAAGTCCACGCTCCTGAACCTCCTACTCCTGGTTAATGTGATTACTCCATTAATCATTCACTTACCTAAGCCTAAGCAGCTAATTAAGCTTCCGCATGCTTGAGTATTCATTCAATTAATGAATCTTCAACTTACTTAAGGCGTACTTATACGTTAGGCTCCACGGCGCCGGGCTACCAATGTAATGGTCAAGGAACCCTCTCTCAGGTTCAGGTTTACCTGTCCTGCCATCTATTCTCGATGGTTGATTCCATGTTAAACCCTGCCTAACCAAGTTATCCCACTCCTTCTTAACCACATCAAGCCACCCATCCACCCCAAGCTCCCTTGCAACACTCATCATTGTGAAAACCAGCCTAGGCCAGGATGAGTATGTTTGCGGGCTGTAACCTATAATGCCCTTATCCTCATCAGCGAGATTAGGTGTAGTGTATGGTGATGCTGAACCATTAACCCTGATTATAGTGCCCATGGCGGCCTTAACCTTATCCTCATCAGTAATGTGACCTAAGCCAAGCATTAGGCTCCACCACTCACCCCAAATCTGAGCCAGGAAGGATGCCTTACCCATGTCTGGTTCATCCCAGGCCTTAAACCTATCCCCAAGCCAACGCCTATTATAGGAGTCCCTAGCCTTAAGTAATGTTGACTCCACTTTACTCAACGTAGCTTGGTCACCCATAAGCTTAGCTAACTCACCCATGACCATTAAAGCCGCAATCCAAAGGCTGGTAGTGTAGCTGTCAAAGCCTTTAACCGACATTGCATCAAAGCCGGTGTCACCATCACCACTGAGTTCAGGTACACCATCACCATCCTTATCCTGAACCAGGACCCATTCAAAGGCTTTAATTAGCTTGGGGTAAATCTCCTTAATGAACTCAACATCATTACTCCTCTTGAAGTATCTATGCACTAGGAGTATGTATGTTGAATTCAAGTCCTTCCACCTCGGTGGCGCAGTGGTTCCATCCTCAATATGGTCCAGGCTATAGATGCCTAAGCTATGTGGAATATAGCCATCACTCCTCATGGCCTCGGTGAACTGCCTTAGAAGTGACTTCTCCAATTCAGGGAACATTAAGACAACCGGTAGTGAACCAGTCTCATAGCATGCTCCAGCTAATGTACCATGGCATGGGCAAACCTCAACACCCTCAAGGATACTGAACCTACCATCCCTCGTAAGCCAGGTACTGGTGGTTAATATGTAGGTTGAGTTCACTACAGCATCCCTAAGCCAATCAGGTAATGCTGGGTCAATTAAGCTATTCTGCCAATCAAGGGTACTGGTCCTAAGCCTATCAAACTCATCAAGCACATACCTAGCAACCTCGCTTGAATCCTTGAAGAAGTTCTCGTAGTAGTGTCCGTAATTATATAAATGCCACCTACCATTGAAGAACCAGGATAAGGTAAACCTAACCTCCCCACCATTAGGTACGTTTAAGGCAATTAAGCCTGCTGGGTCATCCCAAAGCCCAGTAACCTCATGGGGCTCCTCACCAGTGGGTACACCACCCTTATCTATGGTTAACCAGGGTTCCGGGTTCTCAAAGGCACCCTTCCAAGTCCTAGCCTTAAGGGCGTGCTCGGGTTTACTATTAATATTATATTGAGTAATAGTGAACCTAGGCTCCTCAGTAATTAGGGCTATATTACCCTTAGCTGGATCATTATCGGGAGCCTTATTGTTAGTGAATAATACGCCACCATTAATGCTCCTATTAATTCTACCAATTGGATTAGTGCCAACCACATTAGGCACTGATACAGCGGCTAAGGCATCAGAGCCCTTAACCCTAATAGTAAACCCTATTACCGGTAGTGTTGAGTCCTTCAGGTTCCCTGGTATTATTGGTGAAAAAGCCTCAACCTCAACATTCACACCATTTCTAAATGCCCTAAGCCAAGCAAAGGGCCAACGCCCCTCAAAGCCAATTAAGGCACCCCTACCCTCAAGGCCAAGCACATTAACTCTACAATGCATGAAGAACCCTGAGGCATCATGAGGCTTAATGAAAATGTGAAAACCCCTCAAATCCCTAATCGGGTAAGCCCAATTATTAGCAAACCTAGCATTAATAAGCCTACCATCATTACTAACCTCAACACCACCAGAACCAATACCACCAAGCGGTATACCACTCACCAAGACATCCCCGCACGTATACCTAACCATAATTAACGGTTAACGTAACCATCTTTAAATACCTCACTCTCAATGAATGTTATTGTTGCATAACTATTCTCACTACTAATGATATTAATATTCAATATTTGTAAAATAAAAATATTGAGAAAAAATTTTTAAAGATGCTTAGTGTAACTAAAATATGGATCTGTATACCTCAAGGAGTGCAACAGCAGTCACCTCAATAATAGTTGCCTTAGTTGCCGCTGTGGTTGGGTTATATGCCTCTCATGTTGTATATGCTCAAGAATCCCAAGTAACGTACACGTTCACCACCGCCTATTTCGGGTGGACGTGGTCCCCTGCAGCCCACTACTGGAATCCATTCGCCCCCATTAATTACATAGATTGGCCAGCCTTTGTAGCAATGCCTCTTGCCGCCTATGATGACCCTACTGGTCAGTGGTGGCCTATTCTAGCCAGTAATTGGACTGCGTTTCCTCAAAATAAGACTGTAATCATCTACCTTAGACATAACATCTATTGGTTTAATGGTTCAGCGGTAATGCCCTTCACTGCTTGGGATGTTTACGCTGAACTCTACATTGGTGTTAAGGCATTCAGCTGGTACTACCCATACTTAACACCCCAGAATGCGAGTGAGGAGATTAGGGTGCTTAACAATTATACGTTGGAGATAGTTTTCAACATATGGTCACCCACAGAGTACTATTGGATACTCATGCAGACCATAGCAACTCCATGGCCCGTGTGGAAGCCTATTGTTGAGAAGCTTCAAACAATGAATGCCAGTCAAGCCTACACCTTTGGTCAAGTTAACATAACCGAGTTCAACCCACCCATGTGGAGTAATGGGCCATACTACGTGGCATCAATTGGACCAACCTACATAACTCAGAACCTTGACCCAATGTACTTTGATGGTAAGCCGTTGCTGGCTGAGTGGGATAAGATACTACCATTCCACACATGGCAGTACTACCCAACATTCATTGCATGGAACAACCCAGGTGCATCAACTATCTTAGCCGCAATAGCAGCCCAGAAGCCAGTTTACATTGAGTGGATAGCCTTCAGTCTTCTTAAGGATTTACAGATAATAAATAGTACACCTGGCTTCAAATACTATGTAATGCCCGACTTATCAATATTCGGCATAGGTATACCAACATATTACCCGTTTAATATTCCTCAGGTTAGGCAAGCATTCCTATACATCATTAATAGGAGTGAGGCCGCTGCCGCCTGGGGACCACCGTGGTTAACGTACCCAGTTTACATTAATGTTCCAGCACCAGCACCAACAGCTGCCTCAGGGCTTTGGTTAACATTCCCGAAGGATCTTAGAAGCATAGCCGTTAACTTCACTGAACCCAATTGGACTAAGGCAGCTCAACTACTGGAATCAGCCGGCTTAAAGTACAAGAATGGTCAATGGTACCTACCCAACGGAACACCACTAACACTAACAATATACGCATCAGCACCAATGGTTAACTGGATCACGCAGGCTCAAGTCGCTTTTAACCAACTTGAAGAATTTGGAATACCCGTTAAATTAATTACACTGGAATCATCAACATACTCCACTGAAGTATCTCAATGCCAACTACCTGCTGTGGTTGACTGGATGTTCGCCGGTTCTAATAAGGGTGGTTACTCAACACTATGGATATCATACGATGTTGCATTCACAATGACACATCCAGCGCTTTTGCCATCTGGCTGGTGTATTCCTGGCCACACTACGCCTTTCGCCTACCCGATTGTTCAGAATAATGAGATTACCGGCTGGTATTGTAAACCATTAACCACTAACCTGCCTATACCGAATAATACAATTATCTGGTGCATTAACTCAACCTATGGCTACATTAACTTGAGTAATTGGCAGAATGCCATAATAGCGGCTGAGCCAGGCAGCAGTACCTATGAGGAGCTTCTTAAGGCCTACTTCTCATGGTTTGAGTACTGGGTACCTGGAGTGGAAATATCAACAGCCACAATAACTGCAGCATTCCCAGTAAAGATAACTAACCCAATGTGGGCTTATGAATGCATGAACTTCAAGAATCCTAAGTATACTAAGGCAGCATATTCACTATTTCACCAATATGCAGTTGCTGGATTACCTCCCGAATTCAATACAGTATTATCACTAGGCGCCTACGCACCGCAGGGTGTTATTCCTCCTTTGGCTGAGGCTATTATTAATGGTAGTCTTTGGACTAATCCGTATCTGCATCAGTACGCTGTCTTCATTGGTTTGCCTAATCCTGATCCTCAGTTGCAGGCTTGTGTAGCATCATACTTCCACACAACGTACACACCAGTTACTACAACCACTACTTCAACTGTTACCTCAACCACTACGGCTGTTAGCACTGTTACAAGCACAGTCACAACAACTGCAGTTAGCACTGTGACTAGCACAGCAACAACCACAGCCATATCAACCGTAACCGTGACTAAACCAGTAATATCAACAGCACTAATAGCAGGAATAGTAATAATAGTAGTGGTTATTGCCATTGTTGCAGCAATAATAGCGTTGAGGAGAAGATAATTATAAATTAATTAAAAATAAAAATTAATTAATTTTATCATTAATATTCTTAAATAATACTTCATTATGTATAACTTTATTTAGTATTTTTACAGAGGAGGTATTAATTTAACTTACTATACTTAGTCTTGGCATAATACGGGGATTTACCTTATATTAATATTTAGTGTTTTTCCACTAAGCCATTTAATACTCCAGGCCTTTATGGCATTGACTATGGGTATTAGTTCCTTACCCATTTCCGTTAATGAGTAGTAGTGGTTTTTACCTGAGCAATACATTGTTACTATTCCTGCTGATTTAAGTTCCTTAAGTGCCTTTGATAATGTTCTGGTGCTTATTCCAGGCATACTGAAGAGTAATTGATTGAAGGTTCTCGGTCCATTACTAAGCCTATCCACTATCACAAGTCTCCATGGTTTACCAAGAACTCTCCACGCCTTTGTCACTGGGCATTCCTGCTGCATCCCATTTAATCACCGGTACTAGTTAATTAATTTTAGGAAGTGGGGCAAAGTTTTTAAACTTTACAAAGTAAATTTACTGAGTAAAGTATGAGTATCCTAGGTCTAATACTAGGTACGTACAGCGGATACTTAACAGTCAGTGTAGCAGCCTTAGTGCTAAGAGTCTTCGTGGGTGTTAACTTCATGGTGCATGGCCTACCCAAGTTAACAGGTGAGTCGAGGAGGTCTATGAGGGATGGATTGACTAAGCTACTTAACATACCTGGTGCCCTATTTGACCTAACTGCACTCCTCGAATTCATAGGTGGCTTAGTCCTAGTATTAGGGCTACTCACTAGGATAGCTGCAATACTGTTAGCTCTGGAGATGGTAATAACAACAATACTTTATATAACCAAGCTATATAATGCACCATTACCAAGGGGTTGGACTGAACCAATGTTTAAGGCAACTAAAGGCTACATGTTTGGCTGGGAGTTGGACACCTTACTCCTTGCCTCATCAATAGCATTAGCCGTAATAGGTCCTGGTGCATTATCAATAGATCACCTAATACTGGCCTACGCGTAGTATTATTTAAACCCCCTTAACTGGTATTAAAAATAATGTCTTCCTTCAGTAAAACACCATGGGTTAGTAAACTTGGTGGCGTCGCCTCAGAACACCCAGTATCCAGTGGTGTTGGTGTTAATGTGCTTAAACTTGGTGGTAACGCCGTTGATGCAGCCGTGGCTGTATCACTGGCATTAGCTGTAACTCAACCACACCTGGGTGGCTTAGGTTCAGACCTAGTTGCCTTAATATACAATGGTGATGAGGTTAAGGTCCTTAACGCCACTGGATGGGCTCCAGCCAAGTTAACTAGGGGGTTACTTGAATCAAGGGGTTTAAGTAAAGTCCCATTGAGAGGACCCTTATCTCCAGTGGTTCCGGGGATGCTGGCTGGGTTATACACCATGTGGAGGGAAATGGGTACGTTGGAGTGGCGTAGCATAGTTAACACTGTGATTGAGGCTGTTAAGGATGGTTTCCCAGCAGGGTTAAGCCTAGTGAGGGCTATTAGAAGCGTTATCAGTAATGAATTAATCGACGACGCCTTTAAATCAACCTACCCGATTAATGCTGAACCATGGAGCGTGGTTAAGATTAGTAAGCTTACCAAGGCCCTTGAGTTGATAGCTGAACATGGGGCTGATTCAATGTATAATGGTGAATTAGGTGAATCCCTGGTTAAGAGGGTTAATGAACTGGGTGGTGTATTGGATTTAAGTGATTTAAGGGATTATAGACCTGAGTGGGTTAATCCAGTAAGCATAGAGTACAGGGGATTCATTATTAATGAGGCTCCACCCAATACTCAAGGCTTAACCACACTCATGATACTTAAGCTACTTGAGGATGAGGATATGCCTAAGGATCCATTTTCAAGTGAGAGAATTAGGCAATTCCTTAACGCCTATAGGATAGCGTATAAGGCGCGGGATGAATTCATAGGTGACCCAAGGTTCACTAATATCCCCATTAATACACTGCTTGACGTAGGCTTCCTAAGGAGCCTAGGCCAAGGCAAGTCACCTAGTGGTGTTGGTGACACAACATACTTCATCACTGCTGATAATCATGGTAATGTTGTAAGCTGCATACAAAGCCTATACCACCACTTTGGTTCCCTTGTCACAGATCCCGAATACGGTGTAACATTGAATAATAGGGCCTCGGACTTCGCGTTAAGTGGCCCTAATGCGCTTGAGCCTAGGAAGAGGCCGTTGCATACATTATCCTCGGTGATGATTCTTAAAAACGGTGAATTAAAATACACCCTAGGTACCTCTGGTGCTCACTTTAGGCCGCAGCAGCATGCCTTAATGATAACTAACATTATTGATTACGGGATGAATCCAGTGGATGCTGTTAATGCTCCGAGATTCCTATGGAACAGTGATGAACTCATAATTGAGGATGATTACGAAACCTCTGGGGTTAATGAGAAGTTCAGGTTAATTAAGTACCCCGGTAGTACTGGTGTTGCCAGTGTACTGGCTATGCTTGATAATGGCTTTAAACTACTTTACTCAGATATAAGGGGTGATGGGTTAGCCCTAGGTCTTTGAACAGGGAGGCTAGTTTTTATAAAAGGTGGATTACTGAGGCTTCTTCATGTCGCTGAGGGTTATTGAGGTTAATGGTTACCCAATAATGGTGTTTGAATGGAATGGGGAAAGCTTCGCATACCTGGCTGGTTGCCCACATAAGAGGAGGCCCATATTGGCTAATGGCTACGTGTTAAATGACCATTATTTAACCTGTCCATTCCATGGCGCAGTATTTGACCTCCTCACTGGAGAGTTGGTTAAGCCGCCTAATTCCAAAACACCATGCCCCAGTGACTGCAGGCTAGTTAAGGCTATTTTATCAAACGATTTAAATTCAGTTAAGTTCCTGGGTGATCCATTTAAACCTGAGTTACCTCATAAGTAATCCTCCCCTTAATACCATTTCCCATTCCCCAGTGAAGCTTAATGTATTATTGTTTATTCAAAGTGAGCGGTAAGGTGTTTGTAAATTTCTATGCCGCATTCAACCTTCTTAGAAGGGGTGGGGTTTATCACTGGTTTTATCGCAGGAGTAACCGTCAATACTTTGATAAACCCTTAATTTAAGTGTGAATTTATGCAGCAGGGTAGGTGTATTTTCCTTCAAAGGACTAGTGATGGGGAGAGATGCGTGCTACTGCCTCCTGAGGATTGGGCTCAACTTAAGCAAAAGTATCTTCACCAATTCTGCCTAAATCAAGGCCATGGATGCCCAGTGTACGAGAGAGTGCTTTCAGCTAAGCGTGGTTAATGCGCAATGTATGATAATTGATCATTAATGATTCTCCTAGTTATCTTACCAAGTTTACTTAACCTATATACTGCACCGAAGAGTTGAGCCGACGTTAACCCCTTAACCTTACCCCAATCCTCAAGCTCCTTCCTAGACACCGTACCCCTGGATTTAATGAATTCGTAAACCTCATTATCCACACCAGATAATTGAACCCCCCTCTCACTGACTGTAGCGCCTTCACTTACCTTAGTCTCCCCCTTCACTGCAGGTTCCTCAGGCTGGAAGAAGGATGTTATTGCAGTGGACTTTCCCTCCTCCTTACTCCTCCTCTTCCCCTTAACCACGTTTAATTAATGGGCTTAGCGTTATAAACCTATTCCCGGCGATAGCTTAAATGAGCTCAATAAGCAAGGAAGTTGATGGGGAGGTGGTTAGGGTTGTTATTAATCCCCCTCAAGGCGTATCTACTGATAAGCTTATTCAATACTTGAGAGGCGTACTGGGGATTGAGGGGGAGGTGGTTAATGGCATGGTAAGTATCGTAGTTACAATGAATAGGAGTGAATTGGGTGGGGAGGCTGATAAGTTGGCTGATGAAATTATTAGTAAGCTTAATTCAGTGAACTGGGATGAGGTGGCTAAGTATAAAGTACCCACCACTGAGCCTAAGAAGCATAGGAGACGTAGGCGTAAGTCCAGGAAATCAAGGAGGAGTAGGAGTAAGAGTAGGAAATAATTCCTTGCCCTAAAGCATTGGTGCATGCTTCAAGTGGATAATGGGGAAATAACTAATTCATCATGATTACTGAAGCCTCAGTAGCCTCATTAATTAAGCTTAACCGTAGAGCATTGAGAAAACACCCAGTGAAATCATGAAGACCCCAAGTATCCCTAACGCTAACCCACCTGCCCTAACCATTACACTCCAGTCCCTTACACCATGCACAACACCCTTATACACTAACAATACTATTAAGGTCTGCAAGACCCAGGTCCCGAAGCCAAACATGAAGCCCACTAGGAAGGATAAGTTACTGGGCATTACTGGCACTAGGGCTATAGTTAAATATGAGCACTATTGTGAAGTCGCCGCCGAGGGCTGCGGCTAAGCCATGAATACAAATTAACTTGAAGTCGGCAGCCCTAACATCCTCATGCTCCTCGTGATTACTGAAAACTAGGTAGGCGGCAACACCCACCATGGTTACACCAATTATTAAGTCCACGTAAGGTTCCAGGGCACCCGTATTCAGTAGACTCATTAATTGGTTCAAGTACATTAGGTAGGGAGAGTACGGCGACTATTATGGCTAATGTAATGGTCATGGCTAATATGACCTCCTTACTCTTCACGGTGGGTTTCATGATTAGGATTTAAAGGAAATATAATGAGTTATTTAAATCATTAAGCCTGCACTTAAGGCTTAACCATATGTTACTGTGAAGCTTGAGCCATCTGAGGTTAATGATGATGGATAAGCCAATGTTTCACCAGAGTTATTAACCATGATTATACTCACCACTGATGGGAATAAACCAAACGGCCCAGTTACCCCACTTACAGTTGCGTAACATGTGTCTAGGATACTGGTGTAATCCTGGCCGTAGTAGGCTGTCCCAAAGTTGGCTAGTGAAGATAATTGACCATTAACCACAGGCCTCTCTAGTATGCACTCGGCTGATGATAATTCCGCCTTACTTACTCTACCTGTTGTTGAGTATGCTTCACTCTTCGTTACATCCTTTATGGTTACTTGGAATTTACCATGACCTAGATATGTTACGTTGACGTAAATATCGTCACCGGGATTAACAGTGAATCCTTTAATTGTCACTGATGGTGATGGATAAAACTCATACCATGCCCAGTAAATGGGTTTACCGTTTTCACACTCAACAGCTATACCGGCCTGCTCAACAGTGGTATCATTATACCCATCTAATCCAGTCCAAAGAGCCACATATGTCGTCTGCCCGGTGGTGCAAGTAACTGATGGTACTATGAAGGAGCCAGCCACACTGGTTACAGTACCTTTCTCTGCAGGTACTGCGTAGCCAGCCCAGTTTAAGCTACTTACACTTGATGAGAGACTTGTTAAACCTTGCTTAATCATTGGGTGTGAAATCAATATTGGCTTAACCGCCAATGGTGCAAACGCCAGTGCGATTAACGTTAATATGAGCATACAGGCACCTAGAATTATTAACCTGCCTCCCATAACTTCACCAATATTTTTAGTTCCTGCTCTCCTTTTAAGTATACCGGTTCATAATGCATGTTTTAGTCATATTACTATGAATGATAATTACTTTAATAATATAAGAATTTAATGAAGTATTGATTAATGAATATGTGCATAAAGATTAAAACCCCACTTAACCCGTTAGCTCGGTGAAGGTAATCTACAGTATTACTGATGGTAGGACGTTTAAGCTACTGGTGGCTAGGAGGAGTAATGATGGCTTCACCGGTGTGCTTGAGTATGATGCCGAGGTTGAGGTTAGGGATGGTGACTTAGAATCAGTACTAGCATTAATCAATAATTTCATTAAATCAACGGGTAAGTTAATTATTACCGGTGAGGCTGATGTTAAGTTCTATAAGACTGATAAAGGTTGGCTAATGCTTAATCGTGGTCAAGTGAGTATACTAGGTGAATTAACTATTAGAGATATTTTAAATGCACTCAATAACCCTTAAGGAGCCTTGAAGCCACCTTTAATTACTAAGTCATAAGTCATTTACCTAAAAAATAAAAAAACCATGCACTTAATATAACGTATACTGCGGAAAACATATATACTACTTTAACCATATGGTCCTCAGCGTAATGGGAATTAACACAATTGACCCAAACTCAATGGTTAAAGTTATTACGGAGGAACTGGGTATCAATATACTTGGTGTACTGGTTTTCAGTAATAATGATGTTGTGCTTGCAAGTGAATTACCAAGTGACTTGAAATCACTCGTCACTTCGCTAGTAGTATTCGTTAATAAGGTTAATAGCATTAGTCAGGTTAAGGTTAAGTCAAGTAAAGCCTATGTTTACGCCATTAAGAATGATGAATTAACGGTAATATTCGTAACTGAGCCTCATGTAATGGAGGGTGCTCTTCACCTGCTTAATAAGTACGTTGATAGGTTGATTAAGGTTAGTAGGGAATTAATGAATAGGGCTAGGGATATTGAACCAGTGTTCACAGTGGAGGGTGATGAAATCACTGAGGATGATGTATTAATGTTGATTGACTACTTCAAGAGTAAGTTAAGTGAACTGGAGGTTAGAGGTGGTTGAGTTTGGTTAAGGTGTTTAAGCTAGTTATTGCTGGACCCTATGGGGCAGGTAAGACAACCTTCGTTAAAACCCTAAGTGAAGTGGTACCCATTGAAACTGACGTACCCACAGCTGGTAAAACCACCACGGTGGCCTTTGATTACGGTAAGATAAGGGTTAACGATATTGTTGTACACTTATTTGGTGTGCCAGGGCAGGAGAGGTTTAGTTTCCTTTGGAGGATAGTGGCTAGGGGTATGCATGCATACATATTTATGGTTGATTCATCATCCCTGGAGTCCGTTAAGGCCGCAGTATTCATGTATAATTACTTCATAAACGCATTCCCCAATACACCCCACATTATTGCAGCGAATAAGCAGGATGTAGCTAAGGTAAGTATTAACGATATTAGGACAATACTTGGTGTTAAACCGGAGATTAAGATTGTCCCGTTAATTGCAGTGAATAAGAAGATGGTTTTGGAAACCCTCATAACACTACTCAGTGAGGTTCATAGGCTAATGTATGGTTCAGCATTATCCTCAATTAATAAGGGTGACTCAGCCACAGGAACGTAGCGCCCGGTGCCTTCACTATAAGCATTTAAACCTGTCACTAAGTCCTGGCATTAATGGTTGAATGCTCAGTTAGCGGTGTGTTAATATTTGGGGAACCGGATGAGGCGAGGATTAGGGGTATTGAGGATAAGTTAAGGAGTATTGTAATGAGGGCTGAGGAGAGGGGTAGGGATAGTTGGGGGATTGTAACAATGAGTAGGGATGGGGGGATTAAGTCATTTAAGTCACTGGGTAAGGCTAGTGAAACACTCCCCAAGTACTCAAGGCTACTGGATACCGACACAGTAGTGGCTATAGCTAATAATAGGGCTGAACCAACCACTGAGTATGTTAAGGAGAAGGGGATTAATGATATTCAACCAATGATTAGTGAGTACGTGGTTGTTTCACATAACGGTACCATAGCCAATGACATTGAACTTGAGGGTAAGTATGGGATAAGGAAAATGAGTAAAATAGACTCATCGATACTACCACCCCTCCTGGAGAAGGCTTGGGATGGTTCACTGGAGGGTCTTCAGAAAATACTAAGGGATGAGATTATTGGATCCTTTGCATTAGCCATTATTGATAGGAGGAGGCCGGGTAGACTATGGTTGGCCGTTAACTTTAAGCCACTGTACGTCATGTGGGATAGGGAATTAAATGCACTCTTCTTCTCAAGCCTGGACACTTACCTCGAGGACCCTGATAAACCACCGTGGGAGACTAATGTAGTTAAGAGAATTGAACCCTACAGTGTCATTGAGGTTTCCAGGGAGGGTGGGTGGCGTAGGTTAAGTCTATGGAGAGTTGATTCAAGTAAGCCAAGGAGAGTACTAGTGGTGGCTAGCGGTGGCTTGGATTCAACAACATCTGCAACACAGTTAATTAAGCAGGGTTATGACGTCACACTACTGCATTTTAATTATGGTCATGTTGCCGAGGGACCTGAGGAGAATGCAGTGAGGAGGATTGCTGAATTCCTCAACGTGCCGTTACTGGAGGTTAACATGGACTTCTTCAAGATAGTTAAGCATTCACCACTGCTTGGTGATGGTGAGATTAATAGGAGGAGGGAGGGGATTACTGGAGCTGAGTTCGCGCATGAGTGGGTTCCAGCACGGAACCTGGTCTTCATAGCCTTAGCAGTGGCCATTGCTGAAGCCATGGGTTACGACTACGTAGCCACTGGGGTGAATCTAGAGGAGGCTGGTGCTTACCCTGATAACGAGATGGAGTTCATTAGGCTCCTTAACCAGGTAATGCCGTATGCAGTGGGGCCGAATAAGCACGTTGAATTACTAATGCCGGTGGGGCACTTGGTTAAGCATGAGATTGTGAAGCTGGGACTAGAGATTGGGGCGCCACTTCACTTAACCTGGAGCTGCTACGATAAGGGGCCTAAGCACTGCGGCCGGTGTGGACCATGCTTTATGCGTAGGTTAGCCTTTAAGATTAATGGGGTCAGGGACCCAGTGGAGTATGACTTACCACCAGAGGTTGAGGAGGAGTACTGGAGGGGCACTAAACCATACAGGACTCCGTTACCAGTAGGTAAGAGAGAGTTGACTCAGCATTGATTTAAAAGAGGAGCCTTATTTTGAAGATAACTTAATTTAAGTCCCCCCAGTAGGTTTCATAGAGCCTTAACCAATAACCACTAACTAGCTTATTCTTACCCACAACCTCAACAATGGGCACGTGCGTTAACTCACCGTTACTGTAGGCCACCATTATGCCGAATCTATCGTTCTCAATAGCCTCATAGGCGGCTGTGGCGTATCTTATGGCTAGAGTCCTATCGAAGGCTGATGGAGACACACCCCTTATTATATGCCCTGGTATAACTGCCCTAGTCTCTATTCCAGTGGCCTTTTCAATGTAATCAGCTAACTCATTACCTACACCGCCAAGCCTAGCATGGCCGAATTCATCCCTTGGCCCCTCGTACTCCTTAATACCCTCTGAAACCACAACGAGGGCCCAGTGCTTCTTCTCGTAGGCCTCCTTAACCCTCCTTACCACTGAATCCCAACTAACCTGCTTCTCCGGTATTAGTGTTGCGTCTGCCATTGTTGCTAGTCCAGTGTGTAATGCTACCCATCCAGCCTCCCTACCCATAACCTCCACTACACCAATCCTCTCATGGGAGATTAAGGTGGTTTTAAAGGACTCAGTAACATTAACAGCAGCATTAACAGCAGAATCAAAACCAATAGTAAAATCAGTACCAAAAACATCATTATCAATAGTCTTAGGAATACCCACTGCATTCAATATACCCCTCCTCTGCGCCTCACCTGCGGCACCCAATGTATCATCACCGCCAATAGCCACTACAACATCTAGGCCGAGTTCCTTAACATTCCTCTCAAGTAACCTAGCCCTCTCCTCATCCTTAAATGGATTAGTCCTAGAGGTCTTAATGTATGTTCCACCTGAGAAGGCGAAGTCCACTAGGTCCAGTGACGTTATTCTCCTAACCTCCCTCTCAAGCAACCCCCTCCAACCATGGTATATTACATAAACCTCATGATTCCTCTCAGCCAACTTAATGAAAGAGTAAACAGCAATATTTAACCCAGGGGCATCCCCACCTCCAGTCAATACTCCAATCCTCACTGCACCTCACCTGCCAATTCCTCAACCTTCCTACCCTCGTAGACTAGCTTACCAAGTAATTGAGCGAATTTCAATGCATCCCTCCTCTGCCAGACATTTCTACCAACAGCAATACCTAATGCACCAGCTTCAATAACACCCTCAACCTGCTTCAGGAACTCCACCTCTGTCTTAGTCTTCGGCCCACCTGACATTAGTACCGGAACCTTGCCAGCCACCTTCACAGCCCAGGAGAATGTCTTAGGATCACCCGTGTACTTAATCTTCATTGCATCAGCCCCAACCTCGAGGGCAATCCTAGCGGCGTAGGCAACTATTTCAGGCGCGGTCTCATCCTTCACCTTACCTCCCCTTGGGTAGGACCATATTACCAGGGGTATGTCGAACCTTAAAGCATCCTTCTTTATCCTGGCAACCTCCTCAAACATCTTCCACTCATACCCACTGCCAGCGTATATGGTGTAGCCGACGGCGCTTGCCCCTAGACTAACGGCCTCCTCCACGGTGCAGTTAGCCACTGATAATGGTTCACCAGTGTATAGGTTTGTCTTACCATTTAGCTTAACTATTAAGGGTACGCTTCCATCATAGTACTTCTCCGCTAAACCCCTCTGTAGTACAAGTCCATCGAATCCAGCCTCCTTAGCCAGTTTAACTATGTAAGCTGGGTCAGCTGAGTCAGGGTTCTCTAGGAAGTCTGATGGACCATGCTCTATACCATGATCATACGCCAAGATTATTGATCGTCCCCTTCTTGCAAATATTCTCTTGAACTTATCCACTAATTCACCTTGCATACAGCGCCCACTAGTATTTATCTTTTTAACCCTTCTAGTCATAGGTGTGTGATTTGTATAATCAACTATATAGAGTAAGTAATTAATCGCAGCGTAGGCCTCACCTTGTTAATTAACTCATGGTAATGATGCCTTAATTATTACCATGAGTAGTGAGTAAAGGTTTATAAAGAGTCACCTAATGACCCGACTGATGAGTCTTCGATAATGAGGAGGCAGGGGTTAAGTTACGGAAAACACTAACGTTTAGTGACCTACTATTCATATCAATAAGCGGGATGGTTGGAAGCGGGTGGTTATTCGCAGCATTAGCTGGAGCAGCATACGCGGGTCCAGCGTCATTAATATCCTGGATAATAGCAGCAGTATTATTCATATTCATTGGATTAGCCTACGCTGAATTAGGCTCAATGCTACCCTTCTCTGGTTCACTGGTTCGCATAGATCATTACGCCCACGGTTCAGTATCAAATTACCTGCTTGGTTGGGCCTACTTAATAGGTGCAGCAACCACAGTAGCCATGGAGGCTGAGGCAATAATAATGTACACTAATAAGTACCTACCAGTGTTTAGCTCGGCCTCAGGTTACTTAACACCACTAGGCATTGCTGCCGCAGCGGCGTTAATAGCAGTGTTCACGCTAATTCAAATAATTGGCGTGAACGTGTTCAGTAGGGTTAATACAGTTATAACGATATGGAAATTCATAGTACCATCACTAACAGTAATACTACTCTTAACCCTTTACTTCCATCCAAGCAACTTCACTGCATACGGCGGCTTCATACCCCTGGGTTGGTCAGCAGTATTTAGCGCAATGATTCCAAGCGGCATAGTATGGGCTTACGAGGGCTTTAGGCAGGCCTTAGAGTATGCGGGTGAGGCAAGGAATCCTCACGTTGATGTACCCTTAGCGTTAATAATATCAATACTGGTTACTGCTGGTTTATACGTAGCATTAGAGGTTGCCTTCATTGGGGGTATTGACTGGGGTAAAATACTTCTACAGGATAATTCAGGGAGGTATACCATATTAATTAAGCCAGGCGACTGGCAGAACCTTACTCAATCTAATTGGGCTGGTTCACCATTCTACACCGAATTAACCACAAGTGGTATTGCCTTATTAATAACATTCGCCGTGATCTTGCTCATAGATGCTTGGGTATCCCCAGCAGGCACAATGGGCGTCTACATTGGTACTACTGCTAGAAGCTTCTACGGTTTCTCAAGACAGGGTTACTTCCCTGAATTATTTGGTTCACTTCATAAAAGATTCCAAACACCCTGGTTCTCAATGATATTCACACTGGTACTGGCGCTCCTATTCCTGCTCCCATTCCCAACCTGGTACCAAATAGTGAGCATATCATCAACAGCCACAGTGGTTAACTACCTGGCCGGTGGCTCATCACTGGTGATACTTAGGAGGACAGCCCCAGAGTTAAGGAGGAGTTACCGTGTACGCTCACCATGGTTAATAGGCCTACTTAGCTTCACGGCTTCATCAATGTTAATATACTTAACAGGGTGGCCTAGCCTAGGGTATGTGTTCATTGTCACGGCCTTTGGATTACCATTAATGATACTGGGGTATAGGGATAGGTTAAGTTTAAGCACTAGGGAAAGCGTATTATTCTCCTTAATCTACTGGGTTGCGCTTGCCTCAGCAATGTACCTAGGCCTTATTGAAAATCAACTAAGCTTCATTGTTTACTGGAGCATATTCACTGTGGTGATGGTGGCTTCACTGCTTTACCTCCGTTATAAGGCTAAGGGATCTTATGCGGCCTTAGAGGTTTCATCAGCATCATGGTTTGTAGGCTACATGGTTGTTATGGGTGCTTTATCCTACCTTGGTTCACTAGGTATGGGTTACTTAAAGTACCCGTGGGATTACGTATTGGCCTTAGCCGCCTCAATAATCTTCTTCATAATATCAGTGAGACAGGGCTTTGAAACCAGGGAGTTAACTGAGATTAAGACTAAGGGCATACCAATTGAGTAACCATGGGTACTGCTACTCCTACGGCTTAACAGTGAAGTAAATCCTCTTCTTATTCCTACCCCTATTCTCAATCTTCTGAATAATGATTTCCCCAATCTCCCTAGTATTAGCGACATGTGGACCACCATCAGCCTGAACATCAACACCAGGTATTTCAACAATCCTCCACTTATCACCAGGCGGCGGCTCCCTCTCAGCTAACTTAACTATACCTGGTACCTTAAGCGCCTCCTCACGCGGCATCCAGTAAACCTTAACCTCAATACCCTTCTTAACAATCTCATTAGCCTCAGTCACTATTTCATTGAATATCCTCCTAAGCTCCTCACCACCGGCTGTGAGACTATAATCATCCCTAGCGTAGTCTGGTTGAATATCACCCCCAGTTACTAGGGCATTGTACTTTGAGTAAGCTATCCCAGCCATTATGTGTGATGCAGTGTGGAGTCTCATTAACCTGTAACGCCTATCCCAATCTAATACAACCTTAACATCATCACCATACTTAAGTTGAGGACTCCTATCCAGTACGTGTATAACATCATCAGTATCCCTCTTATGTACAGCATCAATAATCCTGTACTGCTCACCCTTAGTAATGATTAAGCCAGTATCATGAACAACACCACCACTACTTGGGTGTATTATAGTTTTATCAAGGATAACGTTACTACCATCAACAGCAATAACCTTCGCATCCACCTCCTTAAGGTAACTATCCTGTTGATACACGTGAATAGTTGGCATAGCATTGGTTCAGTAACCGGGTTATTATGCTTCACCTTATTGATACCACGGCACTCATTAAAACTAATCTAAGAATACTTCCTGAAGTATTCATGCTTATAAATCAACATGCTGAGACGAAGGTACCATGCGTGAAGCAGTATTGATTAAAGCTGGTGACGATGTTGCGGTCTCCGCGTTAGTCTACATTACGTACGTGTTCTCTCACCTGGGTTTAATTAAGGCTGAGTACACGCTCTCAGTATCCTTAATGCTTATTCCATTGATTCAACATTACTTAATTAAGGGTGGTTTATTCACGTATAATGGGGCAGTGAGGGTTTACGCTTCATCAATGCATGCCTTAGCCTTAACATGGCTCCTCATAGCGGTTTTCATGACTGTAAGCCTCAACAATCAATTACCATTATTTATCGCTGCGCCATTCGTGGTATTGGCCATGGCGATTGGTTTAACTGTTAGGCGTGAATCCTCATTAACCGCAACCCCACTGCTCCTTTCCTCACCAATACTAATGCTGATTGGTTACTCGCCTCAAGCCATAGCCTTACTATCACTAGTACCCTTCATTACGACATCATTAATACTGCTTCAATTAAGGGGTAGGTACGGTGGCCGCATTGGATTAAGTAAGTTAACACCAGTGGTGGCGTTGCTTCAATTCGCATTATACCTACTCTTAAGCATAATCACATCAATTACGCAGGTAATCCTCACCGCAGTGTACCTGCTTATGTTAATAGTCTTGGGTATTCCTTTAACTAAATTGAGGGGTAGGTACTTGTTCATCATACTGCTGACCTTAGCCTTAGCCTCATTAATGCTTAAAATGATCCCCCTATTATGTGCAGTGGTTATTTTCACAATTAGGCTCCTCCTGCTTCAATGAGTACTCATTAAATAACAGCTTAGTAAGCTATTTTAATCAGTGTTAAAGCCATGAAGTAGCATGGTTACTTTATGCGATAGGTGTGGTGTTAGGGAGGCTAAGTACCTTAAGGCATCCAGTGGTGAGAAACTATGCTTAAACTGCCTATTCAACACCATTGAGGATACTGTGGCTAGGACTGTGAGGAGGTTTAGGTTAATCACAAGTGGTGATAGGGTTGGTATAGCGGTAAGTGGCGGTAAGGATAGCCTAGTACTCATGTATCTTCTAGGTAAGTTACGGAGACTAGGTAGGATACCTAAGGATACTGTCTTAATAGCCTTCAGTATTGATGAGGGGCAACCCTACAGTTGCGTTAGGAGAGCCAACTCAATGGACTACGTGGCTAAGTTAACTGAGGAATTTAACATTGAGTATAAGGTATTCAGGTTCAGTGAATTATTCGGGGTAACGGCGTTTGATATTGCACAGGGATTATGGGGTAAGGGGGTTAACACGCACATGTGTACTATATGCGGTGTCATGAGGAGGAGGGCAATGAATATAGTGGGTAGGATGCTTAACTTAACCAAGATAGCCACGGGGCATAATCTTGATGATGAAGCACAGACAGTGCTCCTTAACGTCACCGGTAATGATGTTAAACGCTTCGCCTGGTTTGGGGCAACGCCAAGTAATGATGTCGCCGAGGAGGAGTTCATACCTAGGATTAAACCCCTGAGATTCATTAGGGAGGAGGAGGTGGCTCTATACGCCTACTACCATGGAATACCCTTAATGACCATTGAATGCCCCTTCGTCTACAATAATCCACGCTACGAATTAAAATTCACCCTAGCCAGGTGGGAGAGGGATAATCCTAATGTTAAGTACTCAATGGTTTCCTTCGGTGATGAAGTCTCAAAAATGGTTAATGAGAGGTTTAAGGGACAGGTTAAACTCAATAAATGCATCCACTGCGGCTTCCCAACCTCAGGAAGCGTGTGCAGGGTGTGTGAACTGCTTAAGCAGGCTGGGTTACTTGAAAGGTACATAAACCATATAAGACCAGTTAACACTCAACAGGGTGCATGATTTAGAGCGCACTAGGGTTACATTACGTGTGCTAATCAGTTATTGACGCAATGACTGCTAATAAACCTTATTAATCCCAGTAATTTTAGGTGAACTGTGGCGTCTAAGCGATTCATAGAGATGGTGGAACCGCTCTTAACGCTAATGCCCACTGTCCCCAGGCCCAATAGGCCGGTTACCCTGGGTAGTAGGCTAATATGGACCTTCCTAGCGGCTACAGTTTACCTACTCCTATCAGTAACGCCGCTATACGGTATTGTGGCTTCATCAAGTAGCCCGCTCTTCAACCCGCTGGTGGCTATAATATTCGCCTCAACCAACGGTACATTGGCTCAACTGGGTATAGGCCCAATAATAATAGCTGGAATAATAATGGAGCTTGTAGCCTTCTCTGAGTTAATGGATGTTGACTTAAATGACCCTAAGGATCAAGCAAGGTTCACTGCATTAACGAAGCTTGTAGCCGTGATAATAGCCATGTTTGAGGGAGCATTCATAATGTCAACCCACCAGTTAACCGTAGCCAACGCTGGATTAGCCTTCATTGTGTGGCTTCAAATGTTGTTCGGAGCCGTAATAGTTATACTGCTTGATGACTTAATATCCAAGGGATGGGGTATTGGAAGCGGCATATCATTATTCATACTCATAAGCATAATTAGGTCCATTTTCCAATCCACATTCATGCCTGTAACCGTGGGTGCAGGGGAGTTACTAGGTATTATACCTGCCCTAGTGGCTGCAGTATACAGCGCCGCAGTATCCCACACGCTTGCACCATTATTATCCATAGTTTATAGATTCAACCTACCCGGCCTAATAGGCTTAATCGCAACAATAGTCCTAGGTGGCTTCATAGCATACGTTGAGTTAATGGAGGTTAGGATACCGTTATCCTTCGTGCAGTACGGTGGATACAAGATGTCGTACCCATTCAAGGTAATGTACGTCTCAGTCCTACCCATAATATTCACAGCATACACAGTGGCGTTAATATATAATGGACTCTACTTCATTTGGACAACATATAATCCCCATAACGCTAACGCATTATTAAATTCAATAGCCTGCATAAGGGTTATTACAACCGCTAAATTCGGTACTATTAATGAACCATGTCCATCATCCTTAATATACTACTTCACCGTGGTGCCGTATAACATTACCCCACAGTACGTGGTGGTTCACATACTCATGTACGTCGTGCTCTCAGTGGTCTTCGCCTACCTATGGGTTAATTTAGCTGGTTTAAGCGCCGAGGATCAGGCCAGGACCATGGTTTCAAGCGGCTTATCAATACCAGGCTTCAGGGCATCAGCGAGGTCGCTTGCAGTGCACTTGAAGAGGTACGTTAATTCACTAACCTTCACCAGCGGCTTACTGGCTGGTTTCATTGCAGCCCTTGGTGATGTATTAGGTGTATATGGTACTGGCATAGGCCTAATACTAATGGTGGAGATAATAATACAGTACTACACGATAGCGATGCAGGAGCAGTTGTTTGAGGCTTATCCAGGGCTTAAGAGGATTCTAGGTGTTGAGTAAGGATTAATATTTCACTCAGCATCATGCCTCCTCATGCTTAGCCTCTTCTTAAGCTCCCTTAAACATGTTTTACAACATAGGTAATACACCCTCCTCCCCCTCCTGTAAGTAATCGGAGACCCATTTATTGGGCCACCGCAGTAATCACAGACTAACCTAGGCATAGTACTTAATTCACTAGTATCCGAGCATTGCCCAAGGACTATGTAAACAGCCTCCTTACCCTTAACCTCACTAATGAGTTTAGTAAGACTATTAAAGTCTCCTGCGGTTAAGACAATCATGTACTTACCGTCAACAAGCCTATAACACTCCCCCTCCCCTCTTCTCCTAGCCACCACGTATGCCCTTGGGTAGCCTTGAGTAATATTAACCGTGAACCTAACACCCTTACCTCTAAGTGATTTAATTAACCTTGATGCAGTAGCCTTACTGACACCCAGTCTACTGGCTAATTCTGAAACACTTAACCTTGAATCCTCACTGAGTAATTCAAGAGCCCTCAACTCAAGTTCATTGAATCTTGAAAAACCTGAACCATTAATCATCAGTTTTCTGAAAAAACCTCTCTAATAAACCTTATTTCAGTAACCCCAGTTCACCAAGTATGGTTAAGCATATTGACCCAGTGTGCGGTATGGAGGTTGAGGAGACCCAGTTCAAGTCACTGTACAGGGGTAAGGTGTATTACTTCTGTTCAAGGCAATGCAAGGAGGCGTTTGATAAGGACCCTGAAAGGTACTTAAGGGAGGGGCCTAAGGGTATGCCCAACATGTAGTGGTTTAGGTGAATGAGGCATCGAGAATTAATGTTAAGTTAAGCTTCAGGGAGGGGGTGAGGAGGACTGCCTTTAAGATAGTGGGCATGCATTGCGCCACATGTAGCCTAACCGTCCAGAAGGCTCTATTATCAGTGCCTGGTGTTTTGGCTGCTGACGTAAGCCTAGCCAATGATGAAGCCGTGGTTGTGCTGGATCCAGGTAGGGTTAAGTACATCGACTTACTTAAGGCTGTTGAGAAGGCCGGCTACGACATATATAGGGAGGAGGCTACAGTGGGTATTAGGGGTCTTAGTCCAGGGGATGAGGCGCTTATATTAAATGCCTTAAACATACCCGGTGTCTTTGAGGCTAGGGTTAACTTAGCGTATGGGGAGGTTAAGGTTACTTACAATCCCCTGGAGCTTAATGAATCAAACATAGTTAAGGCTATTGAGGACTTAGGCCTTAAGGTAACTTACGTTAAGACAGGGGCCAGTGGCTTCGATGTGGATAAGAGGGCTAGTGAAGCTGATTTAAGGGACTTGAGGAATAGGCTCCTTGTTTCAGCCCCCTTAACAGCGGTAATAATGATCATTGTATGGGTACTGGAGCCTAAGGGGGTAATACCTAGTCAATCAGCACTATGGGTGGGTTTAGCCTTAGCCACAATTGTTGAGTTTTACCCAGGTTGGAGATTCATAAGGGGTGCGGTTAGGGCCTTTAGAAACGGTACAGCCAACATGGATACCCTAGTGGCCTTAGGAACCTTAACAGCCTACACCTACAGCCTACTTTACGCACTTCACCTAGTCGGTGGTGAGGCATTCCTTGACTCAGGCCCAGCGGTAATAACCCTAATCCTACTGGGTCGTTGGCTTGAGGCCAGGGTTAGGCTTAGGGCAGCATCAACGGTGAGATCCCTAGCCCAATTAATACCAGGTAAGGCTAGGGTGCTGGTTGATGGAAGAGAGATTGAAACTAATGTCAAGGATATTAAACCAGGCGACACCATAATTATTAGGCCTGGTGAATTAATACCTGTGGATGGTATTGTGAATGAGGGTAATGGGCATGTTGATGAATCATCAATGACCGGGGAGAGTGAGCCTAGGTTAAAGAGGATTGGGGACGTGGCCCTAGCTGGAACTAGGCTACTTGATGGTTACCTGGTAATTAGGGCTACTAGGGTTGGTGAATTCAGTTTAATGGCTCAGGTAATTAAACTAGCCAGGGAGGCGCAGGCCGCTAGGTTACCGATACAATCCATTGTTGATAAGATATCAGCGTACTTCACCTGGGTGGTAATAGCTGTGGCTGCCTTAACGCTAATTACATGGCTTAGCCTAGGGGCTCCACTTTACCTGGCTGTACTCCACATGGCCTCTGTACTGGTGGTGGCTTGTCCCTGTGCCCTTGGTTTAGCCACACCCATGTCCATAGTTGTTGGTGTTAATAAGGCTGCCCAAGACGGTATATTGATTAAGAGGGGTGAAGCTTTTGAGAGACTTAATGGTGTTAAGGTCATGGCGTTTGATAAGACTGGTACATTAACCGAGGGGGCGCCTAGAGTCATTAAAACTATTATTGATAAGGAGTCATTAATCCTAGCGGCATCAGCAGAGTACCCTTCAAACCACCCATTAGCTAAGGCAATAGTGAATTACGCCGAGTCAATGGGGGTTAAGCCAATTACCGTCAGTGAGTTTAATCAATTGGAGGGTATGGGGGTTATTGCGGTGGTTAACGGTAGGAGTGTTGGGGTTGGTAACATGAAGCTGGTTAAAGGCATGGAGGCTTACCTAAGCCCCGAATTCAGGAAGTTAAGTGAAGGCATTGAGAGTGAGGGTTATACACCATTATTCGTGGTGATTGATGGTGTTGTTAAGGGTGTATTAGCCGTGGGTGATCCATTAAGGGTTAACGCCTATGAGACTGTTAACGAGGTTAAGAGACTGGGGTTAAGAACAATAATGCTCACCGGTGATGCCGAGGGACCGGCACATGCTGTAGCTGAGAAACTGGGTATTGATGATGTTTACGCAGACCTAATGCCTGATGATAAGGCTAGGGTTATTAGGGAGGTTAAGACTAAGTATGGTTCAGTGGCCATGGTTGGTGATGGGATTAACGACGCTGTTGCCCTTAATGAGGCCGACGTGGGTATAGCAATGGGTACTGGTAGTGATGTTGCCAAGGAGGCTGGGGACGTTGTGTTGGTTTCAGGGAACCTTAAGGCTATTCCAAGGCTCATAAGATTATCAAGAACCGTGGTGAGTAACATTAAATTCAACATATTTTACGCCTTCGCCTACAATATAATACTAATACCGGTGGCAGCTGGCGTAATACCTGGCTTAACCCTAAGGCCTGAACTAGCCGGCCTGGCCATGGCTTTAAGTAGCTTAACGGTAACGTTAAACGCGTACTCAATTAAGTTGCGTACCTAGAATTCGCCCAGGTGGCGTCAAGATGATGTTACCTTAACCTGTAGGCATGATTCACTAATGCCTTGATTCTGGGTCTTAATATTGAATAATTCCGTAAAACCCTCAAGGTAACTTAGGATTAGTTTAGAGAACTCCTCACTAAGGTTCTCGCGGCAAACCCTAATAATGGTTGCGTTACCAGCTGATTGCACCTGAACCCTACCCAAGCCTCTTAATTGGAGGATGCTTAATTCACTGGCTTTAAAGGAGCCGTACATGCCTAGCATTAATTCCCCATCCTTCTTCCCCATGCTCCTCAGTATGTTTAACAATGGTTCACTCACCTGGTTCTCGAAAACATCATGATCTATGGCTAATACGTAGTTATTATTAAATGTTGGTATGGATAAAGTTGCTAAAACGTAAGCGTCATTGTTAAGTACCTTCTCCATAACATCGTAAACGAAGGAGAATTTCCTAAGCATGTTCTCAACATCACTTATTGAGGATACTGAATTAGTGAAGTCAGCGATGACATGAATCATCTTCTGGAGCCTATTAAACGATGCATTAATTATGTTCACCCCATTCTCAGCGAAGACATCGGAAACCGCAGCTAATATGCCTGGCCTATCCTCATTAAGCCTTATGATGAACTCAACTATTGTTTTACCACTGGCCTCATATATCATGGCTAACTCTCTATGAAACATCATTAAGAACCCTCATACTCACCCCCTATTTAAATATGATACCAAGGTTACTCATTCAATACATGAATTTCAGCATAATTAATTTTAACCAGTCACCATGCATTAAGTGAGTTTTATCAAGGATAAATGTAGGTTAAGCTTAATAAACCTCGGATCAATGGCCAATAGGAAGGGGCCCGTAGTCTAGCCTGGTTAGGATGTCCGCCTTACGGGCATAACGCCAAGAAAGCGGGAGATCCCGGGTTCAAGTCCCGGCGGGCCCACTAGAATAAACTAAGCCTAATCTTCATGCATACGTCTCCTTAAATCAAAACCTCAATTAAACTTTAATACTATCCCACCTAATGATTCGCCAATGCATAGGAACGTTTACTTAATCTTACTCATTAAGGGACTGAGAACCTTCGTCTTCGGTATTGTTAGTGTACTGACACCCATTTACTTAGCCATGTTGGGTTTCCCACCCATTTATGTGGGTGCCTCTTTATTCCTTATGGTTCTCGGCAATGTTCTCTCAAACATATTATTAACCTGGTTTGGTGACGTAATTGGTAGGAGAAGATTATTAATCATCCTTAGTTTATTCATGTTTATTTCAGGCATATTATTGTTCTCATCCTCATTATACCCAGTAATGGCATTAGCACTACTTATAGGTAACATAAGCACCACAGGAACTGAGGCTGGTCCCTTTCAATCAATTGAAACAGGCGTGTTACCTAGGTTTACTGGTGATAGGCTAGGTAGGATCCTAGGTGTTTACAATCTCATTGGTTACTCCGCTTCATCAATTGGCGCCCTTGCGTCATCATTACCAGCCTACCTTGGGAATAACATACATGTAATTAGGTCAATGTACCTAATTTATGCCCTTGCTGGTTTAATAATGATTATTGTTTATAACACATTAAGTGGTATTGAGACCACTAGGAGGGATTTAGGGTTGAGGGGGTTAAGTAGGTCTGCGGTCGCTGATATTAGGAATCTATCAATATTATTCTCAATAGATGCATTCGGCGGTGGGTTGGTGACGCAGTCATTATTATCATACTGGTTCTATATTCGTTATGGCGTATCCTTGAGGGAATTAGGTGTTGTATTCATGATTGTTAACGTGGTTACAGCATTATCGTTAATTATTGCACCATTAATAGCTGAGAGGATTGGTAATTTAAGAACAATGGTGTATACGCATATAGTATCAAATGTCTTCCTAATATTAGTGCCGTTGGCTGGAACATTCCTGGGAAGCTTCATATTCCTCCTATTGAGGCAGAGTGTCTCTCAAATGGATGTACCGACTCGGCAAGCGTTTATGGTGCAGATATTTAAGGATGAGGAAAGAGTCGCCGCTAACGCCATAACCAACACTGCAAGGAGCATAAGCACCTTACCTGGATCATTAATAGTTGGTGATAAAAGAGGTGGCAAACTTCGCCTTTTCAAGGCGGGGTAGAGTTTTTAAGTTTTCTTTTTCATAAATCTCCTAGTGGTATCCGCGTCTGGTTACTCTACTAAAATGTGGAGTGGGGGCCGAAATACCCTCACTATGCCAGACGTGGGTACCACTAGAACAGTGGTTGTTCGCCTTCTACCAAATGATGTACAGGAGGGGGAACTAGGACGATTAGCTAACGCCTCAACATCACTTTTCAACGAAGTGAATTACGAAAGAAGACGGCGATTCTTCAACAAGCAGAAGATGGATTTCAAAGGAACGTATAAGAAATACTACGAGAAGTACAAGGGAATACTAAAGGTGAATGCACAAGCAGTTATTCAAAAGAATAATGAAGCGTGGTCATCATTCTTCTCTCTCCTGAAGAAGGGTGAGAAAGCCTCCCCACCAGGCTATTGGAAAAGAGGAGGGGGAAGAGTGTTAATCCTTGTTGTGAGACAGGATAGGTACTACGTGGATGTTGAGAACCACAAGCTAGTGTTGAGGGACTTTAAACTAGAGATTCCCTTCGCCGGGAGAGTGAGGTGGTTTGGTAAACAAGGTAGGCTAGAGATTCATTACGATGATACTCGGAACAGGTGGTATGCATATATTCCAGTTGAGGTTGGTGTTACAACAACACGGACTGGAAAAGAGAGTAAGTTCATAGTTAAAGGGGAAAGGAAAGGGATTCAGCTTTATCAACCGAAAGGAAATAAGGTGGCGTCTGCTGACCTAGGCATAAACATTCTAGCTAGTGTTGTTGTGAATGATGGTACTTGGATTCTCTATAAGAGTAGAGCTAAGGAGGATTACTTCTATTTTCAGAGGAGGATAGCTGAGGTACAATCAATAGTAGGCAAGGCTAAGAATGCTGGTGAGCTAGAGGCTTATGAGGAAGCAAGAAGAGAGGAAGGAAGATTATATGGAAAGTTGTACCGTCGCCTTCTCCATCTGTATAGGAGCTTCGCATCTCATCTAATGAAGACGTTGTACGAGATGGGTGTGTCAACCCTCATTGTTGGGTATCCTTACCTCATTGCACAAGATAAAGGTAACAAGTTCACAGTGAATATGTGGTCTTACTCAAAACTATTTGAGGCTATTCTGTTGAAAGCCCAAGAGTACGGTATTAAGGTCATGAAGGTTGTGGAGTATAACACATCTAGAGTATGCGCCTTTCACGATGTTGAAGTTGTGAGGAAACCTAGGGGAGTAATTTCATGTCCACATGGTCATAAACTACACGCAGACTTAAATGGAGCATTAAACATCATGAAACTAGGAGTAGGAATAGTCATAAACGAAGTGAAAAACCCCCTCTCCTTCTTTATTGATCATAACCAAGTAGCCCCCACAAAGGGGGGTAACACCCAAGACCCCAACGAAACCCCCACCCTTTAAGACGGGAAAGGGGTCAGTTAACGATATACCTCATGTATAGGAGTAGGGCTGAGGAGCGTTTAGTGAATAATTCCGCTTAATCAATATCATTAACCTCAGGTTCATGCTTAATGAAGGTGCCTGCCCTTAACTCTGTGAAGGCCTCCTCCAACTCATCCCAAGTATTCATGACTATTGGTCCATACCAAGCCACAGGCTCATTAATTGGTCTACCTGCAAGGAGCAGGAATCTGGCTGGCTTATCCATGGTCCTAACGTTAATTTCCCCACCATCCCTTGAGTAAACCACCAGTTGACCTGACGCAACTGGGTTACCTTCATTACCTGGGATTAATGAACCATTAATGACGTAAATAAGCGCAGTGTAACCATCCTTAACCTCATAACTGAACGTAGACTCCTCAGGAATTAACACATCAATGTAATTAACCGGTGTGGCTAAGTCATTTATGGGTCCCTCAACGATCCCGTATCCAGGAGCCTTAACTCTACCTGAGATTAACGTAACCTTCACACCATTATCAAGAATCACCCTAGGCACACTGTTTCTGCTTAAATTCCTGTACTTTGGCCTACTCATTTTACTTACCCTAGGTAAGTTAACCCAAAGCTGAAAACCACTGACCTCAGGGTCCTCTATAACTGACCCATTAACCATCCTCCTACCTGGCTTAGGCATCTCCTCATGAAATATCCCACTACCCGCAGTCATCCACTGAACATCACCCTCACCCAATACTCCCTTAACCCCTGTACTATCCCTATGATGAACCTCACCCTTAAGTAAGTATGTTACGGTTTCAATACCCCTGTGAGGGTGCCATGGGAAACCCATTAAGTACTCATGCGGATACCTTGAACCGAAATGATCAAGTAACAGGAATGGATCCATTAAATCCACTAATTCAGGGCTACCGAATACCCTATATAATTTAACACCGGCACCATCCCTAGTCCAAGTACCCTTAATTATGGCTTCCACGGTTTTCCTAACCATGGGTTGCAATTCAATTAAATGTTTAAAAATCAATCACCGTAATTACTAATTAGTGAACTGAAGCATTGATTAAGGCAATGGCATTGACTCAATACCCCTCTTAACATCTTGAATTGTGAAAACTCTACCCCTCCAGTTAATTGACTTAGTGAATGCGGTTACTATTATTGCAAGCCAGGAGAAGTAGACATTAAGTATTGATGCAGCGGCTAAGGCGTAGGCATACCTGCCCCCAATATTACTGGCGTAGAAGACTCCCTGGGACCTAATCCTACTAATCCTGTAATAATCCTTAATCACCCCGATTAGGTATGGTGCCAACCCAAGTATTATAACCCAATTAATGAATAGTGATAATGCCAACGCTATTGGTAGTGTAAATGCGTAAAGCGTGTATGATGCTGTATAGAGTATGAAGCCGTTAAAGCCATATACCTTAACATACCAGAGTTGCCTAACAGCCCACTTAAACGCATCCTTCACCCCAGAATCCTCCAGTGTAATCACCATTGACCTAGGGGTGAAGCCCACCTTTAACCCATCTCTATGAACCATATGCGTTATAACGTAATCATCACTGAGATAGTGGGGTAGATACTTCACCAGTTCCCACTTCAGTATTAGTTTCCTCCAGACAGCCGTTGAACCTCCCCAGGCGAATCTAGCTGTATCATTCTGCATTGCAGTTATCCCAATCATGTTGAAGCTAGCCTTAAGTAATAAACCAAGGCTTAACCTACTTAATGGTGCATAGAACCTATAGGTTGTAGCAGCCCCTGAACCAGCCTTAAGTAGGTTGACCAGGTTTATTAACCACTCATCGTGAACGTAGGCGTCACTATCAACAATAACCACAACATCACCCTTAGCCTCATTAATACCCTTAACTAAGGCTGAACCCTTACTGGAACCAGCGTTATTAATAATTATCCTAGCGTTACTGTACCCTTCAATTATCCTGCTTACTAACCCGTAGGCTGGATCATTAACATCATCAAATATGAATAAGTACTCTTTGGCTGCAGGATACTTCTGCTCAAGGACACTTCTAACATTACCCTCAAGATTCTGGTCAACACCCCTAATTGGCATAATTACTGTAACCGATGGATACTCACCATCATTAACAGGATCCCTTAGGCTCCTCCAATACTTAACCTCAAAGTAAAGGGATAGTATTGATGATGACGCCGCGGCAATTACTATGAGTAGGCCGAGGACCTGCAGTATAAGCATTAACCATTAGCGTGGGGACCAATATTTAAGCATTATGAGGCTCCCACATGTAGGCTACTTCACGGGATTAATGATTAAGCGGTGATACCTATTGCTTAGTCGCAAGTGTTTTTAACCCGACGCAACATTAGGCATTTAATGAGTACCTTAGCTGATAGGGTATTGACTTATGTTAGAAACGTTGAGCAGGCTATTGAGGCATTACGCACTAATGCTAATGGTGGTGGGGAGGTTGGTGAATTAATTGAGTTGGCTGAGGCTTATCTTAAGGATACTTTACACTACTTCAAGGTGGGTGACTATGAGACGGCTCTGGCTACGATATCCTACGCAGAGGGCTTGCTGGATGCCTTAAGGATCCTTAAGTTGAGTGAGGTTAATTGGAGGAAGCCGAGTGAATTAGCTAAGTTAGCGTCAAGGAAGGTTTTCGTGGCTGGCACATTCGATATAATACACCCAGGCCACGTGGGGTACCTTAAGTACGCCTGGGGTTTAGGCAGGGTTGTGGCTGTTGTCTCCACTGATGAGAGTGTTAAGAGGATTAAGGGTAGGGAGCCTATAATACCCGCTAAGCAGAGGGTTGAGGTGCTTGAGGCCATAGAGTACGTTACTAAGGCTAGGGTTGGTTATGAGGATGACATGTTTAGGGTTGTTGAGGAGGAGAAGCCTGATATAATACTCCTCGGGCCTAATCAACCCTTCACCGAGGAGGAGATTAGGAGAGCCTTAAGGAGTAGGGGTATTAACGCTGAGGTGGTTAGGATGCCTAATATTATTAACTGCCAGTTATGCAGCACCAGTAGCATAGTTAGGAGGATTCTGGAGATGGCCGGGGAATTAACCTCATCCCTCAGGAATCATTAAGCCGCGTTAATACTTATACGCTTAATTAGGAAAACCATAAAGCCTACTTAACGTGGGTTTAATCGGTGAGTTGGCTTAATGGTTAGGAGGATTATTAGTGAGAATTACGTTAAGTCAAGGGTACCTAAGGGCTTTAACCTTGAGGCTGCACGCATGGTTCAGAGGAGGCTGGCGTCAATGGTTGTTACCATGCCATTAACGCAGTCTGTAGACCTCATTACCGGTATTGATGTAGCCTACAGGGGTAATTACGCCTACGCAGTGGCGGCAACCTACTCCATGAGGCTTAACCACATTATTGAGTATGGGTGTTATGAGGGTGAGGTCACTTTCCCATACGTACCAACCCTACTATCCTTTAGGGAACTCTCACCAATGATTAAAGCCTTCATGAGGCTTAAGGAAAGGCCCCATGTTGTGTTAATTGATGGCCACGGTGTAGCCCACCCTTATAGGCTTGGTATAGCTGCGCACTTCGGTGTGGTAATGGGTTTACCGACTATTGGGGTTGCTAAATCATTACTCTACGGTGAGGTTAAGGAATCCCTCATAATTGATCCAAGTAATGGGGAAGTCATAGGCGGTGTGGTTAAATGCGGGAGGCATGAGGTTTACGTTAGCGTGGGTAACATGATTACGCTTGACAATGCCTTAACATTGGTTTCAAGACTGTGCCTAAGGGATAGGATGCCTGAACCAATACTGCATGCTCACACGATGGCTAATAAGGTTAAACACAATGGCTGCGTTAATGCATTAGCCTGAGGGGTGATTCATGTAGAGTACGTAAATGTACCTGTCGCTTAATTCAAAGACATCATGGGGGTAGAGTGAGGCTAATGCCTTAACCTTATTCCTAATGACACCTAATTCACTGGTGAATAATGGTGTTGTTGACCACCCCTTATCAGGTTGCCAACCAACGATAACAACGCTTAGTTTACTAACCCTAATTAACTCATTAATGAGCCTTGCAATATTATTAATGTCACCGGTTAAGTTAAGTACACTTGATTCAACGGCCTTATCCCTAATAGGTAGTTTAACGTAACTGGATAAAACTAAATCACCCCCAGTCTCACTTACAGCCCTCTTAACCCTAACGTTACCTGCATCATCAGTAACATATATTGATGGTACTGTTAAAGCTGGTTCAACATCACCTAAAACTAGGCTTCTCCCAATCATAAAGTCATTAACACTAACCATACGTAGGCATTATGTTTAAGCATTTAATTTTTAAGGTTTACTGGAAGAGTGATTTCTGATGGGTTAAGTTAATGCAATGCATCAAGTAACCTAATGCCATAATGATAGTGCATGCCCCAGGGACCCTAAATAGGGTGTAATATTTATTAAGCTTTATGTGTAAGGGAAAGTCGATGAGTATTTCGGCATTAGGCTATATAAATGGAGTACACATTATTCCCCCAGGCAGGTATTATGATAAGGGTTATAGGGAATTATTCGCTGAGGCTGCCTTAAAGGCTCTTGAATCTGCAGGTAACCCTGACATTAAGGCAATATACATTGCCTCAGCCCTATCTGAACTTACCGGTGAGCAGATGGCTATAGGTAACGTCCTTAGGGATTACTCAGGCATTAAGAATGCCCCATCCATAAGGGTTGAGAATGGTGATGGCTCAGGGGGCTTCGCATTCATGGTTGCTTTAAACCACGTGGCATCAATGAGTAATGGATGCGTACTACTGGTTGGTGTTGATAAGCCTCATGAGGTTACTTCACTTAAGCAGAATAAGTACGCCTCATACCTACTTGACTCCGATTACGAATCATACTTCGGAGCAACCCCAGTGGTCTTGGCTGCATTAATGGCTAAGCAGTACCTGAGGAATTATGAGTATAAGTATGAGGACTTAGCCACATGGGCTATTAAAATGCATGAGAGGGGTGCGAAGAATCCCTTCGCCTACTTTAAGAGGGCGGCTAAGCTAAAGGATGTTCTGGATTCCGAGCTTGTTGCAGACCCATTAAGGCTCTACGATGTATCACCCTTCGTTGACGGCGCAGCGGCCCTAGTACTCTGCAGTAAACCTAATGCCAGGGATCAGGCAGTGGGGGTGTTGGGTTACGGGTTCGGTGCATCAAACTCATACTTCGCCTCAAGGAACGACTACACGGTATTAATGTCTGTGACTGAGGCTGTTAAGGCAATTAACCCGCTCAGTGACTTCAACGGTATAGTGAGTGTCCACGATACTTATAGTATACTCGGTGTATTGGCGTTGGAATCCCTGGGATTATGCAAGAGGGGGAGTGCCTTAAGGCTCCTTAATGAGGGTTACTTTGACCCAGGGGGTAAGGTTATGGTTAACTTAGACGGTGGATTAAAGGCTGTGGGTAATTCAATGGGTGCCTCAGGTGTTTACCAATTAGCCAGCGTCACAATGCAGCTTAGGGGTGATAAACCATTTAACGGCCTAAACGCCGAGGCAGCGGTGGTTGAGGATATGGTTGGTGTGGATCAGGAGAGTGTAGTCTTCATGCTTAAGGTGGTGAAGTAGCATGGTTGATCAATCCCTATCAGTACCGAAGTACTGGAGGAGGATACCCCAGTACTATAGGCTCACTGCCCTTAAATGCAGGAAATGCGGTAAGGTTTACTTCCCACCCAGGGCCGTCTGCGAATGCGGTTCAAGGGAATTTGAGGATGTTGAGTTACCTAGGAGGGGTAGGTTAATTGAATTCACTGTACTTAGGAGCGTCACGTCTGATTTCGAAAAGCAGAGGCCGTTAATATTCGGTATAGTTGACTTAAATGGGGTTAGGGTGCTTGGGCAATTAGTCGACTGCCCAAACCCGGAGAAGCTTAGTGATAATGCTGAGGTTGAGGTGGTGTTTAGGAGGGTTAAGGAGGATAGTGACTACGGTATAATTTACTACGGTTTTAAGTTAAGGCCATTGAAGGGGTGTTGGTGATGGCGGTAGGCATAGTTGGTTGGGGTGCGTACATACCTAGGTATAGGATTAAGACCCGTGAAATAGCTGAGGCTTGGGGTGATGATGCCCTCAGGATTAGGGACATGTACTTGGTTGAGGAGAAGGCGGTTGGGTACATTGACGAGGACCCAGTAACCATGGCTGTTGAAGCCTCTAGGGACGCTTTAATTAGGGCTGGGGTGAAGCCGAGTGAGGTTGGTGCAGTCTTCGCTGGAACTGAGTCAAAACCCTACGCCGTTAAGCCGATATCATCAATACTCATTGATGCCCTAGGCCTAAATAGGCAGGTTTACTCAGTGGACATGGAGTTCGCCTGTAAGGCTGGTTCAGATGCAATAATTAACCTAATGGGTTTAGTTAAGGCTAATTCAATAAAGTACGGTATAGCAGTGGGGACTGATTCATCCCAGGGTGAACCGGGGGAGCACTTGGAGTACACCGTGGGTACTGGCGCAGTCGCATACGTGATTGGTTCAAGTAACCTGGCCGCTGAAATCAAGTACACTTACCCATATGCATCAGACACCCCTGACTTCTGGAGGAGGGATAGTTCACCCTACCCAGTTCACGGTGAAGGCTTCACAGGGGAGCCGGCTTACTTCAAGCACATTATAGGTGCTGCTAAGGGTTTAATGGATGAGTTAGGTATGAAGCCCAATGACTTCGATTACGCAGTCTTCCACCAACCCAACGCCAGGTTCCCGGTTAGGGTTGCTCAAATGCTCGGCTTCCCGCTTGAGAAGGTTAAGCCAGGTATAGTGGTTGATTTAATAGGCAATACTTACAATGCCTCAGCATTACTGGGTTTAGCTAAGGTTCTTGAGGAGGCTAAGCCTGGTGCCAAAATAATAGTAGTCACCTTCGGTAGCGGTGCAGGCTCCAACGCATTCTACATTGAAACCACTGATCAATTACCAGGTAAGGTTAAGTTAGCTAGGACTATTGGTGAGATGCTTGAGGATAAGGTCTACATAGACTACTCCCTGTACTTAAAGTACAGGAAGATAATTAAAATGATACACGGTTAATATTCATTAGGCTTGGCATATACCTAAAATTAAGCATTTTAATCACCCAGGTAATGCCAGGGGTACCTTATGTACGAAACATTTATTAAGGGGGCTATTGGTGGATTAACGGCGATACGGACGTCAACAGGTCCCGGAATGAATAGGGGAAGGCCTAGACGAAGAGGCCGTGGTCCAAAACCAGTGAAAGTCGGTGACGTTGTGGAGGTGGAGGTAACCGAAATATCCAAGAGGGGTGATGGTGTCGCGAAGATAAGAGGCTTCATAATCTTCATACCGAACACCAAGCCCGGTGAGAAGGTTAGAGTTAAGATAACGAGGGTTGGTCCATCCTTCGCGGTTGCCGAACTAGCCCAAGAGGCGGGGCAGGGAGCAGCCACTGGTCAGGAGACCCAGCCTGAGGAGGCCTCCCAAGGAGAGGAGTTTGAGGAGGAGTAATTAATCACCTAATGCTTAAATCACGTTAAATTAATTTTGCAGACGCATTAAGTTTAAGCCAAATCCTGCTTCAATGATAAGTAAGCTTATCTGCACATGATACTGCAGCATTATGTATAATTGGCCTAGCGTAATCAATCCTCCTATTATCCCTACTTGGGTGAACCCTATTGGTGAAGAGGACTATTGTTAAGCCTAATTCAACATCAATCCATAGGGAGGTTCCAGTGAAGCCGGTGTGCCCGAATGCCTTACCATCAGTTAAAAAATCCCCACCACTGGTTGTTACCCCCCTTTTGTATATTTGCCAACCAAGGCCGTAGCATGATTCACCGCAAGCCCAAGGGGTCCACATAGTCTTAATACTTGGCCTAGTTAAGAATGCCCCATTCCTATAGGATTCAAGCAGGGAGTCAGCTATCTTAGCCGCATCCTCGGCTGTTGCGAATAAGCCAGCGTGCCCTGAAACACCATCCATGGCCCTTGCGTTCTCATCATGAACCACACCCACTAATGCATCACCATTAATGTACTCAGTGGCCACGACATCATCCCTACTGAACCTTGTTAATGGATTATAAAGTGCCTTACTTAGGTTAAGGGGCTTAGCCACCATTTCCTGGAAAAGGGAGTCAATGCGTTGACCAGTGATTCTCTCAACTAATGCCGTTAAAACTATGTAATTTAAGTCACTGTAAACAACCCTTGAACCCGGTTCATAAACTAGGAATGAGGTTACTGCTTGATTAATCAACTCATCCCTACTTGACGCCGACTTATAGAGGGGTAGCCATGCTGGTAAGCCTGATGTGTGGGATAGGAGCATCCATACCCTAACCTTATCCTTAACATCACTGGCACCGGCATTAGTCCTGGAGAAGTCTGGGATTAATTCAGAGACCCTCTGGCTTAGGCTTAATGCACCCTCCTCCGCAAGCTTCATTACTATTAGGGATGTTGATAATGCCTTGGTTAAGGAGGCTAAGTCAAAGAGCATACCACCCCTCATTAACCTCTCCACGGGCTTTAATTGAGCGTAACCCACGGTTAAGTTGATTAGGGTTTCACCATTAGCATTAACCACAAGTGACGCCCCTGGGTACGCATCCTTAACCAACCCCTCCATTATCCTCCTAACAGTGTTAACGCACTCCATGGTTGATTAAAGGAAGCTTAACTTAATAAGTAATGAGTCTTAGTCAGGTGATTCAAATTCATCACAAGCTCATGCACGGAGCTCACTCATCACCAATGGGTATTGGGGCCTACTTTTTTAAGGTATCCACGGCATTAGTTTAACTATAATCATTGAGGCTATGAGTATTGCCAGTATAATTAACCTAACACTGAATGGACCGGCCCAAAGCAGCCTCAACTCCCTCCACCTCCTCCTAACCTCACCCTCATCACCACTTAGTAATGGGCCGGCAAGCCTAAGGGTTCTTGGGATTAGGAGTAGTGTGAGTAGGGATATGTAGGGTAAGTAACCCAGTAGTGCCGATGCGATTAGGGTTAGGTAAATTAACGCCACTACACCGTAGACCAGGTACTTAACTCTCCTTAAGCCCAGTATTAGGACTAGGGTTAACTTACCCACCTTCCTGGATGCATCCAATTCAAGGGCCCCTGAACCCAGTAGTATGAGTAGTGTGAATAATCCATTAGGTATACCCACGATTAATGGGGCTGGGTTCAGGTAGATGCCTGTTTGAACAATGTAGGAGCCCCAGGTGACTAATGGGCCCATTGCCAATGCAGCGAAGACCTCACCAAGGCCCCTATAGTGAAGCTTCAAGGGGGCCTCACTGTAACCCACCCCAATTAACACACCGGCTAAGCCCAGTATTAGGACTGGGAAACCAACCACTAGGGCTAGGTAAATCCCTGAGGCTATGGTTACGGCAATGAAGAAGTAGCCCACGGCCCTAACGCTACGTGGGTTAAGGCCAAGGTCAATTATTGGATTAGGCCTATGCATAAAGCCACTGGCCCTATAGAGGATATCCACCCCGGTTCTGTAATCCACGTAATCATGAATAAGGTTAACCCCAGCTTGAGCAAGCATCACTGCAATTAAGGTTACTACATATATTACAGGCTTAAAGACACCGTTAAGGTACCAGGAGAGAGCTGTGCCTAAGGTAACTGAGGAGAAGGCACTGGTTAACGTTGTTGGACTAAATGATAGTAACCAAGGCTTTAATCCACTCAACCCCATTGGGAAGCAGCCTAAGTGGCTTATTTTAAACGTTGACTCCAGTAACCTACTTAAACGCATTAATGCAGTGTAGTATTAATGGCCTTCAATGACCTTAGAGGATATTTAAGCAAACTGGAGGAGGAGGGGGAGTTGATTAGGGTTAATGAACCAATCAGCGTGGAGTTGGAGTTACCGGCATTACTAAGGGGATTAATGTATAGGAATGGGCCAGCTGTTATCATTGAGAAAACTAAGGAAGATACCCTACCAGCCGTAGGTAACCTATTCGGTAAGTGGAGTAGGGTTTTAACGGCTCTTAACAATGTTGAGCCAGAGAAGGCTGCCGAGAGGATTACTGAATTAATTAACCTTAAGCCGCCAACAGGCTTAATAGATGCCATTAAGGCCCTCGGTGAGTTAAGGAGTGTTTCAAGGTACTTCCCAAGGCTGGTTAATAAGGCTCCAGTTAAGGAGAAGGAGTGGAGGAGCATTGACTTATTTAAACTACCGGCTATTAAGCAGTGGCCTAAGGAGCCTGGTAGATTCCTAACCTTCGCAGTATCATTCATTAAGCACAATGACGTAACCAACTTCGGCTACTATAGGCTTCAGGTAATTGATAGGGATAGGTTCATTATGCATTGGATGCCGTGGAGGAGGAGCGCCCAATACGCCGATATGGGTGAGGTGGAGGTGGCTGTTGTACTGGGTCCTGACCCAGTAACCATGCTTATGGCCGGTACACCAGTACCACATCCCCTTGATAAACTACTGGTTACTGGGGTTATTAGGGGTGAGGGGGTTGAGTTAACGAGGGGCTCAACCATCAGTATTGAGTACCCGGCTAACGCTGAATTGGTTATTGAGGGTAAGTTAACCGGGGAGTACGTTAAGGAGGGGCCCTTTGGGGATCACGTGGGCTACTACTCAATAGTTAAGGAGTATCCTGTGGTTAAGGTAACAGCCATGTACTCCAGGGAGGACCCCTTAATACCAGTCACAGTCACAGGTAAGCCTGTGCTTGAGGATGGTAACATAATTAAGTTCGGCGTCGAGGCAATGAAACCACTGTTAAAGCAACTAATGCCGGAGGTGGCTGACATCTACATGCCCCCTGAGGGCATTGGGTACTGGACTATAGTGTCAATAAGGAAGAGGTACCCTGGACAGGCTAGGAGGGTTATGGCAACCCTCTGGGGCCTGTTACCGGTCTTCAATAAGGTGGTGATTGTTGTTGACCATGACGTGGACGTTAAAAACATGGGTGAAGTCACATACGCAATAGCAGCCAACCTAAACCCGCAGAGGGACGTGGTAATAATGCCAGAATACCCAACCGAGGAACTTGACCCATCAACCCCAGTGCCAGGCCTGGGGAGTAAGCTGGGGCTTGATGCAACTAGGAAACTACCAGGTGAGTATAATGGCCAAGAATACCCAGAGGAGGCTCAAGCACCCCCTGAGGTTGAAAACTCTATGATGCAGATTATTGAGAAAATAATGACCAATTACCCTAAACGCAGCAGTAGGTAAGATCACCTTGAGTAGTAGGCATTGTTTTCATTGGGTAGTGTTTATAAAGGCTTGCTCATTGTCTTCAGTGAGCCGGGTCGTCTAGCGGCCAAGGATGGTGGGCTCTGGACCCACTGACCCCGGTTCGAATCCGGGCCCGGCTACCAAATACTTAAGATGGCTTCGTTTTATAGACCACCTCCATGCGGATTTGCAACGTAAGGCTATAAGCAACTTAAGCATTGTCAACCGGCTCAAGGCTTTAAGGAACCTTAAGTAAGCTCAGTTGTGTGTTATTTTCATTAGCCTATGCAGGGTATGGGTATGTATTGTGAGTATGATGTTATACCCGTTATGAATGGATCACTTGTTGTTGGGTGGGTTGTGGCGTTGTATGTGGGTTTTTGTCCTGGATTATAGATGAGGAGCCACGTGAAATTAACATACATGTATTCGTAATTAAGAATATCAAAGCATACGTAGTATTGAGCACTCGTCACTAAATTAACGCCAATTTCATTACCTAACAATGCGGTGTTTTCATTATTAGTACCTTGAGTTAACATCCAGGCAGAATCATCCATGTAGGCCACGCTGTATGTTTGACCGGCGTTGGGGTATCCTGAGAAGGTGAAGGTCCATGTATTGTTAACAGTAGCTCCTCCAGTGTTTTCGTAATTTATGTTAACGGTTAACGGGGATTCTCCCGATGCGCTTCCTGGGCTGTAGCCACCGGCGAAGTCTATGTGTGAATTAGTGATGCCTTCTTCGTACGCCTCATACCCTTTTTCATGGTCAATGGTCCCCACGTAGTAGTTTATGTAACCGCCATTATTCACCATGGTACTTGATGGTACATACGCAATCCAGACGGCTGGAACAACGTCCATGCTTGGGGTACCATCAGCCGCATAGTAAATTCCATATATATATATGAATATGCATGTGTCGTAGTAGAAGGTCCCATTACCGTCCGAATAGGCTTCACCAGTTACACCGTTGTACTGCGGAAGATAATCGAATAGTATGCCGTTACTGCTGCCTTCCTGTGTTCCATATTGGTAGCAGGGATCGGGAGTTGGTTGTTGATTGGACTGTAGTAGTACCCTTGTTGGTGAGAATGAGTAGCCTTGCCCGGTTCCTTGCCATGATTGCTTTAGCTCCAGGTACTTGGCTATGGCTCCTAGTAACTCTGTGGGTTTGTTGAATGATGTGTATGTTAGGTGTTTTGAATCACCGAATGCCGCCACGAATGACCCCACTACACCGGCTGGTATAGCTGTGAAATTAACACCATTAGCCATAGCCCAGGCCCTACCCAACTCATAAGCGGCCAAAAACGAATCGTTAGAATAAACAATCATAAAGTCATTTTGCTTGAATAAGATGGATAGGTCGCTCACAGCCCCTTTCACACCTACTTGGTTAACTAGGTAATCCCAATCCACAATGACCACGGAGCCCGCGGGGCTTTCCTGGATAGAGTCCACGGAGAAGGATTCAGCGACTGGAATAATCCTCCCCACATCCTCCACAAAGGAGGGTGGACCAATGACAAGCACAGAAACACCACTAGGCAATGTAATTGGTTGCGTTACCGGTGAGTATGCTGGTTGAGAACCCTTATGAATCAACATGACCATAATCACCGTAATAATAGCAATAACAGCTAGGATTAAAGCAACAGTTATTCCCCCTCTCGCATACAGTCGCGTCAACATAATCCCCACTAATAACCTAAACCACTCTTCACTATTTTTAATATTGTTTCACTATTACTCTAAGTGAGCAATAGCTGATTAGGGGAAGGCACTCATGCACCATAATTAAGTATTGTGACTAATACACTGCATTTAACAAGTACTATAACCCAAGTCATTTACGTGAATAAAACAACGCCAGTGTACATTAATAATAGAACTATACTATGTGAATAGGGTCATGGCTCTATGTTTTGAGGATACTGTTCTGGATACAGGACCCAGTAGAAGGTACATGTGTAGTTGCTTGGGTTTGCTATACTTACGCCACTATCACTTCAGTCAATGAATACCCAGCCACCTTGTGGGAATGTGATGCCTACAGTCCAAGTGACGCTATTGCTTACATTAATGATTCATGTACCACCTGAGCACTGAGCCGGTGAGTGGCTCTAGGCTATTTATCGAAGCCTACCACCTCTAGGTTTAGTTCTTCGCCACAAGGGGCTATTGTGCTATGTGAGTATATTTAAGTACATTTAACTTAATAGACCAACCTTAATTCAACCATTACTCTAATCACCAACGCCAATGACTTAAGCATTAAGCTCCAATTTTATTTACCTATTCTTCATTAATCTTCGGCGTAATATCAACTAAAACAATAGTAATATCTAAACCCGCAACACTCATAAGGTTGAGGAGAAGCCACTAAGTTTAAATGCATGTAATGCACCTTTAATTAGGGTTAAATGCTTGATTCAATCCCTCAATCACTATTAATTGAGGCGGAGAGGCATGGTATAGATGTAGTTGAATTACTTGCTAAGGCATTATCACTAGACCCAGCTACAGTAAGTAAGGCTCACCTAGAGTTAGCCGTTAAATTCCTTAATGAGGGCAAGGACCTCATTGATAAGGATCCTATTCAAGCCAGTGAGAGGCTGTATAAGGCTGCGGAGGAGGCTATTAAGGCAATTGCAGTGGCCTTGAATCTTGAGGAAGCTAAGAGGGCTAGTGAGATTAGTAGGTGGACGACTCAGTTATTATTTGATGCAGTGGATAATGCATCAGATAAAGTTGGTAAAAGGGAGTTGAGGTGGTGGTGGGGTCGGGCATGGTTCCTGCATGTTGAGGGTTTTCATGAAGCCAGGTTAAGGCCTGATCAAGTGAGGAGGGATCTACCTGATGTTGAATCATTAGTTGAGTTCGCTAAGGGTTTAAGTCAATCAACAACTTAGGTAATGCTCAGTAAGGGTTATCGAGAAGGGTAATGTAATCATAGCCTTTAATGAATAGTAATTCACTATGAGTCCTCGGTCACTCTCTTCTTTCACTCGGCGCGAACCTAGGTACTGTTGGGTATGGTAAGTACTCTATACCTGGCCTATTTGTTCTCGCCTGTGGATACAGGTCCATTAGTTCATAAACCTCCGGTGGTACGTTAGTGGATACCTTGAACCCCATTTCCTTAAGCTGCTCAACAGTTATGGGGTAATCATGAGTGTAGTAACCGCCCACAAGCTTATCCGCAATCTCCTCAACCCTCTCATCATTAACCTTCCCCCTCAGCAACTCCATAACCAACTCCTTAACCTGCCTTAGGGATTTCTCAGCAACATCAGCTAGTATTAGGGTTTCATCATCAACCTTATCCCTACCCTTAACCTCAACAGCCCTTAGTATTGATGGAGCCGGGTAATACACACCACCAGGTCCCCCTAATTGAGGATCCAGTGGCCCAAGCACTGCGTTTTGATCCATTACTATTTCATCAGCAGCTAAGGCAATTAAAGTACCACCACTCATGGCGTAATGGGGAACCACTACAATCTTCTTAGCTGGATGCGACTTAAGGGCCCTTGCTATTTGCGATGCCGCTAAAACAAGGCCCCCTGGGGTGTGGAGTATGAGCATTATCGGCATGCTGGGTGGTGTAGTTCTAATGGCCCTTATTACAGCCTCAGAGTCCTCAATATCTATATAACGGTAAACTGGGATGCCTAGAAAACCAACCTTCTCCTGCCTATGAATCATGGTTATCACCCTATAACCATACTTACGCTCAATAATCTCCATAAGCCTTAACCTAGCATGCTGCATGGACCTCATTGATAACCATGGCTGTATCAATACAACTAATAGTAGGAGCCAGAACAAATAACCTAGTGCTCCACTAAAAATATCTAACAGTGACATAGCTTCATTATTAAGTAATTTCTTTTAAGCATTACCCCTATTTCGTTAACCAAAGACCGGTAGTGGTCATGTGAGGCTGAAGTATGGTATTTTAATGGTTTAATTAAATTGATGTTAATCATCACTAGTAATACTTAAATAATACTGCATGAAATGATGATTAGTGAGGTTTTTATCCATTGTCACTGGAACATCATCAGATGGAGCTGATGCATCACTTATTGACCTAAAGGGATGCGGTAAGGCTACGAAATTTAAGATAATTAAATACACATCCTTCAGTTACCCTGAGGGGCTTAGGAGGGAATTATTAAGAGTCTCATCACTGGAGCGTATTACTGCTGAAGAATTCAGTAGGGTTCACTGGGACTTGGGGAGATTTCTCGCAGGTAGCGTAGTGGGTAGCTTTAATAAGAGTGAGTATGATATCATCGCCTACTCCGGGTACACTGTATATCATGGGCCTGCATTAGGTAGGAGGGATTATGGTACACTGCAGATTGGTGAGGCATCAGTGATTTATGCGAGCACCCTTAAGACAGTGGTTTACGATTTTAGGACTAATGATGTTGCCGCAGGTGGATTAGGTGCACCATTAATAGCGTTAAGTGATGCCTTAATCTTCAGTGAGGGGACATTAACCATAAACATTGGTGGGATATCGAACGTGACTTACATTGGGGAAGGCAGGGTGATGGCGTTCGATACAGGACCTGGTAATATTCTAATTAACTTGTTAACCGACTACTTCTACAATGAACCCTACGACAAGGATGGTTTACACGCATCCAATGGTCGCGTAATTAAGGGGTTAATCAATGAGCTAATGCAGGATGAGTACTTTAAACAACCACCCCCTAAGAACACTGGTAGGGAGCACTTCGGGTTAAATTATGTGAGGAGTAGGGTACTGCCGTATTTAGGTAGGTATTCTAGGGATGACTTAATCAGGACTATTACAAGGTTCACCGCTGAGAGTATTTATGATCAGGTAAGGCGTTTCATAAATGGGCCCATTAGGGAAGTGATCATTGGTGGTGGAGGTATTAGGAATCCTGTCTTAATGGGTGATTTAAGGGAATTACTGGGTGAATTAACGCCTAGGGTCGCTTCATTTAAGGATCATGGTATAGATGACTTAGCCAGGGAGGGGTTAGGCTTCGCCATAATTGCTAATGAGACGCTTCACCTTAGGGTTGGCAATACTGAGGCAACTGGGGGTTCTCCAATTATACTTGGGAAGATAATACCAGGCGTCGACTTCATGGATATAATTGAGCGTTTAAGGAACGATGAATGCAGTGGTTAAGTCATTGATTTAATTAATCCAGAGGGAATGCTTTATATGCATTAGGCCTAATACCTCATTGTGAGTACGCTGCTTTACTATACGGCATTAGTGTTCATGATTAGTCTAGTGAGTAATGCTACCCCATTCTTTGGTGCAGCCTACACTGTGTACGCATCCATAGTGTTAATGAACCTTAAGCCCAATGCCCCAGTGGTAATACTCTTCATAGTTGTTACTGCCCTTGGAGCAGCCTTAGCTAAGAACACAATGTACCTAATTGGCGTAGCCTTAAGGAGGCCTATGGCTAGAAGCAGGAACATGATCTTCCTAAGGGGGTTACTTAGATTAGGCTTCCTCTGGTTAATCATAATTGTGTTAGCAGTAATACCTGGAATACCCCTTGATGACTACATCTACGTGGGTACTGGGGCAGCTGGGGCTAGTTTAAGTAGGCTTAATGCCTACGTGTTTTTAGGGAAACTGATTAAAAGCTCCATTGAAATACCCATTGAATTAACCCTACTGAACACGATATATAATGTAACATCAACCCTCGGCCTAAGTAGGCTTGAATTCCAGTTAATCTTCGCCATAGTCTTCACCGCATTAGGCGTGGTGTTGTATAAGTTGGATTGGTGGAGTATGTATAATTGGCTTAGAAGGAGGATTAGTGTCCTACCTGACATTAATTAACGCTGCCTCAACCTAAACCCACCATCAGCTGGTATAACCGCGCCATTAACCCACTCCGACTGATCCGAGAGCAGCCAAATAATTATATTAGCAATATCCTCAGGCGGTGCACTTGAATCACCAATACTCCTAGTACTCCTCCAATCCCTCTCAGGCCTAAAATCACGCCTAATACCCCCTGGAGCCACTGCATTAACCCTAATACCCCTACTGAGTAATTCTGAGGCAAGGGTCTCAACAACCCTGGATAACGCCGCCTTAGAGGCTACGTAGGCAACACGATTAGGCCAATTCAAGTATGGACCCCATATTGCGGTAACCATGACTATTGAGCCACGGTTCATTAATTGAACAGCGGCCTTAACCGTGAATAAGTGAGCTGCTAAATTAACCCTAAGCATGTTGAATAATGAATCCTCAGTGAGCTCACTAATGGATGCCTCAGTATAGCCACCAAGCACAGTTACAACACCATCAATGCCGCCGAGGATTCCATAGGCCCTCTTAACGGCATCCTCAGCACCACTCATGGTGCTTAAGTCCCCTTTAACAGCCTCCACCCTACCGTACTTCGATAACATAGCCTTCAAACTCCTTAGCCTCTCCTCATTTCTAGCCACCATAACCACTGATGCGCCGTTAATTAAGGCCAGGTAGGCTGTTGCTGAACCTAGGCCAGGCCCAGCCCCAGCTATGATTACCCTCTTCCCACTCAGCATAAGCCCCTACTCCACTGCCTAATTTAAATTATGATATTAATGAATTAATTAATCAGTGGTAACTCAGTTTAGTATTTAAGGGGGTTTTTTAACTCCAGTGGCTTAATGGTTAATTGGGATGAGGTATTTAAGTTGGCGTTAAGTAGGGAGTGCAGTAGGGTTACGTATAGTAGGGAGTGGCCCCCTGAGCAGAGGAGGATTAAGGGATTCATTATATATAATGTCTATGATCCACCTGATGTAAGGCTTGAGGACTATGAATTATCATTCACAGGCCTAGTGGAGAGGGAGGTTAAGGTTAGTTACCTGGATATTCTAACTAAGTTACCGTGCGTGGATCTTACCGCTGACTTCCACTGCGTCACTGGGTGGAGTATTAGTAATGTGTCTTGGAGGGGTGTTAAGGTGAAGGATATTGCACCTAAGCCCCTTACTAATGCAAGGTATGCCTTAGTGATTGGGGCTGATGGTTACACAACCAACATACCCATTAGCGCATTAATGGAGGATACGTCAATAGTGGCCTACGCTATGAATGGGTCAATATTAAGTAGGGATCATGGATTCCCCCTCAGGTTAGTGATACCCAGTAGGTATGGTTGGAAGTCAGCTAAGTACATTAAGGAGGTGAGGCTTATTGATGAGGTTCAATTAGGTTACTGGGAAGCGTTGGGTTACCACGATAATGGGGATCCATGGCTGGAGGAGAGGTTTAGGGGTATTGAGGAGAGGCATAAGCCCAGGAGGGGTGTTAAGGTTGAGAAGTAGGGTTAAGGCTCCATGACTTAACAATACTATTCAACACACTGTACGTGTATGGGTGAATGTGCAGGTAATGGGCATAGGCATTGTTTATTAGGAACCCATCCTTACCATTAACCCCAAAACCCCTCTCATACTCCAGTGCTAACTCATAATTACCCTTAAGTATGAGTTTAGAGTAGTGGAATTCATGACCCTTCAACACAGTGCCCCTGGGTGCTATTGGGGTGTCTTTAATTACCATTGCTGATGCGTAACCGTGGCCAATTGGTTTACTGAGCATTATGGTTGAGGCATCAATGGCACCAACCATCTCGTACTCATTATTATTGAATATTATTGAATTAGTTAAGTACATTAATCCACCGCACTCAGCGTATAGGTAACCACCCCTCTCTATGAATTTCCTCACTGATGATTTAAGAGCCCTATTACCCTCAAGCCCACTTGCGTAGATTTCAGGGAAGCCACCACCGATTAGGAGTATGTCAATGTCACCTAATTCACCATCCCTCTCAGGGTCAATGAACTTAACGTCACCTAGCGTGTAAGCCTCCTCTATTGTTTCAGGGTAGTAGAAGGTGAAGGCTCTACCAGTCATAATTCCTATTCTAGGCACCCCCTTAATGATGGGTATTGTGTCATTAATGCTTAGGCTTAATTTCACCGGTTCAGACTGCTCCTTGGCTAGTTTTAGAACGGCTTCAACATTAATGTGTGCCGACGCCTTCTCAATCACATTCATTAACCATTCCTCATCCACCTCCCTAGCATGCATGAGTCCAAGGTGCCTATACTTAAACACCTCCTCCACCTCCTCATCCCTTGGTATGAAGCCAACCACTGGAAGACCCTCCTCCTCAATTATTCTACTCAACTTATCCACCTGCCTTGAAGCCACATTGGTTAAAACAGCGCCAATAAGCTTAACATCGGGGTCGAATTGCCTTAACCCTCTAACCAAGGCTCCTGCAGTCCTATTAATCCTCTCACCGTTAATGACGAGTAACACCGGGGCCTTTAGAATCTTAGATAATTGAGCTGTACTACCATATTCATCAATACCGCTTGGACTATCGTAGAGTCCAGCCACCCCCTCTATTAAGGCTATGTCGCTTCCCCTGGAGTACCTATGTAGCCTCTCAACAATACCGTAACCCATTAGTACATAATCAAGGTTCCTGCTGGGTGAACCGGTGATTAAGCCGTGTAGGCTTGCATCTATGTAATCGGGCCCAGTCTTAAAGAGTGATGGGGTGAAGCCTGCCTTACTTAACGCATACGCTATAGCTAAGGTAACCAGCGTCTTCCCTGACTTACCCTTATACGAGGATACTATTAGCCTAGGTATTGTTAACTCCATTACCATCACTCATAATGAATATTAAAGATGGGGTGAGGGGCTTTAACTTAAGTGGCTCACTGCGGTTAACCTTAATTAAGATGCCATCAGGGTACGTTACTCTACTAACCACCACTACCTCATCATTACCCTTCAGGTACTCGTTAATTTTATCAAGAGCAGCCGAGGCCATGAATAATACCGTAGTCCTCCTAACCACACCCCTGGATACATTGGGATACGATACCAGGGTTACTAGGTCACCCAACTCCAATTCATATTCAGCAGCAGCCGCAGTGAAGCTTGCTACACCAGGTATTATAATGCACTCAACCCCCTGAGCCTTAGCTTCCCTACATATCCTAACCCCCCTACTGAACAATGTTGGGTCCCCATTCTTAAGGAAGGCGACCTCCAGCCCACCCTTAGCGTACTCAATGGCCTCCTTAACATACCCCTCGTGTTCATCACCCCTCACATGCCCCATGTATATTGACTTAGCCCTAGGTGCGTAACGCCTAATCACCTCAGGGTTAATGAGGGAGCTGTAGTAGACTACTTGAACCTTAGCTAACGCCTTAATCGCCTTAACAGTGATTAAGTCAGGGTCCCAGGGCCCCACGCCAATTACGTATAATGCCACATGCCCCTTACTCCACTTTAAAGATAATGCTTATTTCACATTTATGGTGAAACTGCAAAAAAGCCGCTGGTGATGAGTAATGCTTTTTACAGGCGGCCTCACTTCCTCTCAATAACTATTTCAACGGCCGCCACAACCCTTTCCTTTCCGCCCTGGCCAGTTATCTTGTCACTCAGTAGCTTAACCTCCCTTATATCCACTTGGCCCGCCAGGAACCTGTCGCGGACCATTGTGGCCGCTGCCACTGCCCTCGCTATTGCTGATCCCCTGGCCTTGAGGATCACCCTCTTACTGCCCTGGTTGAACTGCATCACCGTGGCTATTACGTAGTTTGTTGTAGGCTTCTTTCCAACCAGTATTGTAGCCTCCTGTTGAGCTGCCATTCTGCTCACCAACTATCTCCTTAACTATGCATTTTAAAGCATTACCGTTTGACACTACGCTAGATGTTAAGAGGAGGTTAGTGAAGAAGAATATATTAAAGATGCCTTAAAATCAATGCTGAAGAGCTGGGTGTGAAATAATAGCATTAGGGGTAATGTCAAATCAAGTCCTCTAATGCCTTGAATACCCCTGAGTATTATGCGTTAACCCTAGTGAGTAATTTGCCCCCTTCAAATCTCCTGCCCTTACCTGCGGCTAGTACGATGGCTTCTATCCTCCTGTTCCCATATAGTGCTTGTATTAGTTATGTTTACTCAAATGATACTATTACTGATGCGGCAATTATCAATGCATAGGACACCGCCTCTGCAACAGTGGGTACCTGCCTAAAGAATAGGAGGCCCCATACTGAGGCCAGGACTGGCTCCAGGGTGGCTATTATTGAGGCTGTTGATGCCTTTAGCCTTGATATGCCCATGGAAAAGAGCCTGTAGGGAACTATGGTTGCCATTACACCCATGTAGAGACCCCATAAACCACTGGTTATCACGTGGACGAGCCCATGAAGGAGTAGGGTGTAGAGTAAGGCTGCTGGTGCTGTGATTATTAGCGTGTATGGTATTGAGCCCAGGGAAACCTCCAACTCATTGATGCTCCTCACGTAGTACCTGGCCAGGGCTATGTATGTTCCGTAGGAAATACCCGAGAGTAAGCCCATTACTACACCAATGGGGTTTAGTAGGCCCCTTTCCGTCTCAGTGATTATTATTAATATAGCTGTTATTATTAATACCACACCAACAACACCCTTAGCGCTTGGCTTCTCCCTAAAGGATAAGGCTATTAATGTAGTCCATAAGGGCGCTGTGTAGAGTAGAAATGCCGCTGCACCAAGCCCCACAAGCACCGTGGCCAGTGGGTACACGGTGAATAATACGCCTAGGGCAATCCCAGTGAATAATGCACCCCTATTAACGGACCTGTAAAGTATGACCGAGGGTATTGAGGCAAACACGGATCTAAACAGAGTCAGAAGCACTGGGTTACCACTATAGACGCTGGCCACGCCTATTGTAGACCAGAGGACCGCTGCACCCATAACATAGGCACCGGGCCAAATTCTCCTCTCACTCATAGATCGGTGTTGAATGGCTTAATTGGTGGTATATATCCTTTATATTCACAAATGGATTGATTAATTATGTAATAGTTCTCCAAGCGTATTAATTGGGTTTAGTAAGAATGGGCGGCGGTAGATTAGGGCTGAGATTATTATTATAATGCTTGAAATTAGCCGTAGGTATTTATAATTGAAGATAGGGTACGTAGGCAGCAACACTGGCGCAGTACCCGGGGAGTTGCCGGAGTAGGTTTGAGAGACTGGTAATACTGCAATTATGAATCAACGAAACCCATAACCGCAGCCACAGCAATTAACCCGCTCTTGAATACTTGCTTAAAGTAGAATATTTATTGTTACATCGTCACCATCCTTAAGCCCAAGCCTATCCCTTAATTTAACTGGGGCCACAATCTCAATAACCTCAGGACCGTGGGAAGTCCTCTCTATTAGTAGTACACCGCAGGGTATGTCACTTATGGTGCATTTAAACGCCTTAACACCCCCGTAGGTTCTTGAACCATTACTGAAGCCCTCAATCCTCACGCCAGGCACCCTCTCCAAGTATAGCCTATACTTCATGTACTGGTCAAGTAGCTTCACGTTTAATGTACCTGGGTATGGATCAAACCCAAGTTTACTAATGAACTGTCTCCTATAACCCTCCAGGCTAATGTAGTAGCTACCCTCCCCAAAGCCTGTTACCACAATGCCTCTTAGTACTATGGTTATGTTCTTCCCAAGTAGGTTCTCCATAAGGTCCATTAGGTTCCTTAATAAGGCACTGCCCTTCTCACTAAGCATTACACTCACCTCACCTTTAACACTACTCCTCACAATGTACCCCTCCCTCTCCAGTCTCCTAAGCACCTTGGATATGTTCTGAGGTGTAGTGCCCATTTGCTTTGATAAGTCGCTTACACTAATCCTAGTGAAGTCGTGGTCATTTACCCCATTCTGGAGGAGGAGAAGTATGTAAGGTATCTTCTTCAATTCCCTGTAATTAACCACATTAACTTGCTTATCCACGTTAAGGCCTATTGAAAACCCCTTTAAATACTTAGGACCCTGGGTTAGGTTTCAGTATTAATCATGCTTAACTAATATTCATAATACCCATTCCACGGTACTTGGATTCATTTAATTCCCTACTCGCATCCATCCCACCTACATGTGCTTCTAAAACTAGGTAATTTGCTGGATTATTGAAAAATACTCAATAACCTCAAGCAACTTAATCCTGTGGTTTAAGTAAAGGCTTATTAACCCTTCAATGAGGCCTCATGGGTATGGGTATTAATCTACTCCTACTCGACGTTGATGGAACATTAACAGTGAATAGGGGTGAACTGGCGCTTGAACCTGAGGCAATTAGAGCTATACAGAGGGCTAGGGGTAGGGTTAGGATTGGTTTAGTAACCGGTAATGCATTGATTGTTGCTGAGGCTTTAGCAAAGTACATTGGGCTTAATGATGCACCAATTATCGCTGAGAACGGTTGCATAATCAAGGTTAATTCATCAACGATAATGCTAAGTGCGTTAAGTGCTAGGAGCATTGCTGAGGAATTAATTAAGAGGCTTGGATTGAAGCCCACTTACCAATACCCCTGCAGGTACCTTGACATGACCCTTGACGTTAATGGTGATGATTATAATGTTGTAAATAGGATTAGGGAGGAGTTAATTAAAATGAGGGTTAATGAATCATATGCCGTGGAAACCAGTGGCTACGCAGTTCACATTAGGCCTATTGAATGCAGTAAAGCCACTGCAATTAGGAGGCTTTGCGAGTTAATTAATGTGGATTGCTCAACAGTAGCCTTCATAGGTGATAGTGATATTGATGCCGAGGCCTTTAAGGTTGTTGGCTTAGGCGTGGCGGTGGGTAATGCCACAGGGAGGGCTAAGGAACACGCTAAGTTAGTGACAAGAAACCCAAGCGGTAAGGGTGTTGCAGAGTTCATAGAATTAATGTTAAGTGGAGGTATTAATACATTGACTTAACCTACTCCTCAAATTCCTCCCCCATCTCCTCCTCACCCGTCTTTAAAGTGTTTATTACATCATTTATTATTTGCGCATTTATTTCATTTGATATGAATGGGAAGACTAAGACAGCCTCCTCCGCCTTAAAACCCTCCCCAACCCAGTCACTGGAGTATATTATCTCGTAAACCGGTACAGTTGCTTCAGCTGAGTCACCGCTCCTCCTAATGTTATAGTTCTTTAACCTATCGTAAAGTTCAGGTGAGGGTAATGGTAACTTTATTTGAATAACCCTATCATCCTTAAGTATCATGAAATCCCCCTTCTCTGGATTCCACTCATTAAGTAGGTTAACCGCAATCCTCTTAACAACCTCGAAAACCCTACCATTAACTACCTCATTACTCGCCACCGCGTAGTCCCTGATCTTAGCAACCACACAGGATTCATCCACCATTTAATTAGTACGCACTAATAGGCTTTATAACTGTACCTAGTCCTTCAACTGGTGAGTCACTGTTATTGATTTAGAAGTAACATGTTTATTGAATAAGGACTTGATTTTTAAGTTAAGGCACTCAATTACTTTGAGATGTCGCGAATAAGCTTAACAACCTCAAGCGGTGTCTTAGCGACCTTAATACCGGCGGACTCAAGTGCCTTAACCTTACCCTCATAGGTGCCGACTCCCATTGATATTATTGCACCGGCATGTCCAAGTCTCTTACCCGGTGGTGCTGTTCTACCGGCTATGAAGGCTACAATTGGCTTAGTTACCTTACCCTCCCTAACAAGGCTAGCCAACCTCTCCTCCTGGTCACCTCCTATTTCACCAATCACCACTAAGTACTTGGTCTCCGGGTCATTCTCATACATTAAGGCTGCCTCAACCATATCCGTGCCTATTATTGGGTCACCGCCAATACCAACCACCGTGCTTTGGCCGAAACCGGCTTGGGTTAAGTGGTAGGATATTTCGTAGGTTAAGGTACCGCTGCGGGATATTATACCCACTGGCCCCTTCTTAACGTATACATTATTAGGTAGTATACCCACCTTACTGATTGTTGGACTAACCACGCCTGGGCAGTTTGGCCCAATTATCACCGTCCCCTTATACTTAGCGTAGTTAACGAATCTTATTGCATCATGGATTGGAATGTGTTCAGTTATTATTACAACCAGCCTTATCCCATTATCCACTGCCTCATAGACTGCATCTGAGGCGAACCTGGCTGGTACGAATATTATTGATGTGTTTATCTCAGGGTGTTTCCTTAAGGCCTCCTCCACTGAGTCGTAGACTGGGACGCCGTGAACTTGTTGACCACCCCTACCTGGTGTTACCCCAGCAACCACCTTAGTGCCGTATTGAAGCATGTACAGTGTGTGCCTAGATCCCTCACTACCCGTTATTCCCTGTACAAGTACCCTCGTGTTCTGGTCAACCAGTATCGTCATCTTGAACCACCCTGTAGTTTACTCATTAATTCACCTATAGCCTCCTCGGCTGTTTCATAAATTTTAACCCCCAATGGGGCTAGAATCCTCCTACCCTCCTCCTCATTGGTTCCCTTCAGCCTTATTGCCAATGGCTTAGAGGCGCCAATCTCCTTAAAGGCCTCCACGACACCGTAGGCAACCTCATCTCCCCTGGTTATTCCACCGAAGATATTTAATACGATTCCCTTAATCCTCTCATCCTTAAGTAGTAGGCTTAAGGCTGCCTTAACAATATCCCTACTTGCACCACCCCCAACGTCAAGGAAGTCAGCTGGTTCACCCTTAAACTCCTTAACAAGATCCATTGTGGCCATTGTTAAACCAGCCCCATTACCAACAACACCCACGTAGCCCGGTAACTCAACGTAGTGGAAGCCGTACTTCCTAGCCTCAAGCTCCTCCCTGGTTAAGTCACCCTCCTCCTCCACTGAAATATCACCATGCCTATATAGTGCATTGTCATCGATCATTATTTTAACATCAAGGGCAACGAAGTTACCGTCCCTTGTTAAGGCAAGTGGATTAATCTCCACTAATTCAGCATCATAAGTTTCAAACACGTTGTACATTATTCTAAGGAGTGAGGCGAATTTTGAGGCTAACTCCCCTGTGAAGCCCATGAACTTATTAATAGCGTTAACAGTGTAGTCCCTAAGACCCTCAAAGGGATGGATCCTACCCCTGTATATTTTCTCAGGACTTGTCCTAGCTATCTCCTCTATATCAACCCCACCCTCAGGTGAGGCCAGGATTATGAATGTCCTACTGGATCTATCTATGGTTACTGAGACGTAGTACTCCTTAACAACATCAACCCCCTCCTCAAGTAGAACCTTCTTAACCTCAAAGTCCTGAATAACCTTACCCAAGTACTCTGAAGCTATTTGCTTAGCCTCATCCTTATTATTAGCCCTCTTAACAAGCCCCATCTTAGCCCTACCTGCGAAGGGTACCTGGGACTTAACGAATACTGGGTACTTTAGGTTACTCTTATCAATGTCGCTCACGCTACTGATTACAACACCTTTAGGCACGCTTACACCATACTTAGCCAGTATCTCCTTACCCTTATACTCAAGTAGCCTCATCAACCAGTACTTAAGCCTGGGTGTTTTACGCTTTACTAATGTAACACGAGTAAGCGCTTAAGCAACCGCAACATTGCCCACCTCACTGGTGATTGCCGGTGGCCCAGCCCTTATGTCTAGGCCAAGCTTCCTCTTAATTAATTCCTCGAGCTTACCCTTAATCACGTTTTCATCAACCCCAGACACGAAGGATAGGGCTGAGGATACTTCATCAGTGTATAGCCTAAGTATGGCGTACTTGGTTAATAATTCCTGCTCCTTCTCCTTCCTAGCTAAGTAAACCTTAAGCTTCCTGGCCACTTCCCTAACAGCTAACCTAACCTCCTTTTCAATTTCAGGAACATCAGCAATGGCCTCCTTACCAGCTGAGGCGTAGGGTATCTTAGTTGAGCATACGTGAACCACCACCGCCAATGGCGCTGGGAACTTAACCTTATATTGACTCCAATCAACTTCATCAATAACATGCCTAATCACGTCACTACCCTCATCCTGAAGTAGAGGCACTTTATTAGCGTACCTGTATAGTATGGGCTTATCCACAGGCATTATTGACCCACCCCAGGCTATGGCTGCCTCAACAATGAATGGGTGACCTGAGTATGAGGATGGCTTCCTAGTGGTCACGAAGACGGCCTCAGGTTTAAGGACGTGGAGTATACCATTTGCCAGTATCTTCTCACCAATGGGGGAGAGCCAATCAGCCCTAGGCCTCCTCCAGCCATTGAACTGCCTCATCTTCTCGGCAAGTAACCTTAACTCAGACTCACTAAGCCTCTTAACATGCTTACTAGCCCTAATGCCCACAGTCTTCATGAATTCCCTAACAGTCTCATCACCAATGCCGTCGAAGTTCTCCTTAAGGAAGTCAATCAACGGTATGTCACTGTTCCTACTGATTAACTGTTTAAGGGACTCAAGGTCAATACTACTTGGGTGTGGTAAACCCTCCACAGGGGGTTTAGGCATTATTGTGGTTATTCTATTGAACCTGAGGACCTCGTTATTAGGCTCAATGAGTATTATTTCAGCGTATGGGGTTATCATGGCTGTCCTAGTGAAGTACTCCTCAATCCTACTCTTAGCGTACTGCCAATTACCCTCCAGTACAACCTTAACCGCCGTGCCGTGCCAACCATACTTATTCTCAACCCTAACGTGACTGTGTATTACTGGCTTATTCTTAACCGTATCAATACTAATTTCATAAGTGTATATGTATTGGGAACCCTTCATTGAACTAGTAACCCTCACAGGCATTCCTGAGGTGGATTGGGCATAGAGGACAACCATCTTAGCTCCAAGGCCAAAAATACCCCTATGCTGCTTAATCTTATACTTGGAGCTGTAGAATATTTGACCGAAGACGTTAGGTATCTCCTCCTCCGGGATACCTATACCGTTATCCTCAACGTATATGGAGTAAAGGTCCTTATCCTTATCAACATACCTTATTGAAGCCTTAATAGAGGGTAGTATGCCGTGGTTCTCAGTGGCGTCTAGGGCATTCTCAATAAGCTCCCTAACAGTCTGGTACATTGCTCTGCTTGGGCTTGAGAACCCAGCAATCTCCTTATTACGCCTAAACCATTCAGCCGGCGTAAGGGATTCAAAGGCAACATCAGACATATACATACACCACATGTATGAACCTCTTTTAAGCCTTTCTACGCGAAGCAGTGTTATGCGTCATTCAATCACTTAATAACGAAAAATTGAAAATAGATTAATATAAAGACTAATTGTGAACAAATTTAAAATTAACCACCACGGCGTGAAGCAACCAGGATTAATACAATAACAATCACTAATAATACCAATGAATAGTAGACTATGTAATCCCTAACCCAATTAACCTTAATCATTAAGGGTTCATTAACCGTCAGGTTAATTGGCAATGAGTAGTGAAGCTGACCATTAATTGATACGGAGGCTAATTTAATTATGGTTAAATTAACTTCAAGAATCCTAAGCGGCCCATTTAGGATTATTAAATCACTAGCGTTAATCCATCTGGAGTAATTCCTAGACACAGTGCCGTTAATGTTTAAGGCTATTGGGCTTGTTAAATTAACTAAGTACTGCCTAACCCAGTTAACAGTCAGGTTAAGAGGCTTATTAACCTTAATGAGGATTAATGAGGAGTTTAAGGGAAGTAACCTGGTTCCATTATTGAAGTATTGAATTGTAAGCGTAATATTGAGTAATGAACTTGAGTTAAACCAATCCTGTATTGACTTCACTAAGGTGTCATTTACCATTAATGGTGCTGAACTGGTTACATTAACCAAATATTGTCTAACCCACTCAATGGTTAGGTTAAGTGGCTTATTGATGATTACTTTAATTTCGCTTGAATTAAGTAGGATTAACCTGGTTCCATTATTGAAGTAGTATTGAGGCTGCGCATTAATAATTAATGTGCTTGATTCATTAAGCCAATTAATTAATGAGGTTAATTGAGACTCATTCACCATTACGGGGACAATACTATTAACTTCAATCAAGTACTGCCTAACCCACTTTACAGTGGCCTTAATGGGGTTATTAACTGTTATTAAAATTGATGAATTAAGCGCCATTAACCTTACACTACCGTTAAGGTAATAGTACTTAGGCACAGTCACGTTAATGATACTGCCTGAATTAATCCACTGAACATAATTAATTGAGTAATTACCGTTAATTAGAATTGGGGCAATGCTACTAATGTTAACTAAGTACTGCCTAACCCATGACGTAGTGATGTTTAATGGATGCGTAACCACTATAATTACCCTGGATTTATTCAAGGCCATTAACCTACTCCCATTATTGAAGTACATGAAGCTTGGTATTGATAACTCCAAGACAGAGCCGTTGTTAATCCAGTTAAAGTAACTTAATGTTAATGAACCATTAACATTAATTGGGACAATACTCATAACCCTGACAAAATACTGCCTAATCCACTCAATGGTTAAGTTTAACGGCTCCCTAACAGTCATGTTAATTAAAGTCTCATTAATAGTCTTAACCCTCGTTAAGTTACTGAGTGGGTAGATTGCCTTAACCCTAATCACCAGTGATGAGTTTGCAGGTAACCAGCTCTCCATATTAGTTACTGTGAATGTGCCATTAACCAGGGTAATATTAATGGGGTATTGTGACTTAAGTCTCAATAAGAAGTACGTACTATAATTCCCCCTTATAACGCATGTTGAGAACGCGTTAATGCTTGGGGTCACTGTTGCTGAGTTATTTCTAATTAATCGCGTTGCCCCATTACATGACTCATCAATGCCTTTGAAGATGTAGGTGACACCATTACTAATTATCACCCTGGGCAAGGTTACTGTGGTTTCTTTGAACGTGTAGAAGCCTTTCACAGTGCTGTTTGGGTAAATGACCTCAATGAAGCTTGTGGGTATGGTTGGTTTGAAGTCATTGGTTAACTCACCGTAGTATGGTATACCCACGGTGACTTGCACATTACCGTTACTTGATATTGAGGTCACTAGGTCTGTTGCTGATTCCCCAGTGTTCATGCCGAAGTTATAGACTTGACTATAAGGTACCCAACCAGATCCACTCCAGTGCATTACGGCTAATTGAGCATTAAGGCTCTCAAAGGTGGTTTGCTCACCATTAAAGCCTCCCCCAAAGACTAACTCAACATCATACGCGTATCCACCACCCGTCTCCTCATATGGGGTAGTTACTATTAACGCATCCTTAGCCTTAATCCCCAGGGTCACGTTATCAAACCACTTAATTACCGGTGGTGCGTAGGTGCTTCCATTCCTCACTATTGCGTAACCGAACATAACCACCACTGAATCGTTAATTAAGGTTACGTTAACCTCAAGGTAACCTGATAAAGGTAACTGGTACCTAGTTAAATTACCCACGTACCCGTAATACTCCTGGCTAACGCCCACGGCATTGTAAACCCTACCTAGTCCAGTGATTAAGCTGCTTGATACATTAGCCCCAGGGGCAGTGGCGTTCCAGACATTATCAGCAACACTGAAGACTCCATTACTCGTAATGAAGATTAAAGCATCTTGAAGCCAATACTCCTGGAAACTACCATTAATTAACTCAACTCGCACTACTGCATTTAATTGAAGACTGGCACTACTCTTAGGTACCCTTAGTACGTTGACTGCGGTGTAGCTTGCATTCCAAGCCCTAATAATACTTATATTGAAGTAGCCTAAAACCGCAGTGGTGTTGATGGGTATTATTGATGATAAACCCGTTGGGGCTAAACCAATAACATTAATACCGGCGTTAACGATGCTGCCGCATTGAGTGGGGTAGAGCACCACGTAGTATGAACCAGGGGGGATGCGTACAAGGTAGGCACCCACAGTAACGCTACCTGCGTATACGGCGTACCCACCGCTGCCGCTACTCCACTTAGCGTACTGGGTTGGTGTGAATACGTATAGGTTATAGGACCCGTTCATTACCTTAACCAGTAATCCTTGACCAAGGTTAACGTTAACGTTAGGCCAATAGTACCAGCAGGCGGCTGATTGAGCATTAGTGATTAACGCTGAGGTGATTGTTAAAATAACAATGAATATTACTGACTCAGGAACATTCATTAAAGCGTTCACCTCCTCTTCCTACGCCTACCCTCCCTTACTTGAATACGCAGTAATGATGCGTACGCGCAGTAGTACCTAATCATTATGCGCGCCAGCAGCATCCGTAGCTTCATGGCAATTAACGCACTTAACAGTGTTTTAAACTCTTCCATTATTGAGGCTGAGGAATTACTATTAACCCTTACTTATTCATAACACGTATTACTTAAAAACTAGGGTTATCTAACTTAATGACTTAACTATGTCTAAGTCAAGTGACTTCATACCCAGTGGTGTTAAAAGAAGCGATATTTACCATGGTGGGTGGATTGATCATGATAAGGATGGTTTAATGGCCCCCTTCGAGGACCCCAGTAGGCCTATTGATGAGAGGGTTGAGGATCTCTTGAGGAGGATGAGTCTTGAGGAGAAGGTGGCTCAATTAAGGTCGGATCTAACTGATAGGTTGGATGTAGGTAACTTATCAGTGGTCCTTAGGGGTACTGAACCGACTGAGGGTGCTGTTAAGGCTAATGATATTCAGAGGAGGTTCCTTGAGGACACTAGGCTTGGTGTACCGGCTATTATTCACGATGAGTGCCTCCACGGATGCATGGCTAAGCACTCAACAGTCTTCCCCCAAGCCATAGCGCTGGCTGCGGCCTGGGACGTGGACTTAATGTATAGGGTTGCTAAGGCTATTGCAAGGGAGACTAGGGCCAGGGGTATTAGGCAATGCCTATCACCCGTGGTTAACCTAACCTTCGATGCTAGGGCTGGTAGGACTGAGGAGACTTATGGTGAAGACCCCTACTTAGCCTCACAGTTAGCCTACGCCTACGTTAAGGCGCTTAGGGAGGAGGGTATTGTGGCTACCCCTAAGCACTACATAATGAACTTCGTTGGTGATGGTGGTAGGGACAGCGCTGAAATACACATGAGTGAGAGGTTCATTAGGGAGACTGAGTTACCGGTTTTCAGAGCGGCCATTAAGGCTGGGGCATTATCATTAATGGCTGCCTACAACTCCATAGACGGGGTACCATGCTCAATGAACAAGTACTGGCTAACGGAGGTACTTAGATGGGAATTGGGGTTCGAGGGCTTCGTGGTGTCTGACTACGGTTCAGTCACCGGTATAGTTAATAGGCACTACATAACCGATAACCCGGAGGAGGTTGCTAAACTAGCCCTTGAGGCTGGCCTAGATGTTGAATTCCCAGGATTCTCAATATACGGTGAACCACTGGTTAGGGCTATTAGGAGGGGGTTGATTAGCGAGGAGGCGCTTAATGAGGCTGTTAGGAGGGTTTTGAGGGCTAAATTCCTAATAGGCCTATTCGACTCACCTTACGTTGACCCCGAGGAAGCTAAGGTTATTGGCTCAGAGGAGCATAGGCGGTTAGCCCTTGAGGCCGCTGAGAAGGCTATTGTACTGCTTAAGAATGATGGTGTACTGCCTATTGATAAGTCTAGGGTTAAGGCAATAGCCCTAATAGGCCCCTTCGCGGATGAGGTTAAGTTAGGTGGCTATAGTGCAATACCTAAGAGTGTAATAACACCCCTTGAAGCCTTTAAGGCCAGGGGCATTAATGTGATTCACGCTAAGGGATGCATAGGGGATATGGATGCTGACCACCCAATACCAACAAGGTACCTTACACCAATGGGTGAGCCTAATAGACACGGCTTGAGGGGTGAGTACTTCAATAACCCTAACCTTGAGGGTGAGCCTATTGGCGTTAGGATTGATGCACCGTGGGAGGGATTCTTCAGACTTGACATAGGCTACGACCCACCATACCAGGGCCTTGACCCAGGAAGATACTCCATTAGGTGGATTGGTTACATTACCCCACCCGTATCAGGCACGTATGAGTTTAAGGTTTACGCCGCTGGCGGTGGATTTAGGCTTACTGTTGATGGTAAGACAATTGTGGATTCATGGGGTGTGGCCAGTAATTCACCTAAGAGTGGTTCAATTAGGCTTGAGGGTGGGAGGCAGTATGAGATTAGGCTTGAGTACGGTAGGTTGAACTACGGTTACGCCTACATTAAGCTTGGCTGGGATTTAATCGAGGACTCAATGATTAAGGAGGCTGTTGACGCCGCTTCGAAGGCTGATGCAGTGGTTGTGTTTGCAGGCATTATTGAGGGTGAACAGAGGGATAGGGCATCATTAAGGTTACCCAAGTGCCAGGAGAGGCTTATTGAGGAGGTGCTTAAGGTTAATAAGAACGTTGCAGTGGTTTTAACCACTGGAAGCCCAGTCGTCGGTGAATGGATTAATAATGTCCCAGCCCTGGTTGAGGCCTGGTACCCTGGTGAAATGGGCGGGGAGGCTATTGCCCAAGTGCTTTTAGGTGAATATAACCCGGGTGGTAAATTACCTTTAACCTGGCCTATTCACGAGGGCCAGGAACCATTATACTACTTCACTAAGCCCAGTGGTAGGGTTTATGATTACGTTAACATGCCTCCAACACCACTATTCCCGTTCGGACACGGGCTAAGCTACACTCAATTCAAGTACAGTGACCTCAAGGTGAGCGTTAATGAGGATGATGGAGTGGTTTCAGTATCACTTAACGTTGAGAATATAGGTAAGTATGAGGGTGATGAAGTTGTTCAACTATACGTTAGGGATAGGTACTCAAGTATAGCTAGACCATTAATGATGCTTAAGGGCTTTAGGAGAATAACGCTTAAGCCCGGTGAGAAGACTGTAGTTGAATTCAAGTTAACCTTAGATGACTTAGCAATGTATGATGCAGGGTTCAGGCGTATTGTGGAGCCTGGAGCATACCAGGTCCTTGTTGGTTCATCATCAATGGACATTAGGCTAATGGGTGAATTCAAGTTAACTCAACTGGTTAAGGGTATTGTGAGCGTGACGAGTGTTAATGCTGATAAGGTCAATGTTAAGGCTGGTGAATCAATTAGGGTTAAGGCCACGTTAAGAAATGAAGGTAAAGTAGGTGACCTAGTACCCATTACGCTTAAGGTTAATGGTAGGGTGATTGAGGAGCATAGAGTGTACTTGGATCCAGGTGAGGAGAGGATAGTGAACTTCACGGTGAAGCTACATGAGGCAGGGAAGCAGGTGGTTTCAGTGGCAGTGCCCGAGGGGGAGAAGTCAGTAACCATAGATGTAACCCAATAGATTATTCACTGAATGTGATTGAATTAACTTAAATCATGTTATTAATTAACCCTATAAGGTGACTTAACTTACAAATGCCTTAACCTGAATAAATACAATACTTATAAGTGAACCGTGGTTAAGCGCACTATGAGAATTGAGGTTATTAGGCTTAGGGATGATAGACCAGTTACATTAACATCATACATCCTTGATACATCCCCTGAAATATCTTGGGGAAGGAGACCGGCAATCATTATTTGCCCTGGGGGAGGATTCGTACGCACATCTGATAGGGAAGCTGAACCCGTGGCCTCAATATTCCTTTCAAGGGGTTACCACGCCTTCGTATTAAGGTACTCCACTGAAAGCATGGGTGTTAGCAAAGTGTACCCTGACGTGGTTATTGAATTAGCCAACGCCGTGGTGAGCATTAGGCGTAATGCGGATAAGTGGAATATAGACCCCGGTAGGATTGCAATAATAGGATTCTCAGCTGGAGGAACCGTGGCGGCTTTATACAGTGTTAATTGGCATAGGGATTGGTTAAGTAAGCTGGTTAATGCCCCTAAGGATACCCTTAAACCATCAGCGGTAATACTGGCCTACCCTGTTGTGGACTTCGCGGTAATGAATGAGGTAACTAAGAATAATAGAAACACCCCAGCCGCGGGGGTGTTATTTAAAATGATGTCTCTAGCCTTAGGCTCAGGTAAATTCACTGAGGATGATTTAAGGGAATTAAGCGCAACATACCATGTTGATGAGAATACTCCCCCAACATTCATATGGACTACTGCGGATGATGATGTAGTTCCCGTGGAGAGCATAATAAGTTACGTTAACGCATTAGCCAGAAATAAGGTGCCCTTTGAATTCCACGTCTTTGAAAAGGGAGTTCACGGACTCTCACTGGCTGATAAAACCACTGCCTCAAATCCCCAGCATGTTAATCCCCCTGTGGCTAAGTGGATTGAATTAGCATTAAGCTGGCTGGAGAGGCACATTGAGTAATTAAGGCTACCAGTATTATGTCTAGGCGCATTAACCCTCATCCCCATTATAAAAACACTAAGTAATACTCAACTCAGATGAGCCAATAAACCATAACTCAATGAATAACCTTCACTTATAGTTATATTACATCTAACCCCAGGTTTACTCATTTTAATGCATATCAATATTATTATCCTTAAACATGTTCAGTATCGTAAGTGTTCTACTACATGCTTATTTAAGGGCACCTGTAACGCAGTAACTATGAGCGAACAAATTAAGAACATAAAGATTTGTATAATAGGTGGAGGCAGTCATACGTTTATAGCAAGTATACTTAGGGATATTGCATTAACAAAGAGTATTCATGGAATCACACTAACCCTAATGGATATTGATGAACATAGATTAGCTAGAAGCTACATGCTGGCCAGGAAGTATTTCGATGAACTTAAGGTACCCATTAATCTAGAAAGAACCACTGATACTAAGGCTTGTATTGAAGGCGCCTCCTTCGTAATTAACCTAGCCTTCGCAATAGGTTACGATCACTGGGGCATTCAGGTTGAGGCTGCTGAGAGGCATGGGTACTATAGGGGTATTGATGCAACTGAGTGGAATATGGTGTGCTGCTACCCATCATTAACCGGGTTTAAGCAGTATAATGTGGCGTTGAAAATAGCAGGCATAATGGATGAGATTAATAGGGATGCTTGGTTAATTCAAGTCTCCAACCCAGTTCTCGAAACAACAACTTTAGTACATAGGCAGTATCCTAAGCTTAAAATTATTGGTTACTGCCATGGAGCGCCCGGCGGTGTTAGATTATTGGTTGAGAAGGCGTTGAAACTTGATATGAGGAGGATTGAGTGGCAGGCGGTTGGCTTAAATCACGTGGTGTTTCTAACTAGGTTTAAGTATAATGGTGAAGACGCCTACCACTTGATTGATGAGTGGATTGAGAAGAAGGCTGAGGAATTCTGGGCTAGTTACGTGCCTGGCCCATGGGAAGAGACCTTGAGTAGGGCTGCTGTGGACATGTATAGACTCTACGGCCTATACCCACTTGGTGACACGGCTAGGAGTGGGACGTGGAAGTACCATAGGGATCTTAAAACCAAGATATATTGGTATGGACCCATTGGTGGTGTTGATTCTGAGGTAGGGTGGGGGATTAGGATGCTTAGGAATCAGGAGGCTGAGGCTAAGTTGGAGAATGCTGCATTCAACCCAAGCATTAAGGCCACTGAGGCTTATCCACCGGTTAAGAGTGGTGAGCAGATTATTGATTTCATAGATAGTGTTGTTAATAACGTTGAGAGGAGAATGATACTAAACATACCCAATAATGGCGTATTACCTAGACTACCAAGCGACGCCATAGTTGAGGCGCCGGTGTACGTTAAGGGTGAGGTAATTAGGCCTGAGGCCATTGAGAATGTACCAAATAAAATGTACTCATACGTATGGTACCCTAGAATAGCCGTCACTGAGAGGGCACTTGAAGCCTACTTAGCTGGTAGCAAGGAGTTACTTATTGAAGCATTGATGTTCGACCCAAGGACCAAGAGCACTGAACAGGCGAGGGAGGTTATTGATGAAATACTGAACCTACCGTTTAACGAGGATATGAAGAAGCACTATAAGTGACTGCTACAAGGAACATATCCATTCATAAGCTAAGTTAATAACCCTAATCCACATATCCCATTGTATCAAATGCAACTAGAATTACAGCAACCAGGTAGCCTCCATGATGACAATGCTCTAGCTCAATGGAACCTATTTACATGTATTATCGAATTAACTCTATCTAAGTGAACCTATGCTTAAGATTAAGAGGCAGGAATCCCTAGAGTTTAAGGGATTTTTAATCCCCTTGAATTAAGTTTACTACAGTTGAATGTTAAGGTTCCCTTTATTTTCGCATACCTGTAGAGTATTCTGAACCACGTCTCCTTAACGCCCCTGGTTAAACCATATTTAGCCACCATGCTAGGTAACCTTAGTAGTGGTGCTAGTAATCTAAGTGAATCATTTAAGGGATTTACTGATTGGACTATGCCGTATCTTGAAGCTAATTTAAGGTACTTTATGTCGACGTTGATGTCACCAAGTCCACTCAGCTTCACTGGATCATGCTGGAAGGCCCCAATTAAGCCTATTACTATACCGTAACCAGCGCACTGAATAGCCCTCCAAATCCATGCATCCTCGTAGAGATGCAATTCAGGGGGTATTGCACCGAACCTGCCTTCAATTGCGCTTAAGGCGTCTCTTCTAATGGCGAAGTCATTAGTCCTACCCCTCTCCAATGCATTAATCAACACTGCCTGTATGTTAACGTTACTGGTGCTTAGTGAGTTTAAGTCATTTACATCATATGTTAAACCATAGTATAATCCAATCCTTTCATCTGATAATGAATCAGTAACAGCACTCCACCACCCATTCATGAGTATTACATCATCATCAAGTTGAATAAGCATGCCTTCAATGAAGTTTCTTAGGAATAAGTCAAAGGCTGTTTGCCTACCAATTGCCCTAGTGGCCCTACCACCATGTGTGTTTGATCTTGATGCAAGAAGCTCCTTATTATTCTCATTAGCAAATGATTTAACAACATTAAGCGTCTTATCATTATCACTATCATCAATAAGTATAATTGCCTTATAAGGTATTTGAAGCGTCGATAATAACATTAACCTGAATACATCACCCTTCAACGCCCCATTCCTAGTAATTATGGATAAGACTACTGAGGACATTCACTGAGACTAATGAAGATGCTTAATAAGGCTAACTACTTACTATCGCGGTACAAACAATAAGCCTACACAAGGAAACTACAAAATTTTCACTAGTAAAGAAGAGATAAAAGATAACATTAGGATTAAAGCAGCACAATCTCCATTATCTCTCTATTCTTCCTCGTCCTGCCTTTACGTGCGTAACCAGATGGAGGTGGATTAGAGATGCCGATTAAACATGGGAGGAGATGTAATTGTTGATAGTATGACATTAACTGTGAAGCTCCCTCATTCTCTGTCTGTTGCGTAGGTGGTTGATTACATGGAGGAGTTTGAATAGGCCTCTTGGAGGTGGTGATTAATGGTTTATTAGCATTTATTAGGCCTAGTCCCCATGTTACATGTTTCGGTTCTACTGTGTTGAAACGAAGTGGTACACCTCTATTGGTGGTGTTTTCCTTGGTATGATGGATAAATGGACTAAGCATTGTAATAAAATTATGTCTTCACTTTTATTTAAGTTTTTCCACATTAATCTACATTACCTAGGCTCAGGTTGATGCAGGGACTAACCTAGAGACTTAGAGGGTAATGAAATTATCCTACTTTAATTACCTAATTCATCCAGGAATCTGCATACCTTATTTTTAAAGACATTATATGAGAATTCCTCAGCCCTCCTCATTACTATCTCGGAGAGCTTACCGTATTCACTATCACTGGTTAATACGCCCTCAGCAGCATCAATAGCTTCACTTAGGTTACTGTAACCATACCCATACTTACCGTAAAACACTATGTCATGCCATGGTCCACCTGACTTGGGTACTATGGGTACTGAGCCAGCCGCCATGGCCTCAACCACAACTATGCCGAAGGGTTCACCCCACTTGGCTTGCACGAAGACCTTGGATTTACCGAGTATTGAGTAAACCTTGCTTAAAGGTGAATTAAGTATTAAGGTAACCCTATCATGTACATTAAGCCTCTTAGCTAGGTTAATTAACCTAAGCGCATATAGTCTACTGGCTGCATCGGAGGCTGAACCCATGATGTATAGCTTAGCATCAATCCCCCTCTCCTTAAGTCCTTGAATAAGCCTAATGGCGAATTCATGACCCTTAGCGGCGCCGAGCCTACCCAGGGAGACTACGGCATTCTCCCTAATGCTACTCCTGAACTTCGCCACAAGCCCAGTATCCACTGGTGGGTGAAGTACCCTTGGCCTAATGCCAATTGTCTTATAGGCCACGTATGATGTGAATGCACTATTAGCTAATAGTAGCTTAGCCTCCCTAATTAGCCTATAGCTACTTCTAAGCGCCGTTATTGCATTAATGAACATCCTATGGGGTTTAGATAAGGGTACGTAAATCTTAACCCTATCAATTAACCCATGCATGTAGAATATGAGTCCACTATGCTTAATTAATTCATTTATGGTTAATGAACCTAGAGCCAAGTCATCAATGTAAACTGCATCATAATCATTAACTAAACCATAAAGCTTACTGGATCCAATAATTGAATTAACCACATCACACAATGGGTTAATGCAAGTGAGGTGTGGGGGAGTAATAATGTTGACGCCGCTTAAATGCACTCCATGCATCTCAGTCACCTCAAGGGGATTCAATGACCTATTAGTCAATATGGTCACAGAATGCCCACACTCTGTTAAGGCTTTAGCTAACATTGTGTAAATCCTCTGGATACCGCCAATACCGCCTATGGACCAGTAAATTAAAACCCGCATCAGCATATTGAATCTAAATGAGTATTAAAGTGTTCCATTGGGGAAGCTTCATGATTAGTAATTAATCAGGGAAGCGGAGAGTTTATTTAAATATGGATATGGAGCAAATAGGCTTTAATATTAAGCCATAAACATGTTAATAATAGCAATAATCCTTAGTATGGTGCATATTATTCATGCTTCTTCAAATACCATTTACACCCCCTTCAGCCTACTTGGAATCTATGCTGTAGTGGTTTTCAGATTGGTGACCCCGGCATAAAAATTGATTCTTAAGTAAGGATGCTCCATAAAAGGGTAATATCCAAGACTCCGGCGGAATCCCTTCATCCTAAGGAGTAGGGAAGAGGTCAGGATTAGGTGCTTAAGGAGGTTAATCGTTCCTTGGACTTGAAGTGTAGGTTACTGAGCCATCTAGTACTACGCTGAGGGTGATAATAGACTAAGCAGGTGATTTTAAGGCCTTACTGTAAGACCCCATGAAGCCCATAATGCTATTAATGCGTATTTAAAGTGAATTAGTTTATTCACCATGGGTTAGGCTCCTTCATTAACGTGGCTATAACTTCATGTTTAAAAAGGGTCGCCTTAGTGTTCATTAATGCTTAAGCCCAATGTATTATTGGCTGTGGTTAGGGTGATTGAGACAGCTATGGTGGTTGCGGTAATGTACCTGTATGGTATTAATGCGTTAGCCCTCCCATATGTGATAATACCGATACTAATGTTCATAATGGCCGTAATATTTGCACTTGTTAAGTTAATCTACGTTATAGTTAATATTGAACCCATGCTTGCTCAGAGGATTATGCTATTAACGTTAATTGTGGATTTATTCATTAACATTTACCTAGTGTACCTAAGTATGGTTGCCTTTAGTTTAACGTTCATAATGATGTTCTACATGCTCTTCTTCATAAACATCTCAATAAACCTAGTCCTAATAGCCCTCTACACTAAGATACTGCGTTAAACCTTCAGTAAACGCTCCTCCACCTGGATTTACGTAATGCAAGTATTGTGAAAACCACGGTCTCGGCTAACAGTAGGATTACGCTTAACCTAATTAGCATCTGTGGGTAATTAACCCTTAGTATAATGTACTGAAGCACCGTGGATACTATGCTGACTGGGGATACTAGGGCGATGTATGGTGTGGGTAGTAGGTAGGCTGGGTAGAAGACTGGGGGTAGTGTACCCAGTAGGAAGCCTAATATGCCTGATAGGGACCAACCGTACCTAACATCATTCATTAACGTGGATAAGGTGAAGCCAAGCATGCTTGCCGCAACCCACTCAAGGGCCAGTATTGGGATTACTAGGAGGTATAGGGATGCGGGTATATGCATGATTAATTGCATCAGTATAATGAATACCGCTAGGCCTGGTAGGGCGTAGGTTAATTCAGATAGGGCTAAACCAAGGGTGTAGGATATTGGGTTAAGCCTAGTGTTTATTAGCATTGACTGGTACTTTAACTCAAGCCTCAGGTAAGTGGCGTCACCTATTATTGTGAATCCGCCACTTGAGCTAACAGCCATGGCTAATCCACCCAGTAGTCCAAAGCTCATGTAATGTACCCCACCGAATATCGTCATTATTATTACAATGGATAATGGACTCAGTAGGGAGGAGACTAACCAGAACGGCTCCCTAACAACAGCTAACCATCCGTAGAACCAGGCGAAGACTAATACTGACCTAATCTGAATCCAAATCTCCTGAAGATTCATCTTCATACCACCCTCCAATTAACCTAATTACAACGTCCTCAAGGGTCTTCCTCCTCATTAATGCCTTCCCACCCATTCTAGCGCACTCACTGGCTATTAATGATGAATCCTCACTCGTGTCGACGTATACCAAGTACCTGTTATTTAACTTAACGTAACTGTAACCCTCGAATATTGGCTTACTGATACCGTAAACCTCAACAACGTACTCACCGTTAACTTTATTTAATAATTCACTAACAGTACCCCTACTCACCACTACCCCATTGTTCATTATGAAGACTTCATCACTCAGGAACTCAGCCTCCTCGATGTAATGCGTAGTCAATATTACTGTTGAATTACCCTTAAGCCTAGCCAATGCATCCCAAACACTCCTCCTACTGAACACGTCAAGGCCGGTGGTTGGTTCATCCATGAAAACCAACTCAGCATTACTGGCGAGAGCCATGGCTACTAAGGCCCTTCGCTTATAGCCGCCGGATAGGTTATTCATTATCTTGTTCCTAACATTCCATAGGTCAAGTTCCTCAAGGGCCCTCCTGGCCTCAACCTTAGCATCATTTATTGAGAAACCCCTGAAGACTAGGTAGGAGAAGACTAATTCATACGGTGTCACGAAGTATATTGGCTTAGCCTCCTGGGGTATTGAGGCTATCCTAGGCCTAACCCTCTCAGGGTTCCTTAAGGCATCCTCCCCAAGTATGGTTAACTTACCTGTAGTGGGTTCAAGCTCAGTGGTAAGTATCCTAACTAGAGTCGTCTTACCGGCACCATTAGGGCCTAGTAAGGTGACTACCTTCCCTCGATTAACGCTTAAGTCAATGTTCCTTAAGGCCCACTTAACACCATCATATGTCTTACCTAATCCCTCAGCCTTAATCACTATTCCATGAGAATCAAGGCTTACTCCACCTGTAGTTAATAAGGGTTTCGCGTTCGTGGACTACCTCAATTAAGGTTACTTAATTATTGCATGAGGAATCTTTAATACCAGCCTCTTAGCCTTCAGAATCTATGAGGGCTTACGTAATAACCATAGGTAATGAGATACTTAAGGGTAGGACAATAAACACTAATGCAGCCCACATTGGTAGAGTACTCACCTACGCGGGTTATGATGTTATTAGAATGGTTGTTGTACCGGATGAAATTGATGAAATAGTGTGGGCCTTCAGGGATGGTTTAAGTAGGGCTGATTTAATAGTGTCAACAGGGGGCCTTGGACCAACCTTCGATGATAAGACAGTTGAGGCCTTAGCTAAGGCCCTTAACCTGGAGCTTGAGTTAAACCAGGAGGCCTTCAGTATGGTTAAGAGTAAGTATGATAGGCTTGGGGTTGAGTTAACTAAGGAGAGGATTAAGATGGCTTACATGCCTAAGGGAGCTAAGCCACTGCCTAACCCAGTGGGTACAGCCCCAGGTGTCTACATTGAGTACGCTGGGAAGAGGATCCTTACCTTACCAGGTGTACCCGCTGAAATGGAGGCTATCCTTGATGAGGCTCTCCCGCAATTAAGGGTTCCAGGTAGGTATTATTACGAGGAGTCAGTGGTGGTGAGGGGTATTATGGAGAGTGCCCTGGCACCAGTGGTTAATGAAGTCATGAGGCTTAACGCAGGTTTAGTCTACGTGAAGAGTCACCCTAAGGGTATTGAGATTGATAAACCCGTGGTGGAGGTTGAGGTATCAGCCTCAGGCAGTAGTGAGGAGGAGGTTAGGGGTAGGGTTAAGGAGGCTATTAGGCAATTGGTGAGTAGGGCTAAGTCCATTAACCCCCAATGCTGTTAAAAGGTTAACACAGCCGCGTAAATACCAAGCACTAGTATTATTACTGTGATTACGTATAATGCCAGTGCCCTAAACCTACCTATTGCGTAAGAGCCCACTAGCCCACGGTCTGAGGTTAACCTTATTAGTAGTATTAATGGTACTGAGAGTGCTATTGAATTAAAAATCATTATGTCAATTATCGTGCTAGCTAAGTTACTTGACAATAGAACCAGTAGTGCAGCTGGAATAACCTCAATGAGGTAGAATAAGTAGAAGACCTTGGCGTCCCTAAGCCTATGCCTAAAACCACTGGGTCTACCCAGGTACTCACCTAACCCGTAGGCGAAGCCCATGCTTATCACGAATACTGCTAAGGTTGCTGCCGCAATCAACCCAATTGACGCTGTGTAGAACCAGTAATTACCCATTACCACCCTTATTGACTTCAAGGCGCTTAGGAAACCATCAACGGAACCACCCTTAACCCTAAGCCCATAACCAATTAAGACACCTGCAACCATCAGTGATTCACTGACCACAGCACCCACAGCGGTCTCAAATCTCTCATGAGTGTAGTGACTGGGTTTAAGACCCTTATCCACTATGGCGGATGACTGGTAGTACAGCATCCAAGGCATTACTGCCGCCCCTATGTTGGCTGCTAATAGGCTGACGTAACTAGTGTCAGTGTATGAGATCGGGTTAAGCATAAGCCCAGTGGATTCGTATAGGGTTGTGGGGTTAAGGCCTATGACTATGAATGCGGCTAGATAAACTAGAATCAGTGTTGATAGTAGTAGGAGTATATTCTCAATTCTCCTATATGATCCATTGAAGAGTATTATGATTGTGTGTAGGGTTAATATGAGTAGTATTGATGCTACGACGGGTATGCCTAGGGCTAAGCCAACAGCAGCCACTGAGGCGTATTCACCTAAGTATGCTGCACCATCAATAAGCATCATGAGTAGAAGCGAGGATAAGGCAACCCCCTTACCGTACTTATCCTTAATAATCTCCCCAATACCCCTACCACTACCTAAGGCTAACCTAATGGTTAATTCCTGAATGAAGTAGAGCGGTATGGTTAGTAGTATTAACCATGGTATCATTAGGTAGCTTAAGTAGTAGCCACTTTGCATTGCGGTTAATAGGCTTGGTGCATCAACATCAGCAAGCATCACTAACCAACCTGGACCCAGAATACTCCTAATTAACCCCCCGGCACCCCTCAGTTTTTTCGCTAATTTATTAGATGCAGCTAACACTAGCTCAGTCCCGGAGGGCACGCTAATAAAGCTTACTTAACGATACTTAAGCCTAATTAAACCACATTAAGGTAACTTAACTTATTGACGCATCCACTGAAACATCAATACTCCTGCAGTTTAAGGCGCAGTCAATTGGACTTGAGCACTCGCAATTCACCTTACCGCCACTGCATAGTACTCTATTAATCTCGATGAATCTAATGGCAGTATCAACATCGTCGAAGACCACGTTCCTGACATTATCCATAGGTATACTGTAGATTAAGTGTTCATCAACACTACCGTGAGTAGGAATGTATAGGTTAATTACCCTGGAATTCCTAAGGAGCATGTGAAGTATTGGTGACGCCTCATCCCTAATGGGCTCCACGTAGAATTCACCATCAATGTACTCGTGAACCACCACGTAGGTGTTGGGCTGCACAATATACGACACATTACTATGGCTCAGGGAAACGCTAAGGGCCTTAAGGATCACTGGTGATTGATTACTCAGTCTAATCAACACCCACTCAGATCCCTTTACCAACTTATTAATGCGAAACCACTTGCTTGAATCCAAGTACCCGGTAATAGTGAGGAGTATGCTCTTCCCCTTAACCACTGGGTAGGCTTCATCAGTCTCAGTATCATTAACCGTATATAATACGTTATGGCCAGGTACCCTACTGAAGGCATCCCTCCAATTTAATGCTACGTAGGTGTTTCCTTTAATGCACATCATTTACGTTTCCTCATATGCTGATTCCTCCTCAATAACATAGAGGGCGTTAATCTCCTTTAACTTATCGTAAAGCTTACGTACAGCCACAGCTACATCAGCCTCCTTCTTAGCTCCCGTGCAAACTATCTTACCTGAACTGAACACTAATATGACTACCTTAGGGTCACTCATCCTATATATTAATCCTGGGAACTGCTCAGGCTCATACATTGAGTTCTCAAGTAGTAACGCAGCCTTCTCAATATTAACCTCAGCGTGTAAATTACCTGAGGCAACAATGTTCTGAACCTGAATATCTGAATCATTCTGAATCTGTGCACCACGCTGGTTGAGGGTCTTAACAAGGTACTTAACAGCCCTCTTCAACTCATCCTCACTCTTAGCCCCTGTGCAAACCATTTTACCCGTCCTGAATATTAAGGCCGATATCTTAGGCCTCTGGAACCTAAGTATTAAGCCGGGGAATTGATCCGGGTTATACTCTGCCGCAGGTAGGACTTCCGCAAGCCTCTCTAGATCTAGGTCAACACCCAGGTTCACTGTGGCCACTATGTTCTCAATCCTGTATACAGGTTCCTTCGGCATCCTAATCCTTTAAAAGCTTTTTAAGCTCCTTAAAAAGCTTTCCTCCAAAAACACGAAACCCAAATGTAAGCCTTATCCACCAGGGCTTAGGTGATTCACAGTGTTTAAGCTGGATTTAACAATATACTTAAGCAACACTGTGAAAAGGCTTCTAATCCTCCCAGACACAGTCAGTGATACTGCTAGGTATGTTGCAGTCGTTAAAATAGCGCCAATTGCGATCCTAATTAATTCACCAATAGCCCCCTTAATGGGTGGGTATTTAGTAAGCATTAATGTTGACTCCAAGTAGGTTACTAATGCCGCTAATAACGCTGGTGCAATTATGTCTAGGATTATTGACTTAACCGGTACCTTAAGCCTACGCCTAGACTCAAGGTGAATAAACCTATACATTAGGCTAATTAGTGTTGCTAATATTGACGCCAACAATACACCACTTATCACTGGTGATGGTAACTTAACCACCTCCGCCAGGAGTATTAATGGGTATATTGAGGCTATGTAGACTACCGTTAGTATGAATTCAGCGAAGTGCGCATGGAAGACTAAGCTACCTACATATGTTTTAAACGTTACTTCACCATTGAAGTCCACCCTATCTATCCCCTGCATTATCCAGGAGTAGTATTGATTAATTATTGAGGTTATGCTTGAAACCGTAAGCAGTATAACTGGTATCCTGAGGTATTGTATGAATGAGTAGTCCTGGGGCCTAAGGAAGTAGACAATGTATGGTTCATAGAATACTAGGAAGAGGGCAACCATAATGGTTATGTTGAGTAGTATGAGTAGGTCAATGTAGAACCTCCTCTCAAGATCCTTACCACTCAGTAATTCACCGTATGTGACGTTAATTATGCTTCCTGCTAATCCAAGTGCCTTACCTTGAACATTAAGTACCTGCCACATTGCATTATCCAAGATGCCGCCCACGTACCCTATTATCATTGAGTCCATGCTCCTCAAATTCCCTGCACCGTAACCAATCAAAGGTACCCATGATGCAGCAACAGTTTCCCTAAAGTACCTACCCAGTGACCCGATCCTACTAAGTCTCGTTAACACTGTCGTTAAACCGTAGACTGCTGCCGATAGGGTTATTACTATTGATGATACTAGGACGGAGAATAGGCTCCATCCACTGTACATTATGTAGATTATTAAGAGTAGTTTAATTATTGAAGTAACTAAACTCACCCCCTGAAGCCTAACCCTATCAACAACAGTTAGCACACTGGTTACGTAACCCTGCAGATAACTGGCGAAGGTTGACGCCATTGTTAAGTAAGCTACCTCAACGTATATTTGCCTAAACCTCCAGGAGACTCCAGTAACATAGAGTAAGGCTATTATTGAACCCAGTATACCTGACAATAAGTATAGCGTCATCATGTATACGCTTGGTTTACCATCCCTAGCAGTGACCCTGGTGGCCATGAATGATACTATGGTCTGAATTATGAGACCCATTATAATAGCACCATTAACAACATTAAGCACACCCAGGGAGAATGTTGCAAGTTTCCTAGTAACAAGCAGTGAGAAGACTAGGTTAGCTAGCAGTGATACTACGGACGATAATACCGCAAGTAACCTAACTCTAACGCCTTCCCCGGGCATTTCAAATTCATGGGCTTGGCTTAAGCTTAGTTAATAAAATTATTCCCTAATAACTCCGAACCAACGCTAAGTGATTAGCCTGCCTTAGAAACAGACTTGAATCACCCTTTAAAGGCATTGAATAAACGCTAAATGCTCTTAAGCACTGGGGTTTACCCAGCTGTGGATTCTAGGGTAATAGTAGTAAAATATTAATACTCCTATATGGAGTATTAGGTGCAGTATGTCTAGCATTAGCTTAGGATTTGAGAGAATGATTGATGTTAAGGGTCAGTATAGGTTGATTGAAAGGTACCCTGTTAATGAGCCTTACGCCTACGTTAACATAATGGAGAACACTGAGACTGGTTCAATAATGTACTACGTTGATGAGGTCGCCTTAACCACAAGTGAGAAGAGGGTTTACGGTAATTTACTAAGGATAATAATGAGTGAATTACCCCCACCTGAACAGATAGGTGACGTTAATTCAGTTAGGCAGTTTTTAGCTAATAAGGTTAGGGAATTGATACGTAAGTACAGGAGGTATCTTAGACTATCCCCCAATGCTCAATCAACCCTAGCCTACTACCTTGAACGTGATCTACTGGGCTTTGGCCCAATTGACCCCCTCATGAGGGATGAGAATATTGAGGATATTTCAGCTGATGGGGTTGGGAAGCCGATATACGTTTACCATAAGGATTACGAAAGCATACCAACAAACATAGTCCCCCTTAGTGATGAGGCTATTGATGACTTAGTCGTTAAGTTGATACATATGGCTGATAGGCATGTATCAGTCGCAACACCAATAGTTGATGCCCAGCTTCCCGACGGCTCAAGGATTGCGGTAACCTATAGGCGTGAGGTCTCACCCAGTGGCTCAACTTTCACCATAAGGAAGTTTAGGTCAAACCCATTCACCTTCACTGAATTGGTCACTAATGGTATGATTAGCCCCGATATAGCTGGCTACTTCTGGACGATGATGGATTACCATAAGTCATTCATGGTGATAGGAGTAACCGGTGCCGGTAAGACAACGTTCCTGAACGCAATGGCAACCTTCATTAGGCCTAACATGAAGATAATAACTGTTGAGGAGGTACCCGAAGTTAAGTTACCTCACCAGAATTGGATTAGGCTAGTTCCAAGGCTCTCCTTCGGTCCCCAGAAGACCTCTGAAATAACCATGTTTGACTTGGTTAAGGCAACCTTAAGGATGAGGCCTGACTACCTAATAGTGGGTGAGGTTAGGGGTGAGGAGGCCTATGTGCTTTTCCAAGCAGTCTCAACAGGCCACGGTGGCATATCAACAATGCACGCTGAGAACTTTGATGCAGCCAAGAATAGGTTGATGAGTCCGCCAATGAATATACCCGCAGCCTACATACCCTCAATGAATATCTTCGTAATGATTAGGAGGATAAGGATGATTAAGGATGGTCGTGAAAGAGTCGTGAGGAGGGTTATTGAGATAGGTGAACCCGTACTGGATAATGGGGATGTTAAGTTCATAACAGTGTTCAAGTGGAATCCAGTACTGGATAGGCATGAATCATACCTAGATAGAAGTGTTTTAGTCAGGGATATTGCGGAGGAGAGGGGTGTTAGGCCAAGTGATGTTATTGAGGATATTAAGACCAGGGCATCCATAGTTAGGTGGATGGTTGATAACGGTATTAAGGACTTCGATAAAGTGGCGAGAATGGTGGAGTTATACTATAATAGGCCTGAGCAAGTGTTATCAATGGTTAGGGAGAAGGCAACTGCACAGCCCATTGCCCCAGCTCAGCGTTAAGTTTAAATCCTAATTTATTGCGTTAACATTAAATGGGTGTAATAGGTGTTGTTAATTTCGGCGGCCAATATAATCATTTGATTAAACGTAGGTTAGAGGACTTAGGCTTTCAAGCCAAGTTCATTAACCCCAATGAACCAGTACAAGTACTTTCAAGGGAACTCAACTGCCTAATAATCAGTGGTGGGTCATGGAACATTCCAGCGGACATACCTAAGTTAGGTAATGCGCCTCAATACGCCTTAGAATTCCCAGGGCCGATTTTAGGCATATGTCTAGGTCATCAATTAATTGCATATGAGTTCGGCGGCATCCTAGGTAATAAAACACCTGAATTCGGGGGTGTTAGGATACGTATCGATAATGAAGACACAATACTAAGAGGAATAGGGGCAGAGTTCACTGCCTGGGAAAGCCATAATATAAGTGTTGATAAGGAGCCAAATGGCTTCACAGTGCTTGCCCACAGTGATTTAGTTAGGGTTCAAGCCATGGCTAATCCAAGGATAGGTAGATACAGTGTTCAATTCCACCCGGAGGTTAAACACACTGAGTTCGGTGACATTATTCTAAGGAACTTCGCTGAATTATGTTCTTAGGTGTTGCTCCTTAATTATTATTGTGTTTATTTAAATAAATTAAGAAAATACCGGGTACTTTAACGCAATGTTTAAATCACGGTAAGCAAAGTAGGCTTATGTTCACCCCCGAGGAATTCATAAGAACCATTACAGGAGAGGTACGGAAACTTGAGGTTAAGTGCGCCGTCGCCGCGGTGAGCGGCGGTGTGGATAGCACCACCAGTGCCGTGGTTGCTAGATTAGCCCTTGGTGATAGGTTAATACCAGTGTTGTTTGATACAGGATTCATGAGGCTTAATGAAACCAGTGAAATAATTAACAGTTTAACTGAATTACTACCTATTAGGCTTATTGATGTTAAGGATGAGTTCTATAGGGCAATGATTAATTTAAGTGATGCCGAGGAGAAGAGGCTTACCTTCAGGAACGTTTTCTACAATGCATTATCAAGGGTGGTTAAGGATAATGACTGTGACTGGGTTGTACAGGGAACAATAGCCCCTGATTGGATTGAAACCACAGGGGGCATTAAGACTCAACATAATGTACTTGCCCAATTGGGTATTGAGACCGATAAGGTTTACGGATTCAAGCTACTGGAGCCTCTGAAGGATCTTTATAAGGATCAAGTGAGGGCACTTGCAAGATACTTGAAGATACCCAGTGCAATAACTGAGAGGCAGCCCTTCCCTGGCCCTGGCTTAAGCATAAGGGCTGTGGGTAAGTTAACCATGGAGAAGCTTGAGGTCACCAGGTGGTCAACCAGGGTTGTTGAGGAGGGGCTTAGTGGCTTAGGTTTAAGTCAATGGTTTGCAGCCGTCTGGGAGGATGATAGGGTTACTGATGAAGAGTTAAGCAGTGTGATTAGGGGAATGGGTGAGAACTTAACGGTTGACGTGTTCAGCGTTAAGGGTACTGGAGTTAAAGGTGATTCAAGGGAATACGGTAGAGTGGTGTTGGTTAGGGGTAAGTTAAGTAACTGGAGTAATGCCTTTACCCTATACAGTAAATTAACCTACGGCACCAACGTAACCCACGTGATTTATGAATTAGCCAGGAGGAGGCCTAGCGGTGGATACTTCGTTGCAGTAAGGGCTGTGGTAACTGATGACTACATGACGGCTAATGTACCTACACTTAATGAGCAATTATTAAGGAATATAGCTAATGAATTAATGAGAAGTGAATTAATTAGCGCCGTAGGAATTGATGTAACCCCAAAACCACCAGCAACAATAGAATTTGAGTAAGCAATATTAATTAATAATTCATTAACACTTCTATGGTCTGAATCTAGTTAGGGAGGGATATTGGTGAATTCGCAGTATTAATTAAGTGATAATGGGAGGCATATGCTAATTAAAGTGATTGCAATAACACAAATGCATTATTAACGGAGGAATAAAATACTATTCATTAATAAATTAATTGAGCCTAGTCACTGGCATAAATTAGGGTGAAGTCATTTAAGATTTAAGGATTGATTAAAGGGTAGGAAGTATGCTAAACTGAGCCAGCTAAGTTACATAATGGGTAGACCTTATAGATATAAGTGACCATTACTGGAGTCATTAGTTTTTGAGGAAGACTTTTAAGCCATGGGAAGTAATACTAGTATGCGCATATTCATACATAGTTCACTCAGTGACCTAGAGCTTTCAATGGCCGTTGGTGTAGTGGTGGGTATTAATAATAGGGTTAATTCCCCTGAGTTAAGTAAGATCATTAGTGATGTTGAGGATGATGTGAGGAAGACAATGAGCATTGAGTCACTTAAGAATGATGAATTAATAAGACTCTACAGGAACTTCTACTGGAGGCTTGGCATAGACCCCACTAAGCAGAGGCCTGCCCAGGAGGCGTTGATTAGGAGGATACTTAAGGGTGATGGCTTACCGAGGATTAACCCACTGGTTGATATAGGTAATGTAGCCAGCGTTAAATATAAGGTCCCGGTTGGTTTATATGACTTAAGGAAGATTGGGCAGGTTGACTACATTGTTTTAAGGAGAGCTGCTGACGGTGAATTATTCACACCCCTTGGGTCCCCTAAAATGGAGTTAACTAGGAATCAAATAGTGTTGGCGACTAATGACGGTAGGATACTCCACGTCTACCCCTATAGGGATTCAGAGTTAACTAAGGTTGATGAATTCACAAGCGATGTATTAATAATAGTTGCCGGCATAAGAAACGTTAACGATAATGTACTCTTCAGCGCATTATCTGAAATTGAAGCCTTATGCGAAACACTGCTCAATGGCAAGGTCCTAACCCATGGTTTAGTTAACAACAATAGGTCACTGGACTTCAGCATTAAGATTTAACGCATTCCTCACCTAATTCACTTTCTAGACCACCTGTATAGGATAACACCACCCCATATTAAGGCTCCAGCTAAGGCAAGGGGAATGACTATGAATATTAATGAAAGGTAATTAACAGTAACTGTGCCGCTTGGGGCGCTTCCCTTAGTAGCAATATTAACAATGATTAATGCGTTACCACTCACTATTTTATACGGCCATATTAGAATTGATTGATTACTAGTGATTACAGTGAAGCTTGTGTAATTACCTATGAATAATGATTCATTAACTCTTGTTACATTAACCCAAGTAAGTGAACCAGGCGTATATGTTCCCACTGCTGCGTTAGCAACCTTGAAGAAAGCGTTAACAGCTGTTACAGTTACTTTACTATGGGTTGCTGCACCTATGATTAGAGCCTTCATCGTATTATTTACGGGTAAAGACACAGTGAGAACACTTGCTGGTGATGTAGCGAGAAATGAGAGTGCTAGGAATCCTACCTCCAGTATAATGATTACCCCTATTATTATCATGAGTACTCCCACTATTAATGCAATGATTTTACCAATTGATTTACCTGAACCCGCTCCACCACTACTCATGCTTAAACCCCCACCTGCACTGTCTTTTAGTGGTAATGATGTGGTATACTCATGGATAATACTATTCAAGTCAACACTGTCTAATGGACCAATGTAGTGCCAAGTCCTACCATGCTTAACGTAGACGTACTCCCTATCCCCAAGTCTCTTAACCACCACGGTACCTTCCCTACCACACTTGGGGCAGGTTCCTCTACCAATTGACCTAGTGCTCACGGTTTAAGCTTAACTCCACGTGCTTTAAAGTGGTAAACGTGTAGTAAGATGGCTATTTTCTACTCAACTTTGTTTACTCATTATGTTATCTAAGGTGCTTATTGGTATTCCCTTGGTTTCAATACCGTAAATGAACCATGTCACTGCGGCGGCAGCCCCGATTGCGTATAGTATTAGGTTAGTGAGCAGGTACTGGTATGTGCTTAATATGTTTAATAGGTAGTAGGTTAACACTACGTATATTCCCCATGCTATTAACCTAATCACACCAATCCAGGTTCCCCTAACCCTAGTTGGGAATAATTCAGGCTCAAGCACAGTTCTAACAGCCCATTCGAATTCACTGAAGACCATGTTGAGGAAGAGTAGAGTGTAGAATACTGGTAGTGATGCCTTTAATGGTGTATTGGAGGCTGCGTATATTAGGAATATGGGTACCATGGTTACTAAGCCCCCTAGGTAAGCGAAGAGTGTGAATGGTCTCCTACCCACCTTATCCATTATTAAACCCACTAAGCCAGCTATTGAGGCGCCTAGGTTAGCCAACAGTATCACCAGTGCCTGTAGATTGTAATTGTTACTGAAGGGTAATGATGGTAGGTAAATTATTGTGTACGCCATTAAGCCATAGGTGGTTATTTGAGTGAAGCCTATTATTGAGAGGAATAATGCCCTATACCAAGCTGGTGGAGCCTTAAACTGCACCACCGAGTTACCTGAACTCAACGCGTATTCAAGACCCTCCCTCTTGGCAATCTCAACAGCCTCATTAACCCTACCCCTAGATTCAAGCCACCTCACTGATTCAGGTATACGTAACCTAACCAGTATAGTCAGGAAAACCACCACTAGGGCTGAACCAATCATGGCGTATATTGATGATACACTAGCGGAACCGGTGTAAACTAATGCGGCATAAAGCACTGCTGCAGCTAGGGCTGCACCAATATTATCGAAATTGGGCGTGAGCACAAGCATCATACCCCTACTGCCACTTGGCATAAGCTCCGAGATAGCGGCTAATGCTGGTGGCTCTTCACCACCAACGCCGAATTCAGCCAGGGCGTAGGATACCATTAAGATGATGAAGGCTATCAGAGGATTGATCACCTGCTTAACATAAAGTGATGCAGCCATCCCCAGTAATCCAATGGTGTAAAGGCTCATGGTGTATATGAATATTCTCTTCCTACCCACCCTATCCGTTAGGAAACCCATCACAGTGTCGCCTAGCATTACGAATATGTAGCCAAGTACCACTGAGACTGGTAGGAGCCACTTAGGTATGTAATCCTTGAAGTAGTCTATAGTCATTATTCCACTGGTTGATACAAAACCCCATATTAGGAAGCCTAGGGCGAAGCTCATGAATATTAAGTAATGCACCCTCCTTAATTCACTGCTCCTATTCATATCTTATTGGCTACCAATAAGTGGTTTATAAAGATTACGCAGTCAGCCGCAGCCTCCCTCTTCATCACTCAGCGAGGTTCTTAATCATCATATAGTAACGCATCCCGCTTTAAACATATTTAAAGAATACATCAGTCATTGCCCACAGGATCATGCTACAAAATAGGGAGTAAGCCTTCACCACTCATGATTACTTAAACCTTTACAACACTAAGTAAATCATACATATTCAGAACCGTACAGTATTGGCTTACTTAATAGGAATTGCGTATTGCTGTGGAACCTATAATCAAACGCATTGATGAAGTGGGGGATAAGTTGAAATCCTACGTAGTATGTTAAATTATTTAGAGGTTGTATCCTTGGCGCCCCGGCCGGGATTCGAACCCGGGTCTCGGGCTCGACAGGCCCGCATCCTAGACCAGGCTGAACGACCGGGGCCTTAATGCCCGTTTTAGTTACTGTATTAATAAGTTTTATTTTCATTTAAATACCTTAAGCCCACTGGGATTCCGGTAACGCCCGCGTTAAGCCTATTACCTTGTAATTAAGTATGATGCACGTGGGTAATCTAATGGGTTTAGTGGATTTACTGGCTCATGGTATTAGGGTTAATGGCCTTGATGTAGTGGGGCTTGTTAATAAGGGTAGGTTTAGGGAGGAGTTTAACATTGATTTAGTCACCTGTGGGCGCAGGGTACTTACCCTTAAGGTGTTTCTAGGTAGGGGGCCTTATTACGGACCTTGGGTTGAGGCCTTTAACATTAACCCCATCTTTTGGGCCTCATTAGATGACCCATTAATTAAACTCATAGTCAAATACTTAGCTCCAGGTGGCGTCATGTATATTGAGTACCTGACTGATGAGGAGACTAGGATTCAGTTGCAGAGGGGTTATCCACCATTCCTATCTAGGCTCGGCTACATTATGCTTAACGCCGGGTTCACTTGGTTTAAGGACTGGTATTACCCTGAGGGTTGGCTTGAGGGTGGTCCTAAGCTTGAGGGTCAATTACCAGTTAACTGCAGTGAGGGGTTGAGGCATTGGGGAGGCATTAGGGAGGATGCATTGAGGTTCCTTACCGGGACTGGTGGTGATGAGTATTGGGTTAAGGCTTTTGAGAGGGCTAGCCACCTGGTTAAGAAGGGGTATGAGTGTATTACTCAATAATTAATCAGGAACGTTCTATACTGATTTTAACCCTCTTATCCTCAATATCCCAATCCATTGTTAAGACTGGTTTAGATGGCTCACTGAAGAGTACAGTCCCCCTAACCTCATTCTCAATCATACTCCTCATTCTCTCCACGGTCTTCTTAACCTCATCATCAGCAGTAATGTATACTCTAATCCTCTCCTCCAGGTCTAAGTTAGCCTTACTCCTCATTACCTGAATCCTCCTAATTAATTCCCTAGCCATTGCCTCATGATACAGGTCCTCGTTAATAACCTTGTTTAAACACACATCAACCAACACCCCCTCCGCCTTAACGTAGTCATTACCGCATTGAAGCTCATTAGTAAGCCTAACCTGCTTAACATTGGATAGGAATGATAATTGATCCAGTAATTCACGCACTGTTTCAGTGATTTCACTATTCTTAACCTTAACCTGCATGTCACTCAACGGCCACCTAAGCTTAATGCCTAAATTATTCCTAATAGCGGCTGTTAGTGAGAAGGCTTCGAAGATTGCGTCGTAGGCCTTCTCAAGCCTCTCATTAATTAAGTCACGCCTAATCTCCGGCATTGGGGCTAAGTGAACGCTATCGGCTGCATCCCTAACGAAGGCCTTGTACAAGTACTCGGTTATGAATGGTGTGAAAACCGACCCAATCACTATTGCACCCTTAAGCACGTTGTAAAGCACGGTGTAGACTACTAGCTTATCGTCATCACTCCCCTCAACCCATACCCTACGCCTAATTAGCCTAATGTAACCGTGGCTCACATCATCAACAATCAGGCTTATCCACTCCCTTGCAGCCTCATGAATCCTGAATTCATCAAGGTACTGGGTTATCCTACTTAACCTACTGAAGTACCTTGAGAGCATCCACTTATCCTCGCTCTTAGCCTTAGGTAAAACCTCATTAATACTATGCCCCCTTGGGTCATAGTTATCAAGCCTCATGTACATGTCAGCGAACCTAACGCTATTCCATAGAACAGTTAGAATATTCCTAATACCTGAAAACTCATCTGGGTTAACCGGCAGGGTCTCCCATGGGGCTGCCTTAGAGGCTAGGTAAAGCCTAGTGACGTCAGCCCCATACCTACTCATGAGGTCCCTTGCCCAAATCACGTTACCCTTCGACTTACTCATCTTCTGCCCATACTTATCCACCACGTGCCCAGTTATCAATATGGTTTTGTAGGGTGCCTTACCCATCCAGGCCACTGAGGTGGCTAGTAGACTGTAGAACCAGCCCCTGGTTTGATCCACAGCCTCAGTGACCCAGTCGTAGGGGTATAGTTTACTCCAAAGCTCCCTATTCCTCAATCCATCAACACCGGCTATCCAGGCTACACCACTATCTAACCAAACGTCACCAACGAAGGGTTCCCTAACCCACTCACTGCAGTCGGGGGTCCTTAACTTAACCATATCTATCCAGGGTCTGTGGATAAGCTTCTCATCAGGTACATTGGGTAGTTCAACGGCAAGCTTCCTCAACTCCTCTATTGATCCGATTACCATTACCTTACTTGGATCATCCCTACACCTCCATATTGGTAGTGGCGTACCCCAAATCCTACTCCTTGATATTACCCAATCCCTAATATTGGCTACCCAGTCATCGAACCTGTTCCTTAAGCTTTGTGGAATAATCCTAACCTTAGATAATTCATTAACTAAACTGCCCCTGAGGCTTGATATCCTTATGAACCACTGCCTATCAGTCCTATATATTAAAGGCGTCCCACACCTCCAGCAGTGCGGATACCTGTGCATCACTGTACCTTGATGAGCCAGTAGGCCCCTATGCCTAAGCTCCTCAATAACCCTCCTATTAACATCAAGCCAATACATACCGTTGAAGACCCCGCCATTACTATTGAATACCCCATTTATCTCAACACTATTAGTAATAGGTAGGTTCCTACGCCTACCCGCCTCAAAGTCCTCTGGACCGTGGGCTGGGGCTATGTGGACTAGGCCGCTTCCCTCCTCAAGGGTTACGAAGGGTTCAGCAATAACGTAGTGCGCATTTGAGTGGGTCTTATGAATGGGCACTTCATTTAGGAAGACGTGAATGTACCTAATCCCCTCAAGTTCACTCCCCTTAACCCTCTTAACTATCTCAAACTCCTTAACATTAGCTGCATTAAGAACACTCTGCATAAGCCTCTCGGCAAGCCACCAATACTCAGTACCATTACTCCCCTTAACCCTCACAAGTACGTAATCTGCATCAGGATTAACGGCAACGGCCTCATTATCAATCAGTGTCCAGGGGGTTGTTGTCCAAATAACCAAATACACACCCTCACTACCATCCACTGGGAATTTCACGAATATTGATGGATCCTCCCTATCCTCATAACCCTGATCAACCTCAGCATCACTAAGCGCCGTCTCACACCTTGGACAGAATGGTAATACCCTGTAATCCTCAGTGAGTAAACCCTTTTCATGCATGTTCTTTATGAATGCCCAAACATGCTCAATGTAGTACGGCCTCCTAGTCTCATAGGCGTGTTCAACATCAAGCCAAAGCCCAAGCCTCTTCGTACCATCCTCAACCCAGTACTTAAGGTAATAATCCACAAGTGAATTACACTCCTCCGAGAATCGCTCAGCCCCTATCTTATCGAAAATATCCTTCTTAGTCTTAACCCCAAGCCTCCTCTCAACCTCAATCTCAACAGGTAACCCCTGCTCATCCCAACCACCCTGAACCCAAAGCGAGTAACCTTTAAGCCTCATATACCTTAACACAATATCCTTATACGTCCTACCCCTAACATGACCAACATGAGGGAAACCATTAGTTGTCGGCGGACCCTCAAGGAAAGTGAATAACCCCTCCCCCTTAAAACTCCTCCACTTCTCAGGTATCTTAGCTTCATCCCAGAACTTCAACACCACCTCCTCAACCTTCAATGGATCATACCTTGAACCTAGTTTAAAATCAATAGCAGACACCCTAGAATTAATCCCCTTTAAGGATCATTTTTAAGCATTTTCACACCTTCTATTCCTTACCTTTCTAACCCCTCTTGGAATTTTCGGGGAAACAGAGAAAGTAGTCAAGTCAATAATCAAGGAAACTTTCTAATCCCTTTTGGGATTTTCAAATACCGGACTCTATTCTGCAGAAATATGGATACATCAGCTTTCTAATCCCTTTTGGGATTTTCCTACGCGTTTAACGAAGTAACGTTAAGTGATATATATAATTACCTTTCTAATCCCTTTTGGGATTTTCTAGAACCTGTAACTTTATGCATAAACCATGATAATATTGCTTTCTAATCCCTTTTGGGATTTTCCTTAATTACCTACCGCCATCTTTAGTGCGCTCAATTTTGACTTTCTAATCCCTTTTGGGATTTTCAGGAATCATTAAGTCACTTGTGTCAGGATTCATTAAATTATTTAGAACTTTCTAATCCCTTTTGGGATTTTCAAAAAATAATTAAAAAATTATGAGTACATTAAGGAAGTGGGAACTTTCTAATCCCTTTTGGGATTTTCGAATCCTCCACGTGGAAGCAAGGGGAACACTAAACGGATACTTTCTAATCCCTTTTGGGATTTTCAACTCGTGTAGGTTTCTAGGTCTCTATCTATACATGTGTTCCATACTTTCTAATCCCTTTTGGGATTTTCTAATACATTGGCTTTTTTAGGGTTTTTAAGTTTTTCTCTACTGCCTGTTTTGTTTATCATTGGCACAACCATTCCACCATTCTGTGCACTCACATTCCTGTGCTGATGGTGTAATGAAGCCCCCTAATGGTTGTGCTAATTGAAAGAAATGAAGAATGACAATGAAACTGTGCCAATGACAATATATAGAATATATATTTGACTCAATGAAAGAAGACAGGAATCACAAACAAGAATAAAACCACAAACCAACACAACCCCCGTGTTCCCCAGGTGGTTGTGGGATGTCTCAAGAAAACTCCGTGTATAATGAACTTGGGGAATGCTTCCTAAAGAGGCTAAGTACTTGGGGTTCATCGGTGGATTGTGTATTTGATGCCTGTACTAAGTTGGGTATTAAGTGTGTTGTAGCATCTTCAGGTTCTGTGGAGAGTTACATTATGGCTTACTCGGAGATTCAGGATACGTTAATAATTGATCCAAATGCCCTTGAGCAGTATGTTAGGAGTGAGGGCTTTGAGGAATTGATTAAGATTTTTAGACATGAGTTGATGCATAGGGAATTCGCCCATTATAGGCAAAGAAACTGCCCTGAACTTTGGCTTAGGCCACAATCCAATGTAGCTAGGGCCCTGACCTTCGCTATTGAGGATGCCTATATAATGACGACTCTTAAGCAAAGATTTAACATTGATGAGATGAGTAAGAAGTATATTGATGCTGCAGTCCTCCATTGCATTGGTAATGATGGGTCCTTCTCAGACACCTACCAATGTTTCTACTACCTGTATCACTCGCTCATTTATTTAATATACTCCATGAAGCATTTGCTAGGTGTTAAATCCATAGATCCAACACTCAATAACCTGGCTAAACATGGGTACTATGTATTAGAGAAGCTATTCAATAATGAGTTAAATCCCTGCAGCATGCTGAGTGAGATTTATGAAGGTGTGAAAAACATACGGGAAAACCCCATTAGCGTGGGTACATTGCCATCGCCGGGTAATTGTGCACCTGGTTTAATTGTTGATAAGGATCATTTAATGAGGTTAAGGGGTGTTAGGGATCCTGGTATCATTATTAAGGAGACCATTGAAGTATTAACATCGGCATTAAACAAGGCAGAGTTAATGGGATGCATAGCGGTGGGCGAAGTCATTAGTAATTACATTATTAATGAACTCGACGCCATAGGGGTAAACAGACTTGGGGTCACTGGATCATGCCCAGAGGATGCCTCCCCAGGATTATGTATGATGCTGCATCATGTATTCCCTAACGTATTTATGCTACCTAATAAGTGTAGATTCATTAGGGGTGATGCTGAGCTCAGGAATTTCATAGCATTCTATGCAAGGAATAAACTAGGTTTCACGGAAAGTTCCCTTGTATCTGGGGTTAGCCACATCATCAACACCTACCTAAACGAGGCTAGGGAAGGGGGTTGCCAGGTTAATGAGGAGTTAATCATGAGGATTAGTGAAAGGATTAAAGATGCCTTGATTAGGGCTGGAATTGATGTTGAAAAACCCATTTATGGCAACCTACATGGATTGAACCCAGACACCCGAAGGATCCTCACCATAGTATTCCCAGGAATAATCGATGCTAAAAATAAACCCATAGAGATGGCGACCCCACAGGGTACCTCCAAGACGTTACGCCACTTATCGAAACTTCACCCAATAAGTAACCCCATAACATTACGCCCCACACCTAGGCGTTTCTCCGCTAGGGTTTTCTTGGCTGTTGTGTTTGGTTCTGTGTCTGTGTTTTATTGGTGTTTGGCTCAAGTGTTTGGTGTTTTAACTATTCTTCGTTACTTCTACTTCCCAATGCACATGTATTATTACTTGGGTTTATCATTATTCTTCGCCCTACTCTACCTCGCATCAGCAGTGAAGAGGAGGATTGCCGGCGTCTGGATTACCGTGATCCTACTCACGTTAGTTAGTGCAGTGATCTTCAACCATTCACCCATACTAAGCCTCATCACCGAACTAACCACCCTAATAATAACCGGCTCACTAATACCTAAAGCCATTAACGCATTAAGAGAATCTAAGACCAACACCATCCCCGGCATCCTACTAGGCTTAACCATAGCAATAATACTAATTATATACCTAGGTATTTGAGAAATTTTATTTTAAAATTAAGATATTTCAGTGATTATCCATTGGTTCCTTAATAAACCTTAATGCATTACTAAACTAATCCCAGTAATTGCTTCTCATTGAAATTCAAGTGGAGGTTAGCGGGCCCGCCGGGATTTGAACCCGGGTCCTACGGCTTAGAAGGCCGCCGCTCTAATCCATGCTGAGCTACGGGCCCTGGGTTGGTTAACCTTGGGCTGATTTAAAACTTAACTGGGTCATTAAAATGCGCGGTTATGTTTACTATTTCTTAACCTGGGGACTTAACGTTGAGGGAACCTGGTGCTTTTCATAATCTTCCTTATGTCGAAGATGAATATTGGTTTCCAACCTAGTTTACTCAACTTACTGCTTATTCTACTTATTAGGCTTCTTTCATATGATGCCAGGAGGACTAGTTTAACTTCACTGTCCTTCATGTATAGGCGTGCTAACACTATTCCCCTACTGGTTGGCCAATCATTGTACTCGAGGCCTATATCGTTTGTTAGCATTGGGCCGTATCTACCTATTAAGTCATGTAGCTCATTCTCAATCTCATTAAGAACCTCAAATTGACTCTCCTCCACGTTTACTTGACTTAAGCCAATGACGCTTAAGTCGAAGTAAACCATGCGTTTATCACCATGCACCTCAAACAATGCTACCCCCTGCATACTTTACGGGGGCATCTTCAGGATTGGGTTTATAAACTTATTTTCCCTGCAACACCGGTTTAATGTATTCCATTAGGCTATTGATTTACAGGGTGGTTTTGATGGGTCATTAACCCTAAAGCCGAATAAGTAGCAGTAACCCTTATGCGCACCATAGTAGACGCAGTCATTGCAGTTATCAGGCCTACCGTTAACTATCTTAAACCCAAGCTCCCCAGTGGTTACTGGGGTTTCTGGTATTGTTACCGTCTGTTGAACCTGCGTGGGTTGAGGCGGAGTTGGCGGAGTCTGCAGAGTCACTGGAGGCGGTGGGGTCGGTGGAGGTGTTATGGGTTTAACTGGTTGGGGTTGAATAGCCTGAGGTGGTGGAATTTCCGGTGGGGGTGGAGGTGGGGGTTGGATTGGCTGGGGTTGGGGTGTTGATACTGGTTGAGCCTGGGGTATTGGTGAGGTTACTGAAGGTATCTCTAGGTTGAATTCCTCCTTAAGTTCCTTAGCTAATGCAGCCTTAATGGCATCCATTGTTAATTCACTACCCTCAGCCACCTTCCTATCGTTAATAACCATGGCTGGGAATGATGAAACCCCATCCTGCCTCATCCTAACTATAAGTGACTTATATTGGCCTGGTATTTTGCCTTCAGGTTGATCAAGGTACTTAATAACATCATCAATAACATCACCCCTAACCTTAATAATAGTTAACCTAACCTTATCCTCACCCACACCCCTCTTAGCTAATTCAGCCTTAATGTCATTAACAAGGGCCCTAACCTCATTCTCAATGGATTCCGTCCTCCCCGTAATGGAGTAAAACCTAATAATCATTACAGTGCTAGTTAATTAGAGATTTATATTTCTAGCGCATAATACTAGTGGCTTACTCAATGCACTGCACGTAATTATGATGGTACTTACTATATCATGGATTTAATAACCTCCTTAACAGCATCCCTATACGTTAACTTACCCCCAGTAACCTTCTCAATAATGCGGACTGCACCAGGTTCACTGAAGCCTGTTATCTTTAGGAATCGGCTTAGGAACTGTGAATCAAGACCGTAAACAACGTAGGCTACCGTTAATGCGTATTGATTATCCCTAAGGTAACTGGTTATTATTGAATCATAGTACTCGGTGGCATTACTGCTCCTTAATGATAAGGCAGCCAACGCACCACTCATCATTGCTTGGAAAATACCCTCCCCGGTAACTGGGTCAGCTAAACCTAAGGCATCCCCAGTTAACATTACTCTACGGGTTGAGGCTGAGTTAGGTGGCCTGTAGGGTATTAGGTGGCCTATTAATCTGCCTGGTTTCAAGCCGAGTTCATTAACGTAGCTTAACAGTAAGTTACTGTACCTACCCTTTAAAGCTGAGCCTAATCCAACATCGTATTCACCGTGGCTCAGTGGGAATAACCATGCGTAACCCCACTTAATCCTAGTGAAGTCAAGTATGCAGGCATCCCCAGTGTTAATGATTGGGTTACCTGAGGCTATGTTCATTAATGCCACTGCATTTGACCTAGGCATTACCCCAATTGACCTACCTACCCTTGATGGCGCCCCATCAGCCCCAATAACCCACTTAGCCTCATACACACTACTCCTACCTATTACCTCAACCTTACTCGGCGTTTCCCTAACCCTAAGCACCTCGTCATTAACGTACTCAACACCATTATTAACGGCTTCATTAAACATGAATTCATCCAACCTCTCCCTCCTGGAGACCCTTATCATAGGCTCCTTAAACCTCATTACGAATGAACCAGCATGCGTCACCACTAATACTTCACCGCATTCATGCTCAATAACCTCGCTCAAGTCTAATCCAAGTATCCTTGATAACGCAATCGTCTTAGGTGTTAATCCACCACCACACGGCTTAACCCTGGGGTGCTTGGACTTATCAATAATCAATGCCCTAACACCCAGCCTTGAAGCAACTAATGCAGCGGCATTACCTGCGGGTCCACTACCAATAATTATTAAATCATACATAACGCCTTAAAGCCCTGGCGCCGTATTTAAGAATTCCACGGTAAATTGCAATTATTAGTAACACTATTACTAGGGGGATTAACCAAAGCCATACGCCCACGCCCTTAATCGTGAATTCATAGGCGTATTCATAAATCCCAACGTCACCTGCATATAATGTTAACGTTAACTTATACCTACCGCTAGCCCAGTTCCCGGTGTTGATAATGGTTTCACTTGAATTCAATAACATGGCCTTACCATTAATTACCGCAATCCACCTAGCCCCACTTGGCGTTACACGTATTATTAATTCATTACGCCTTAAGTTCACTGATGCGTTAATTAACCATAGGTAGGTTGAGTTCACTCTACCGTACTCCTGATGCACAATACCGTTAATGTAACTCTCACTTATTCCGGCAATTGGGTTAACTGACTCACCTGTGTCGAAGGACCTGGATTGGCCACCTGGGGGTGTGAACCATGATCCATTGTACCTATACATTAGTATCATTGATGCATTCCACTTAAACACGTATAATTGAGCAGCCGCAGTGTAGCCTGCGGTAACCCACTCAATGTCATTACTTAAGTTACCTGGGTTAAATCCACCGATGATTATGTAGGCCCTCGTTGAATTAACCTTAATCAACACGTCATCGTACTTAACCCACCCGGTATCAAGCCTCGTATTGTTTAACCTATACCAGTAATTCACGTTAATGTAGCCGTGGGTTAAATTAACCGTAACCATGCATGATACCGTGAACGGCGCCTTAACCAGCATTACTGGGGGAGCCACATACCTGTAGTAGTATGCGTAATGCTCTGTGACTGGGTATGTTCTATTACCCTTAATCAATGAGAGATCCAGTAGTGCATTAACCCTAGTTATGTTCCATAAGTCGTCCCAAAACCAAACCATGTACCTGGATCCATTAAATTCCCCAATATGCGCAATATTCTGAACCCAGAAGTACTCTATGCCATTTGTTACCACTAGGTTTAATTGAATACTTGCAACATTACCTGAGGCGGCTAGGCTTATTATGGTGAATGACGCGTTGTAAAGCGTTAAGTAACCCATCACTGCATTAACGTGGTATGAGTAGTGTATTATCGATCCATTCCAAAGCTCAGCTGTCCCATTATCCGACACACCCACTGCGTTTAGGGCTAATGCCGATGGTGCCAGTACCATTATTACTAATAATACCAGTATTATTAACTGCGGCTTCATGTTAATGGTAATTTAATAACCCTACCCTCTGCACTACTCCTATACGCAGCCTCAATTATCTCCTGTGCCTTAACGGCGTCATCAATCACTACGCTTAATTGAGACCCCTTGGAAACGGCGTCAATAAGTTCGTCCAAGGTTGTTTTAACCGCGCCCTGTAGCCTTGGTTTAAACCAACCACTCTGTTTCCTAGTGTAGTACATTAGACCAAGCTCAACCCTAATTAATGAACCTTCCTCACCGTAAATCTCAAGGGGTGACCAGGGTAAGCCCTCAAGGACCTGGGTCCACCCGGCATCCAATATGCCTAAAGTCCCCTTACTGAACTTTACCACTGCTGCTCCTTGATCATCAATATTGTAGTTACCCGTGAAGTTGCTTACAATGCCCGTGACCTCAACGGCTTCATCATTAAGCAGGAACCTTAGTAGGTCAGCCCCATGTATACCTAGGTCAAGGAAACCACCACCCCCTGAGTATTGGCTTACAGTGAACCATTCACTCCAATCCTTAAACCACTTATCAATGGCTCCTGGGTGAGCCACCCTTACCCTAATCATGCTTACCTTCCCTAAGGCACCACTGGATAGGATTTCCCTAGCCTTAGTGTTCTCCGGGTTAAGCCTTGAGTTGAAGCCCGTTGTGAATAATACGCCATGCCTCTTAACTATGTTACTTATCTCTAAGGCATCCTTAAGGTTAACGCCAATAGGCTTCTCGCAGAATAAGTGAATACTGCTTTCAGCCAGTAATTCAATGTAGTACTTATGCTTTGATGTCTCTGAATCAATTACGGCTATGTCTGGCTTAGCCTTAATTAACTCATCAATTGTCTTAAATAACCTTAACCCATACCTATTAGCGTAATGCCTACCCCTCTCCTCATTATCATCGAATGCACCCAATACCTCAACATCACTCCTCTTAAGCAATTGCTCCACATGCCCTGGGGCGTGTACATGGGCGAAGCTCACTAAGGCTACTTTAACAACCATTATTAAGCACCCTTAGTGTATTGGTTTAGTATTGGCTTAACCTCATCAGGTATGGTTAACTTAACCTCAGCACCATTCTGCCTAGCGGACTCATATATGGCCTCGAGTATGAATTGCTCATAGACGTTTTCCCTCGGGTCTATTGGCGATGGTTTACCATTAATCACAGCATCGATGAATTTACCAATCTTATCCCTCCACGCATCCCTATTAGGTAACTGCACCGTGGTTGTGGTCATGTGGCCCCACTCATCCCTGTAAACCTCAAGTGGGTTAAGCTTAATGCCTCCCCTAGTCCCCATGTAGAATGGTCTACCAAGCTCATTATTATGCATCGCCCAAGCCTCCTTAAGCATCAACACGCCCCCATTCCTAAGTACTATCTTAGCCACAACGAAGTCCTCAACCTCAAACTTCTCAGTATCCCAGGCACCCCACCCACCCTCAACAATAGCATCCCTACTCCTCCCAATTGCTGTGAAAACATGACCACTAACACTAACCACCTCAGGGAAGCCTAGAATATTCATTGCATTATCAATGGCGTAGCAGCCTAAGTCGAGTAAAACACCACCACCAGCCATTTCCCTAGTGTAGAATGTTGGAGTAGTGGGGATACCTCTACGTCTCCTACCATCAGCCAGGGTTTCACCATAGTAGAATTCCCCAAGGAGACCACCGGCTACAATCCTCTTAGCCGCAATTATCTGAGCCTCAAACCTATTCTGAAAACCAACCTCAAGAATCTTCCCAGATGAGGCGGCAGCCCTATACATTTCAAGAGCCTCACCGGCTGTTGATGCCATGGGCTTCTCAACAAGCACATTAACACCATGCTTAAGGGCATATATTGTTGGTTCAGCGTGGAATCTATGCGGCGTGGTAATACTAACCGCATCCAAGTTAAGCTTATCAATCATCTCCCTATAATCAGTGAACACGTTCCCCTCAGGAATATTCCACCTCTTAGCAAACTCAACACCACGCTCCTTAACCACCTCAGCAACACCCACTAACTCCACATTGGGAAGCTCCCTATAGTACCTTGCATGAACGTTAGCAATACCACCAGCACCTATTAAACCAACCCTAACCTTAACCTGACCACTCAAACCCATAATGCAGAGACATACCCAGAATTTTTTAAACCTTAATAATAAAATCAAAATAAATATTTTAATTTGATTCTTAATTTTTTATTTGCCTTATCTTCTCCTCAACGCTATTATTGCTGCTACTGCTGCTATGACTATTACTATGATTACTATTCCTGCTATTAATGCTGTTGATACCACTGGTTTGGTTACTGTTACTGTTGATACTGCCGTAGTGGTTGCTGTTGATGTTACAGTGCTTACAGCAGTGGTTGTGACTGTGCTAGTGACTGTTGAAACGGCAGTAGTGGTTGAGGTAACAGTTGAAGTGGTAGTACTAGTAGTCGTTGAAGTAGTAGTCACTGGAGTAGTAGTCGTAGTGGTTGTGGTTGAGGTTGAAGTAGTGGTTGATACTGGAGTATACGGTATATGGAAGTATGATGCAACACACTGCTGCAGTGAAGGATCAGGATTAGGAATACCTAGGAATGCAGCATACTGAGGATACTTAGTCCACAATGAACCATTAGCTATAGCTTGAGCAACAGGAGGAACAACACCTTTTGGTGCAACAAGACCCCATGCGATTATTATATGTAGGTCACTGTATAAGGAGTTACCATAGCCCCATGGCATGAATTCTAGTTCATACGTTAATATTGGGTACTTATTGATTATGCATGGTTGGAATAACCAGTTTGGATCCATTACAGATGTCATGTATTCATACGGCTCAAGCTTATTATAAAGCGGCACTATTGGAACGAAGTAATCATACCATGCGAATATTATCTTCATCATCAAGTCGTATTGAGGTGTTCCTGGAGCAGCGATATTCTCAAGCATCTGCCAGTTGGTTATGTTAATGTAGCCGTATGTTGAGTTGACACACCACACTATGGTACCATTAGTGAAGACAGGTGGCTGAGTGGGTAAGATAACTGGTGTGCATGTACCATTAGGCCACTGGAATGGCCAAACCTCACTACCCTTATGCCATGCCTGAATGGCTACTCCAGTAGTCCACCAAGGCCAATCTAATAACCCCCACATACTACTGTAGGCTGGTCCATTAGCTGAATTAAGCCACGTGGTAGCACCCTCGTACTCACTATTAGGTAATGTACTACTCCAGAATACTCCAACATCCTGCCCAATTAACTTGGCATTGATACCGAATGCTTGCATTTGCTCAACAGCATCACTAGCCATTGTCATCCAATCAGTGAATCCACCTGGACCATAAACATAGAGTGTTAATTCTGTTCCGTTTGGTGTGTACCAGTATTCTCCCTTCTTTGTGAATCCTAGGCTTTCAAGGAGTTGTTCGGCCTTGGTCCAGTTGTAGGAGCATGGTATGATGAATTGCCTAACATCAGGCGGGTAAGTGTCTTCAGTCCCAGGTATTACTGGGGTGGGGTAGTAGTCTGGTTTACTAATGGCTAAGCCCCATGCTGCAGCAACCTCAGTCCTATTAATAACATCGCATAAAGCCTCCCTAACCTGAGGAATATTCCAAGGATAATAATTAGGATTAATGGCAATACCCATTACTGAGAATACTGGTAAGGCGAATGAAGACCAACCTGGTGTACTATTAATGACCTTAAGCTGGGATTCGGATAAACCAATCCAATCATACGTTATCTTCCCAGCTAACATACCGCTTAAGGCCTGCGTATTGCCGCCAGTCTCCCATACTATTGCCGTTGGATCATAGTACCCCCATGATGCGAATGGGAAGACCTTATACCATGATGATAATAAGTTAGGCGGCTCAAGGGTGAAGTGAAGGTATGTTGTGCTAATGTAACTTAAGTAATATGGGTATAAACCATAATACGGTACAACATACTCTGTTACATTAGATGTGAATGACGCTGCCTGCGTTGCGTTCATTGTCCTTAACTTATCCACTATTGGTTTCCATGCGGCGTATGGTACATCAATCCAACTTGTTAATAGCCAATATGGTATGTACGGTGTCCATCTTTGGAATAGGAATTGAATAGTGTAATTATTCAATACTCTAATATCCTCATCAACAAGGGATTGGTTAATCCAAGGCACATACCAAGCGAGCACCTTCATGCCAATGTAGAACTCAGCGTAAACATCCCAAGCAGTGAAGGGAATCGCTACTGAACCATTATACCAGTATAAGCCAGGCCTAAGGTAGATTGTTAATATGCCACTACCATTGGGGAGAACTTGAACAGTCCAATTCTCAGCTAGAATAGGCCAGAATTGGCCAGTCAATGGATTAAACGCCGCTAATGGTAGGTAATCCCATGTGTTGCCAATCATGTTACTTGGCGCATAGGGATTCCACATGGGTGAACCTGGTGTTAATATTATTGTGACAGGGTTGCCTCCTATTATTTGAGGCTTCTGTTGAGCCTGCACTGTGACTGCGCTATATGCTGCCGCCAGGATAACCACCGCCACTAGTATTGCTTTCACAACTAGGGTTGAGTTACTCCTGCCAGACATAGGTGAAGCTGCCTCGTAAGTTTAAAAATTTTACTACATTATATAGTATAAATTAGGAGCATTACTGGTTCAGTTGATTCAAATGTAACTTATTGATTCATAAGTCTGATTTCAATGTACTCTGATTCAATATCCTCAATTAAGGCGTTAGTACCACCTATGAGTAATGCTTTATTGCCGTTACTGGGTAATAGTTCAAAGTTCACTATATCACTATCTATCGTTACGTTAAGTGGTATCCCAGTTACATCAACCTCCTCATTACTGCTCGTTAAGTAGCCCTTAACCCTAACCTCAATGCTTAGCTTAGATTCCTTAGCCTTAAGGATCTCCCACGTGGCGAATCTATGTGAGTTAAAAACCAGTGGGTAGTCAGAGGGCTTAAAGCCTCTCCTGTAAACCGTCTGAGCCCGCCTCCATGTATCGAAGAATCCGTGAATGAATTGAAGAGTCATTGTCCTATCTCTAAACACGTACCCGTATGTCTCAGGTTCCCTAAGTAAACTAACCCTACTGGATGCGAATACGCAGGATTCCGCGTTTGGTGAAATGAAGTAGAATGGGCCAAGCCTATTCACCTTAACCTCAACAACACTCTTAATACCCTTCAATTCATTTAACAATTCATCATTTAAACTAGGGTACACTAAAATATACGCCTTAACCTTGGGATCAATGCTACTCATGTACTTAAGTAACCTACTCAATAACACTGGTGGGGCTGATACATATAATTCACTGTTGGCCTCTTGGATTAAGGATGCTGAATTATAGATAACGTTATCAATACCCCTAGTAACCCATAGTAGGTTCCGTGCCTTATCACCCCTGGTTAATGATGTTAATGCCTTAACCACAGCTTGCTTACGCTTAAGCATCTCACCCTCAATCATCTCCATTATAACCCCCATGCTTATTGGCGCATATACCTTAGGCTTACTCTGCTGAACATTAATGAAACCCTTCCTCTCAAGTGAAACCATTATATTGTATAATTGAGGCTGGTGAATAGATAAATCAGCCATAATCTCCCTAGCCGTGGCACTACCCTTAAGGAGTAGGTACGCTAATACAGTGGCTTCCTTCCTTGATAAGCCGAGGATTGTCAATGCATCCACTAAATCATCATCAATTACCTGCATCAGACACACTATACTTCACTGCGCTTTTAGGGCTTTACCCATGGGTTGCATGTGGTACAATGTTTATTAAGACTATCCGCATTGAACTTAACGCATCAGTATGTATAAGCCTCAATGGGACCCGAATAGGTTAAGGATCGTGGAGGAGTTGAGGAGTAGGGGTGTTAACCCGTATCCACATAAATTTGAGATTACCCACACGATAAGTCAGATTAGGGAGCTAGCTAAGAAGTACCCTATTAGCCATGATCCATTCCTTAAGGGTATTAGGACGGTGGGTAGGGTGGCTAACGTTAGGAGGCATGGTAAGGCTTCATTCGTTGATATTTTCGATGAGGGTGAGAGGCTTCAACTCTACTTGAGGGTTAATGAGCTTGGGGATAGGTTTGAGGAGTTTCATAGATATGTGGATAGGGGTGATGTAATTGGGGTTGAGGGTGACTTATTCTACACGCTTAAGGGTGAGTTAACGCTACTGGTTCATGATTACGCATTATTGGCTAAGGCGCTCCTTGAGCCACCTGACTGGAGTAAATACACCACTGAGTGGAGGTATACGCATAGGTACCTTGACTTCCTCTATAATAGTGAGGCTAGGAGGATTATTCAAACCAGGTTCAGGATTATTCAAGCCATTAGGGAGTTCTTGAATTCAATGGGGTTCATGGAGGTTGAAACCCCAATACTTCAACCAGTCTACGGTGGTGCCTTGGCTAAGCCCTTTAAGACTCATGTTAATGCCCTTGATGAGGACTGGTACCTTAGGATTAGCCTTGAACTTTACTTGAAGAGGTTCATAATTGGGGGTTTCAATAAGGTTTACGAGATTGGTAAAGTCTTCAGGAATGAGGACATTGATGTTTACCATAACCCGGAATTCACAATGCTTGAATTATACTGGGCCTACGCGGACTACAATGATATCATGAGGCTTACGGAGGATTTGATTCATCAAGTGGCAGTGAAGGTTACTGGTAAGGACATGGTGGAGTACCCTATAGGTGAAGGTAAGGTTGAGGTTAAGTTAACTACACCGTTCAGGAGACTAACAATGTATGAGGCCTTAAGTAATGAGCTGGGTAAGAACGTTGAGTCAATGAGTGATGATGAGTTGAGGAGATTAATGAATGAGAATGGGCTGGTACCTAGGGGTGGGCAGTACGTTAGGGGGCTTATGATTGAGAAGCTATTTGATAAATTAGTGGCACCTAAGTTAATTCAACCAACCTTCATTACTGATTACCCACAGGAGACTACACCATTATGTAAGCCACATAGGTCTAAGCCAGGCTTAATAGAGAGGTTTGAATTATACATTGCCGGAATGGAGCTGGCCAACGCCTACACTGAGCTTAATGATCCCCAGCTACAGCACAAGTTCTTCGAGGAGGAGGCTGAACGCTTCAAGGGAGGTGACGAGGAGGCGCATCCCTACGACTACGACTTCGTCCTGGCCCTAAGCTACGGAATGCCACCAACAGGTGGATTAGGCATAGGCATTGATAGGCTAGTAATGGTGCTGACTGGGCAATACTCCATTAAGGAAGTAATACCATTCCCAATGGTAAAACATAATCCTTAATCATTAAGCCATCCAACCTCATCACCTGCATTAACATTTTCATTGATCATTTTATTAATATGCTAATGTCGAATTTAATGCGTATGAACCCATAATTAATTAAGATAAAAGCACTTGATCTAAAGCATCATTAATTATAAGCCTGCGCTATGGTGAAACCCGCGGATTTCTAGTTAATCTACCTTTTACTACACTGACGTATACTCACCATTAGCAATATCTGCATTATTTTTGCATCAAGTCCATGGAATATTGATAATAGCATAATAATGCTCAATAATAGCCTATACTCCATGTACAGTGTTAGTTTAAGCACAGTGACTGTAAGCACTATAGCAGTAACTAAGCCGATTATGAATTCCATAGTAATAATAACATTAAAAGGAAGGTGAATTAAGACTAGTTCCAGGTAAATTAAAGCTACTTAATTACACTCATTATAAAAATCAATTAGTCTCCTTGAAGGCTTTTCTCCATCTTCTCTTATACTGGTTTGCGTACCTTACTGCCTTCCTGATTGCCTCAAGCATGCTTGTTTCATCCGCTATCCCCTTACCAGCTATATCGAAGGCTGTTCCATGGTCAACTGATGTTCTTAGGAATGGTAGACCCAGGGTTAGGCTAACCGTCCTCTTGAAGTCATATGTCTTAGCTGCGATGTGGCCTTGATCATGGTAGAGTGAAAGCACTATATCATAGTGGCCCTGGGCGGCTAGGTGGAAGACTGAGTCAGCTGGTATTGGGCCGTAGGCATCAATACCGTACTTAACCCTAGCCTCCTTAACCGCTGGGGTGATCTCATCAATCTCCTCCCTACCCAGTAAACCACCCTCACCTGCATGTGGGTTTAAGGCCGCAACAGCTATCCTCCCCCTCCTAACACCAAGGGCCTTAAGTACCCTGCTTGCGTTGATTATGCCATTAAGCACATTGGCTGCCTTAATCTCCTTAATTGCATCAGCTAACGGCATGTGTCTCGTTAAGAATAGTATCCTCAGTCTCCTCGTCTCGAAGACTGTTAATGATTCCTTGGACTTTGTTAATGCTTGAAGCAACGTAGTGTGGTCTATGTAGCTTGAACCAGCCTTAATCCAAGCCTCCTTATTAATTGGTGCTGTGGCTAAGGCATCAATCTCACCAGCCATGGCTAATTCAACACCCCTCCTAACACTCTCAAGGGAAACCCTACCAGCCTCCTCCTGAACCTTACCGAATTCAAAGGGGCCTCCTGGAATATCAATAAACCTAACCCCATTAAGAACATCATCACTAATCTTAAGCATCCCTAAAACCCTCTTAAAGTGCTCCAGGTTACCTATTAACGTTAATTCAACCTCAGGGTTACTTAGCTTTAATAATGCCTTAGCCACTATTTCATAACCAATCCCAGCCGGGTCACCTAACGTAACACCAATCCTAGGCACATTACTGGATTAGGTACAGGCTTAAATGCATTAGCATGCAACTCCACCATTACTTAACCACACCTAGTCATTAAAGATCATGGGAGCATTACAGTTGCTACGGTTAATTATCATTTCCTAATCCTCTTAGCATCAATACATCTTCAACATATTCTTAACGGACCTCAATCAAGTGGGGTTTTACTTATTCTTCATAGAAGCTAATACTGGTAGGCCTATCATGAGGTACAATACCTGTGTTTACTAAATCCTCCTCGTAATTTAGCATTTTTAACATGAATTAGGTAATAAACATAACTTGGATTATGGGTTAAGTAATTGAAAGCTTCACGCTTTAGAACGAGGAATCATTAGGCGGATACCTTGGTTAATTCAGGAACCTTACTCTTATCAATCAGCCTGAATAAGTACGCTGAACCCCATAACATCACCCCAGCTATAACGTAACTCTGCCCTATGCCTATTGAGTTAGCTAAGTAGCCTGAGGTTAGGGAGCCCGTTAAGTAGGCTGAGCCCGTGACCACGTTGTAGACCCCAAGGCCTCTACCCTCCTTACCATTCTTAAGCCTCTCAAAGATCATTACATTGGACGCAGTGTAGAATGTTGAGAATGCTAACCCAGCGGCCAGTGGGTATAGGGTTAGGCCCGTGGCGATTAGGGTTACTGGTGTTGATGATGTTAACCCTATTAGGGAGTAGGATAAGCCCCTTAGGATTAATGAACTTGAGGCAGCCTTAGCGTTGCCGCCAAGCCTATTTATTAGGCGTGGTGCTAGTTTAAAGCCCATTATCTGAACCCCCAGGCCCATTGAGATCACCCCCATAACCCACGTCTTAGATAACCCACCCACCCTTAGGCCGTATGGGTAAAGCGTATTGAATATGCCTGATGAAATGTAGAATATTATGAGGGCTGAATACAGTATTATTAAGTCAACTAAGTCACCTAACCCCATTACCCTACCCTTTGACTTAGGTGGGTCATTACTAGTATTACTAACCTTAACTACCTCCCTGGGCATTGTTAATACGGTTAAGGCTACTGAGGCGAGTGATAATAAACCCATGGATAGTATTATAGTTTTAATGCTTAGGAAACCTGAAAGAACCGCAGCGGCTAAGTCACCTATCAGGTAACCCAGTGAATTAATGAAGTTTAGGCTTGAGTAAGATTCACTCCACTTAGATCTACTTGAGTAACCCACAATAATCATGCTTGCCGATACACCAACAGCCGATGAGAATAATGAGGCGGCTGCATAGTAGAGGGCTATCTGAGGTATGCTTGATGAGTAGGCTAGGGCCAGCATGAATAGGGCTGACCCAAGGAAGCCTAGGGTTAAGACCCTTCTACCACCGTACCTATCCAGTAGAAAACCCCATATCAACGGCGCCGCAACACCGGCCGCTGAGCCGGCTGACATGGCGTAGCTAACGTCTATTGGAGTACCCTTTAATGACGCTATTTCAAGTGTTAGTAAAGTGCCCAGGGGACCGATGGCGATGCTGTAGGGCATTAGGGCCATCATCCAATTAATCCTTCGCTCAGTTAACGACTTCATTTACCTTCACCTTTAAACTAGGTGTATTTAAACCAGACTATATCCTGGTTTAATTGAGTAAACATTATTAGGGTTTAATTACTCTTTAAGCTAATGCTGCTTGAGCTGAATGAGGATGGCTCATTCATGCTCAGGATTGAGGGGAGTGAATTAAGGGGCCACATTAGGGCCGTGGCCACTGGGGAGGATGTTGTTAAGGCCTCATACGTCAATCAATCCTTTGTTGCAGCCAAGTTATTCCTACCCGAGGCTGTTGAGGAGGCTAAGAAGAGGAATGTTAGGTTAATTAGCATTGAGGATATTACTGAGCCATTAGCCGTATTAATGATAAGCATGCTATCCCACAGGAGGGCTGACTTATTAATAAGAATCTTCAACGCAATACTACCACCCCAGGTGGCTAGACACTACTACTACAGTGAGTATAAGGATATATTAACTGGTAAAGTTAGCAAAGCATCATTCACCATGAGTATTGAGATACCGAGTAAGATCGCCCCATTACTCTTCGAGGACCTTAATGAACTACTAGCTGAATTATCAGCCAAGATGAGTAGGTTAAAGGACGTTAACATTGAGTTCACTGTTAAGAAGAGTAGTGAAGACTATAACTTAAGCTTCAACTTCAGTACTGGGTTAAGGGTATTAACCTAACCCACATTAGGGTCATTAACCATGAGTCAGCCGGTGCCAGCTGACTCAAGGGGGCTTAGGCCCGGCCCCGACTAAATACGGTAAATAGTAGGCTGCGGTGGCTACTGGGTTATACGTAATCAATTGTGTGGTAGGTTTCATGGTGTGTGAGTGTTTTTCACTATTTAGTTAATGTTCTTCTAATTATTATTGCGTTGAAGTTACCTAAATCCTTAACCTCAATTGGCTTGAAGTACTGGCTATTGAAGTACTTTAGGACGTCCTCAGGCTTCATCCTAATCCACGGTGGTGGTCCGGGTATTGATAGGCCTGGCTTCGACTCAATTATTATGGCTAAGCCGCCTGGCTTAAGTATCCTACCTATCTCTGAGGCTACCTTACTCTTATCCTCCATGTCGTGGAATGAATTAACCATTATCACTAAGTCCACGGTGCCTGATGGTATTGATGTTGATGATGCGTCCTCGTTTAGGAAAACAGCCCTCTCATCCTTAACGTAATCCTTAGCCATCTTAATGGCGTACTCATCAACATCAACGCAATACACTTTACTGGCCTTTCTGAGTAGTATTGGGCAGAATCTACCTGAACCGCATCCTAAGTCGGCGGCTACACCGTTCTGAGGTGTATTACTGGTTATTAAGTCGATTACCTCATCACTGACGTAACCGTGATGCAAGTGGTGATGCATTCTCCTCATGGGTAATACTCGATATCGGAGTATTTAAACCCTTCACTGGGATTAGGCCTTAAGGTCTGCGTAACCGTATATCCTGGGTGTCTTGGGCTTGGCATTAACGTTGATTATTAATGCCCTGCAGTTGACTGGTAGCTTATCCTTAAGGCTTATCACTGATTCATTAACCTTACCCATGGTTCTCACACCGCAGGCAATTACGTGTACTAATTCAGCATCATGAGCATACTTAAGCTTCACGAAATCCTTAACCTCACTGGTTAACTTAACCCCAGGCTTAATTAAGGCTTGAATACCCTCAATCTCCTCAAGCCTAACATTCCTCAAGGCTAACCCAACCCTAGTACCCGGTAATACTGAGTCCTGGTCCTCATCAAGGACTTGAATACTCCTAACCTCAACCTCCTTCATCATTGGTAATGCCATTAACTTATCATGAACACTCACCTGCGTTAACGCAAAGCCCAATACCACTAGGCCAACACCCTTAACATTGAAGGCCCTATCCACGTAAACCACACCAACATCCTCAGCATCAGCGTCAATTTCAGTGAACTCGGAGACGTAGTTACTTATCCTCAACTCCCTGAAAACCCTCCTGAAGCCGTCGGCATCATCAGGCATCACCACTCCCCTTAACCCCGAGGCCTCGGCTAATAGGGCTAATTCACCATCAATCCAGGTTAATTCACTAGGCACCTTGAGGTAGAAGACTGAGGATATGGATAACGCCACTGCCTCATCAATAATCCTATTAACCGGCGGTACGAGAATTGACTTAACTAATTCATCCCTCTTCCTATAGTAAATACGCTCCTCACTCCTCTTACCCATTAACTCAGCCAGCTTAATGGCCTCAGCCTCATTGGATGAAAGCACCGTGACCACAGTGCCCTTAATCATAAGGCAACCGCACCCTCTTCACTAAATATATACTTTTGCACCATGAACATAATACCCATGCCTCAATAAGGCTTAGGGGCTTATTGCATATTTAAATAAGTCGAGCGAGTTACTTGATTTAAAATGGGTAAGTGCATTGTTCAGGTTGATAGGAGGAAGTTTAAACTTGGGGAAGTGGTTTACATTATGCTAACTAACATTAGTGATAGGGCACTTTACATTGGTTCATGGCAAGTGCTTGACTCATCATCAGGAGTAGTGTTCACCATGGAGCCTCCCCAGGTATTAATCCCACCATCCTCCTCAATAATGGTGACTTGGTTTCAGGTAAATAACGAGGGGGCGCAGGTTAAGAGCGGGAAATACGAGATTGTTTGGAAGCCTAGGGATGAGGATGGTAATGAGTACTCCTGCAGTACTCAAATTGAAGTAACGTAGATTATTAATCAATGGCTTAGAGGCGTAGGCATTACTTCAAGTTAAAACCTATCCACAGTTACTATTAAGGTTTATACACTACTGTTGATCATTAACATGTGGATAAGGCAGTGCTAATGGTGGCTTTACCAATTGTAGCCGGTTTAATTAAGGATGATTACGTTAAATTAACTAAGGGTGATGTTAACTACACTGATTCAAGGAACTTCGTGGATAAATTATGCAAATGCCTCAACCTCTGCAGCTGGCCTAGGCTTGTGGTAATTGAGACTGCAGTATACCCAATTAGCCAAATTCTAGATCTACCCGGGAGTGACCTTGAGGACATATACCTTAGAATGACTGCAGTAGGTGAAGTGCTTTCAAGGGAGGTTAAGGCCAGTGTAATTACCATAACCAGGAGCGGTGGTTTTAGGGATGCGAGTAAGATTATACCAGAACCCCAATGGCCCAGGCACCCGGGGGAAGGTATCTTCATAACGACGGGAATATTACCCATAAGTGTAATGAGTAAGTTGAACAAGTTAATTAACTGGTATGGGGATGTGCTTGATGATCTTAAGGATGAGAACATGGATGAGTTAAGCGGGGAATTCATGAGTATGTATAAGCTCAGCCACGGGAGTGTGGTTTTCTTACTTCCACCAATAGCTGATGTGGATGCTGTTGAGTTGAAGAATACGCTGATTAATAATGTAACGTTAATATATAGTGAACTGGAGGAGCAACTTAGACGCCATGGCGTTAAAGTAAGGCGTAATAGGATTTAGGAACCCGTGCTGATGCATTACCTAGTAAATAATGATCCCCCTTGGATTTAGGGTTAAGTAACAGTGATGGCTCCAGTTAATGAAACCTAGGTAACTCAGTCTTAATGCTGGTTTTAGGATCCTGGCTTAAACAGTGTTATGGCACCCCTACTGCATGCGCTTACGCATAACCCGCACCCAATGCATTCATCAGTATTAATCCTTGGGTAACCCTGCTCATCAGTAGTTATTGCACTGCACTTAAGTGCAATGCAGTCACCGCATAGGTCACATAGGTTCCTGTCAACTACAGCCTTTAATTCACTTCTAAACCCGCTAAGCCTAATCCAGGCTACGCCACCATTATCTAGGGTACTGGTTATTAATTGACATACCCTATCAAGCTCCACACCCCCATTAACCTCTATGACGCTTACATTGGCTGGGGGTGGGCATTGGTCATTAATAATTACAATTGAGCCATCACCCGCATCATCGTATACATCACATGATGTCACCACGGTTACCTTACTACCGTATGAGTAATCCCCAATACCCTTAACTAAGGCTAGTGGATTAATGTGGGTTGCATCCGTGATATCATTAATGTTCCTGGGCATGAAGTAGGTGGGGTTTGGGTTATAGTCAGGCCGCATTACCGTTTCACTCCACCTAATTAGGTATGGTGAGGAAACCACTATAGGTACATTACCAAGCCTACCCTCCCTCACTAGTTTAAGTAGGCAGAATCTTATTAATGCAGCTGGATCAATGGGTCCATTATCAATCACCCTCCAGGCATCCCTCACTATTGAGTCGAACTTAGCCTTAGAATCCTTGAACTCAACATTTGGGTTAACCCCCTTGATTAAATTAATCATGAATGGCCTAGCCTCCTCAACAATCTTAACCCCTGAGAGTTCATTAATGGGTAGTGGATTAACGTAGAGGCTCCTTGATGCTGATGAGTCAGCTGGCAGGTAACCCTCAACTAATACGTCACCACTCTTCACATGTTCCCTGGCCCTACTTAGGATTAATTTAACCCGCTCATCATTATTACCCCATTGTTCAGGTAACCTCCACCTATTCCCAATACCCCAATTCCTATTGAAGACAGGCCTATTAACCAGTACCTTAACCTCATTAAGCCTGGGGCAAAGTGACCTTGATAAGAGGGGGTTAAGCCTAATGATGTATGGCTTCTCCACAACTGAACTATATTGAAAAGCCTCATTTAACGCGACGCTTAAGCTATCCTCATCCCAAGGCTCAAGGCACGGTAGGTTAACTAACCTGCAGAGGGGTCTAATGTCCCATAGGTCAATGACTGCTATAACCATGGAACCCCTCACTGAGGATACCGTTAACTCACCGAGGTGCCTAATGAAGCCGTAGGTGTCCAGTACTGTTAATGAGTCTTGGGAGGTCATGGACATTCCCTGGGCCACGGCCACAGGGTCAGGTACAGGGTATCCGCATGATCCAGTAAGCCTACTAACAATGGGTGACCTTTGGAGTATTGCCTTCACTTGAATATTACTTAACCCAGTTTAATAAGAATACTGCTGGTCGGCCCGCCGGGATTTGAACCCGGGACCCCCCGGTTTCCGGCCACGGGGATTTAGTGAATTGTCCCCCGTGGGGCTGACTACAGCCGGGTGCTCTGCCGCTGAGCTACGGGCCGCTTCACTAAACTTGGCTCATAAGTATTTTTTAAGTTTTTCTCATAATTTAGGGGATTAAGGCCACTTACAGGGTTAACATGACGCCGCACCTATTGAAGGCTCCCAGCATTAATTAAACTCATTCCCCTTCACGGTTATTTAATCATTCCTTATCTTAATATCATTGTAGTTAATGAGGGGATTATTGACTTGGGACAAATATTTATATATTAGCTCACTCCAGCTAATGCTTCATGGGTGTGGTCACTGAGAAGCTTGAAGGTGCTGAGGAGATTACTGGTAAGGGTGGTGTTAAGTTCATTATTAAGGAGTTTGATATGAGTGACTTGGAGGATGTTATTAGGATTAATAGGGCTGTCTTACCTGAGAATTACCCATCATACTTCTTCGTTGAGCATCACTTATCATTCCCCAAAGCCTTCATTGTGGCTAAGGTTAACGGTGAGACGGCTGGTTACGTAATGAGTAGGGTTGAGTTCGGCTGGTCTAATTTAAGGAAGGGGAGTATAGTGAGGAAGGGGCACATTGTATCCATTGGTGTTCTACCCCAGTATAGGAGGATTGGGATTGGGTATAATTTAATGGTTAGGTCAATGAGGGCTATGAAGCACTTCTACAAGGCCAGTGAGGTTTACCTGGAGGTTAGGGTTTCTAATAAACCAGCCATTAGCCTATATGAGAAGTTAGGCTACGTGATTGTTGATGTGGTTAAGGGTTATTACCATGATGGTGAAGACGCCTACATCATGGCCGCATACCTCGATAAGTACTAGGCTTAATTAATGGTTGATTCCCCGGTTAACTCATGTGGGTCATATATTTTAGCGTAGGTGAATACTCCCCTTAAGTATGTTGAGACATAGACCTTACCTATACTGCAGTCACCGTAGTTAACGGTGAATGGTATTATTAACACGGCCCTACTCACATTACTCCTCCTCAATTCCTGCTCAATGGAGTCCACAATCTCCCTTAAGCCAGGTGTGTAGTTGGCTTGATTAAACTCAATGATTCTACTTACCACAGGAACCTTATCCTCACCATTTGGGTGCATTAGGAATATGCCTTCATTACTAATTACGGGTGAATACCCCAGCCTAGGTAAGTCGAGGTAATCAAATAACTTAAATGAAAGCAACCTACTGAGTATGTAGTATGTTAGGTAATTACCACAGCATTCGCACACCGGTCTACTGCACTTGCTGTGTAGGAATTCATTAACCGAGTCAACGCAGCCAATTAATCCACCACTTATCATGAAGTCAAGTAATTGAATTGTGTAGTTCAACTCATCCCTCCTCCTTAATCCAATGGCCTTCAATGACTCCGGGTTACCTGGCTTATAGTTAATTAACATGCTCCTTAAGACACAGTTACCGTAGGCCATCTTCATCATTAACCTAGCGCACTCAGTGAGTAAGCCCCTCCTGAATAATTCACCAATCCTAATAGCATCCTCCGTTAATACGCCATTGTTAACCAGGCCTAGAGCCTGTAGGGTTGGTTCAATAACCCTAACATTGGATTCACTTAAACCATTAGCCTTCAGGTAACTCAGTAAGGCTTCCTTAACGTTCCTAAGACCCTTATCTGAGGCGTAGGCCAGTAGGTTAAGTATCCTCATTAATGGTACTCTAATGTACCATGAGTTGCGGACGCATTCACTGTTATTAATCATGCTCTTAATGTAGGCTAAGGCATCATCAATGCTCCTGAACATTGTCTTCCCACCCTCGGTAACAACAGTTACCTCACCCTCAGACACCAGTAGCTCTATCTTCATTACTGCGTGGTTAACGTTTAATCACTTTAAAATAGGTTTCAGATAAAATTACTTAATAAGGGTGTTTAAATGAACCATTCCCTGAAGGTGTTAACGTTATCTGGGTCGTAGGCTGGTATAATTACCTTACTCCTAGCCCTCAGGTACTCGTAGGCGTTTAGGCACTCGTAAATATCCTCAGCTATACCTATGGGTATGTTCTCCCTAATGTTCCTAAGGGTGAAGGCTGAGTCCGTTAAACTAACCACGTAATCCTTAGTGTTAATTATTACTGCCATTGAGCTCCTGTGATGGCAACCAGTCCACTTAACCCTAACACCATCAACAACCTCATCCTCATCATCAAGAAGCATTATCCTACCCCAAGCCTCCTCAAATAAGTAATCCCTAACATACTTAGGTAGGTAAACGTCCCTGTTTAGGAATGGGGATGGCTTAGGGTTAACAACATCCTCAAACCAACCCCTCCTTGAGAAGTATATTTTAGCCTTCTTAAACAAGTCCAAGCCACCGACCGTGTAGTCCTGCACCGGGGTTATTATGATGTGTGCAATATCATCAGGCGTTAACTTAAGTCTCTTTAATATGTTCTCAATCCTCTCATTATCCTGAACAGTGAACCTACACCTATCACTACCAGCCCACTCCCTTAGGAACTTATTCCTAAGGGTTAAATCCCTAACTAAACCAGTGCCCACTAGGACGTAGCCGTCATCAGTATCAATTATCATTGTGTAGAAGCTTAACCTAACCCACTTATCGAAATCCCTCATCCAATACACCTCCGGTCCAGGGACCTCCCCATGATCCCCGACCTTAGCTAACCAGAACCTCCTAATCATGTTAACCACCCCATGGTGTTATCACGAATCTTCCAAGCACCTTACCCTCACTTAATTTAACTAAGGCATCGTTAACATCCCCCTCGCTTAACGGTATCTTCTCAATATATGACTTAACCCCATGATCCTTAATGAACTTAACCATCTCCTCCATCTCATTAATACTACCGTAATTACTCCCAATAACCGTGTACTGCCAGGCAACAGTATCGAAGACGGGGATTGGGTATGATTTACCCTCCATGCCAACCAACACCACTGCACCACCCGGCTCAAGTAATGACACTGCCTTAGCGGACTCCTCATTGCCAACGAAGTCGAGGAGAATTGAGGCACCATCAGTGCTGACGCTCTTAACAATACTGGCTAATTCACTTGGGTGAACGGCATAGTGGGCGCCTAATTCCTCAGCCCACTTAAGCTTATCATCACTCCTCGATACGGCCACAACGGTGACGTATGGGGTCATTTTCCTAAGGTACTGCACTGCATATGAGGCTAAGCCACCCATACCGTAAACTATCACCAGTGAACCTGGGTAAAGATACGGTATACTCTTCTTAACCGCTGAGTATGATGTTAAACCAGCGTCAGCTAAGGGGGCTGTCTCAACTGGATCAATGTCTATCCTCACTAAATACCTGTAATCCGGTACGTAAAGGTACTCCGCATACCCACCGTAGTAGTTTGATTGACCTGGTATGCTTTGATCCCTACACTGCATGCACTTACCCACCCTACAGTATTTGCAGCCTGGGTCAGCCCAAATTGCGTATACAAGTACCTTATCCCCCGGCTTAAGCCCCTTAACCTTACCCCCAACCTCCTCCACTATGCCCGCGTTCTCATGACCTAGGACGAAGGGTAGTTTAAAGCCCTCCCTAGGCTCAGTACCCTTCCATAGCCTAACATCTGTCTTACACATTCCAGCTCCAATAACCTTAACTAACACTGACTCATCATTACCGGGTTCCTTAACATCAATGGACTCAAGCCTAAGCCTCCCACTGAATTCCCTTAGGACTAAGGCCCTAGCCCTCATTGATGCACCGGCATTAACCTGATTTTAAAGTAATTAACCTAACAGGTTAGTTTAAGTTAATTACTGATTAACCACTTATCATTAAGCTTTACATCACCTGTACGTGGGTTAATATTATATGAGTGGTATTCACCATTATTAAGTGGCTCACAGTTGGCTAAGCCGTGTGGCTTGTAGTAATCCACTATTGTTGATGATGCGTAGAGGCTTGATTCCCCAACCCTACACCAGTAAAGCCTATAGTAGTCGTCACGCTCCTTATCCTTACCATCATTAAGCCTAGCATGGTAGCCGCCGACTATTACTTGAATCATATCATGTTTAACAAGCATTACACCTAGGTTAGCGCCAGTTCTCATGAAGCCTAGTAACCACCTTAAATCATCAATAGTAATATTGCCTAACACCCTCCTGGCTAATGCTAAATTAGCTACAAAGGTATCATTGTACTTAGCCTCAACCCACTCACCTAGGCCGAGTACCTTAATGAGCTCCTCTTTCTTAAATGAACCATTATGAATCATGTAAACCTCATCCCCAGTACCGGTTACTGCATGAACAGGGTGGGTGGAGAAGAGGTTGATTGGAGTACCTGTGCTGGCTGCCCTTGCATGAATCATCTCAATGAATACCCCATCATTCACTAAGCCGCTTAATGGGGAATTGGGTAATGAATCCGAGTATATTGGGTTAACACTCCTATGCACTGTTAATGATGGCTCACCACCCAGTCTACTCACAAGCGTCACCTTACCCCAACCGTCACTGTGCCTGGCTTCACCATACAGTCTACTACCGTATGGGTCGTTTGAAGCCGCCTTAATTAAACCATTAACCACATCCTCATACTGATTAATGAAGTCAGCTAAATGCCCTATCATTACCAGCATCCTGCACATTAACTTGAATTAAGTGGACTCGGGTTAAAAATAATTCGTGGGAATCAGTGTTAATGTGAGGGGATTGGGATTAGGGTATTATTAAGACTGGGATCACGTTCACTTAATAATCCCATTACCCACGGGGGTTATCAAGAATTTATAAGGCCTTATGGATTGAAAACCATGGGTTGAATATATTCGCTTCGCTGAGGCCTTCATTAATATGGGGCTTAAGTAAACCTTAATTCACTTAGACTGGCCACTACTCTTTAGGTAATTCAGTAATCCGCCCTTAAGTAGTATTTCAAGGGCTACTCCCGTTATTGGCTTAGCCTTAATAACCCTTGAATCATTTATAATAATTTCACCTGTATCAACTATGACACGTACGTGGTCACCATCATTAATCATCTTACTTACACCCGGTACAGTTAAGACTGGGAGCCCATTGTTTATTGCATTCCTGTAGAATATCCTAGCGAAGTACTCCGCTAATACAGCCTTAACCCCAGCGGCCTTAAGCGCTATTGCGGCTTGTTCCCTACTTGAACCCATTCCGAAGGCTCTTCCACCAACAAGTATTACACCATTCTTAGCCTTCTCATAGAAGTTGGGGTCAAGGGGCTCCATGGCGTGCTTACCCAGTATTGATGGATCAGTGTAAACCAGGTACTTGGCTGGGATTATTACATCAGTATCAATGTTATCCCCAACCTTAATGACCCTACCCTCCACTACTAGTTGAGGCATAGTTAACCCGGTTAATTTACTCATTTTAAATTTAACCTAAATAGCCACTGATGACTAATATGTTCCTAACCCATCCCCCTATACTAGTGTAAGGAATCAGTAATACCCTTTCAGTAATTGCAGTAGCAGTGCTAAGTAATGAATATGACTCTACTAATTATCTTAGGGAATATGCCTGTGGCATAAAGGCGCTGTGATGGATTAATCATAAGTGTGCCATAACCTCCTCGGTGAATGCATTAGTGGTTAAGCCACCGCCTAGGTCTGGGGTTAACTTACCGCTACTTAAGGTATTTAGGACACTACGTTCAATCGCCTCACCGGCGGTTACGTAACTCCCATTGCCCGTTTTACCACCCCACCATTTAAGCATCCAGGATATGCAGAGTATTGTGGCTGTTGGATTAGCAATACCCTTACCGGCTATGTCGAATGCGGCGCCGTGAACTGGTTCAAACATTGCCTTTGAATCACCCATGTTTGCTGATGGGGCTAAGCCTATGCTGCCGGTTACGTAGGCGGCTATATCGCTTAGTATGTCACCGTAGAGGTTGGTGGTTAACACTATGTCGAAGTCCTGGGGTCTCCTAACCATATCCATTACAGCGGAGTCAATGTACATTTCATTAACTGTAACTCCAGGGTACTTTAAGGCAACCTCCCTAGCCACTGTTCTGAATAAGCCATCTGTTACACTTAATACGTTGGCCTTATGGACTATGGTTACCTTATTCCTCCTCGCCTTAGCTAATTCAAAGGCAACCTTAGCAATCCTCTCACTGGCTCTCCTTGAAATAACCCTTAAGGCCACTGCCACGTCATTCGTCAACATGTGTTCAGCCCTAACGTAAACATCCTCAGTGTTCTCCCTAACTATGATTAAGTCAACCCCATCCCTAAGCGCCTTAACACCCGGATACACCTTAGCTGGCCTAATGTTGGCGTATAGGTCAAGGCCCCTCCTTAACTTAACCACAACATCACCAGCACTCTCCCCCACAGGCCCCTTTAGTATGGCGTCTGAGGACTCAATAATACCCCAGTATTTACTTGGTAATGCTTCACCATACTTGCTTAAGGCTGAGTCACCGGCTTCAACATCATGAAGCTCAATGGTTAACCCATACTTAGCCGCAGCGGCCTTAAGGACCCTTAAGGCTGAGTCAACAACCTCAGGGCCTATTCCATCCCCCCTTATTACGGCTATCCTCATGCTGACTCACTGTTAATCTCCATTAGTACTATCCTTTTAAAGTCCTCCCATGTTAAGCTACTCCCTGAGTCACCCAGTTGCTTTATGCGGTGGAGTATCCTCATGACTAGTTCATTACTGGGTTCAATACCCATCATCTTTAAGGCATACTCCACTGAATGCCTACCACTATGCTTACCTAGGACTATTCTACGACTCATACCAACCATAGTGGGGTCAATGGGTTCATACGTCTGGGGGTTACTTAAGATACCGTGCACGTGTATGCCCGACTCATGGGAGAAGGCATTAGCACCGACTATAGCCTTATTGGGTGGTACAGGTATCTTAAAGAACCTTGACACTGTGTCTGAAACATCCTTAATCTTATTGAACCTAATCCTAGTATCATAACCCAGTAGGAATTTAACAGCTGAGGCTATCTCCTCCAATGCCGCATTACCGGCTCTCTCCCCAACACCGTTTATTGTACCATGAGCTTGATCAGCCCCAGCCTCTATCGCGGCTACACTATTGGCTACAGCCATCCCGAAGTCATCATGACAGTGAACACTGAGTAGGTAATTACCCTTCACATTGCTTTTAATCACCTTAACCAGGTTCATAATCCTACTGGGCCACATAACCCCAACAGTATCAGCTATGTCAAGCCTATCGGCCCCAGCGTTCACCACGCTTTGAAACACATTGATTAGGAAGTCTAAGTCACTTCTAGTTGCATCCTCGGCGCTGAACTCCACTGTTAAGCCGTGGCTCTTAGCGTACTCAACGGCGTTAACCGCTGTTTCAATTACCTGGCTCCTACTCATCCTTAACTTATACTTCATGTGTATATCAGACGTGGCTATGAATAAGTGAACCGCCTTTACGTCAGCGTCAATAGCCTTATCAATATCAGCCTTATTAGACCTTGATAATGCAATAACCTCAGATTCAGTAATCTCCTTACTAATCATTTTAACAGACTTAAACTCACCCTCACTCACGGATGGGTAACCGGCCTCTATTGAATCAACCCCAAGGTCCTCAAGCTTCATTGCTATTATCAACTTCTCCTCAGGTCTTAATGCAACCCCTGGTGTTTGTTCACCATCCCTTAGGGTGGTGTCTAGGAACCTCACATACCTAACCCCCGTCTCCTTAACGGGGGATTGAATCATTTCTTGAGCAATCCAGACCACCCTAAAACCCCCTCGGTATTGAGTATATAAGTTTTAAGCCTTAGTGAGCTAATAAATACTGGTAATTAACTTCAATAGAGTCTCCTTGCTTTAGGCGAAGAGCTAGTAACAGTGGTAAAGCGAATAGATAGTTTAGGGGTAATGCTTAAATAGGGAGGCTTGGGGACAGTAGTTTAATGAGGTGTTTTATTCTTTACGTACGATAGGGAGGGGCCTTGGAGGGCCCAATATGAAAATATGTTAAGTGAAGAAAGAAATCAAATGAATGAATCAAAATCAAGTGAATCAAATAGGGGTGGTTACGGTGGTTAGGGCTGTTGATGCATTGGCTGATGAAATAGTTAAAATGAATATTAGGGAAGTCTTCGGCATACCGGGAGGCCAAATAATGCCACTATTCGATGCCTTCTACGGTAAGGAAGCTAAAATATTCCTCTTTAGGCATGAACAAGGGGCAATTCACGCCGCTGATGCCTACGGTAGAGTCACTAAAAGACCTGGGATTGTAATGGTTACCTCAGGTCCAGGGGCAACTAACCTGGCCACTGGCTTGGCTAACGCAATGATGGATTCATCACCCCTAGTGGCCTTAACGGGTCAAGTACCAACCTCAGTGTTCGGTAGGGATGCATTCCAGGAGACCGACATAGTTGGTTTATCAATGCCCATTGTTAAACACACCTTCATGGTTAAGAAACCTGAGGACCTGGTGCCAGCCTTTAAGGCAGCCTACAGGATAGCCACTGATGGTAGACCTGGCCCAGTCTTAGTTGATATACCTAGGGATGCCCAATTATCAGAGGTTAAGGGGGATGGCTCAGGAAGCATTAACGTTAACTACAAGGGTGTCCCTGAACCAGACATAGGCTTAGTGGCCTATGCCGTTAAACTACTAATGGAGGCTAAGAGACCGGTTATGCTTGTTGGCGGTGGCGTCTGCTGGAGTAACGCCACTGAGGAGGCTTTAGCCATTGCTGAAACCCTATGGATGCCCATAGTGACCACCCTACCTGGTAAGAATTGCGTGCCGAATAATCACCCATTATTCATGGGTCCCGCTGGGATGCATGGTAGGGTTGAGGCTGATGCAGCCATAATTAACTCAGACCTCGTCCTGGCTGTTGGGACTAGGTTCAGCGATAGGACTGTGGGTGATTTTAAGGAGTTCCAGAGGGGTAGGAAGATTATTCACATTGATATTGATAAGAGTGAGATCGGTAAGAACGTTAAACCAAGCGTGGGCATAATAGGTGACGCTAAGGTGGCTTTAAGAATGATGCTTGAGTTAATTCCCAAGGCCGCTGTTAAGAATGAGGCCTTCGTTAATTGGCTTAAGTCAATTAAGGAGGCCTACGAGAAGTTCAGGGAGCAGGATAACATGCCTGGGTTCGCGCCGTGGAAGGTACTTAAGGTGATTAGGGAGGTTACACCACCTCACGCCATAACCGCAACAAGCGTAGGCAGTCACCAAATGTGGAGTGAACTGCATTGGGATGTATACGTCCCTGGAACATTCATAACCAGTGCAGGCCTAGGAACCATGGGTTTCGGTTTACCTGCAGCCCTAGGTGCTAAGGTGGCTAAGCCCAATGTACCTGTTATTGATATTGATGGTGATGGTTCATTCCAAATGACCATGCAGAACCTAGCCCTAGTTAGGGAGTATAACCTACCCATAGTAGTGGTTATCTTCGATAATTCAACGCTTATGCTTGTTAGGCATTGGCAAATGCTACTGTACAGTAGGAGGATAATTGGGGTTGATTTCCAGGCTAACCCAGACTTCATGAAGATAGCTGAGGCCTACGGGATAGATGGTGTTAGGCCGAGTAACTACGATGAGTTAAGGAACAGTGTGGCTAGGGCTATTAGGAATAATGAACCACTGATTGTTGACGTTACCATAGATAGGGAAAGGGACCTGGTGCTGCCTTGGGTTCAACCTGGTAAGTGGCTTACTGAGGTAACCCTACCTGATGGGTTTAAGGTTAACTTAAGGTATGGTGATGGGGAATGAATAACTATAAGATAACCATAACCCTATTGAATAATGATGGAAGCGTGGATCCACTGGTCAGGGCGCTTAACGTGATTAGGAGGGGTAAGGTGAACGTTAAGTCAATGGTAACCTCATTTAATCAGAATCACGTTAACGTTGAAGTGTATGTTGAGGGTATTGAGGATGAGGTTAACTGGGTTTGCAATAAATTGAATAAACTGTACGATGTAGTTAACGTAAGCTATACAACAAGTATAAGTATACCTAAAGTGCAGTCCCTACAGGTAGGTGAGAGGAATGGCTAAAATATATAGGGAAACGGACGCCGACCTATCTGAATTAAAGGGAAAGGTAATTGCAGTGTTAGGCTACGGTATACAGGGGAGGTCATGGGCACTTAACATGAGGGATAGTGGGTTAAGGGTTATTGTGGGTGTAAGGCCAGGTAAGAGCCGTGACCTAGCTAAGGAGGAGGGGTTTGAGACATATGATGTAGCCGAGGCCACTAAAATGGCTGATGTAGTTGCTGTGCTACTCCCAGACATGGTTCAACCAAAGGTTTGGACCAGTGAAATAGGGCCTAACCTAAAACCCGGTGCATTAGTCATATTCGCCCATGGTTTCAACATACGCTACAACTTAATTAAACCACCCAGCAATATTGATGTAACCCTAGTGGCCCCTAAGGCGCCAGGTAAGGCTGTTAGAGACGAGTACCTTAGAGGATGGGGTGTGCCTGCTCTTGTTGCGGTTCACCAGGATTACACTGGTAAGGCCTTGAGGAGGGCCTTGGCTGTGGCTAAGGCGAATGGCTTCACTAGGGTTGGTGTTATTGAAACAACATTCGCGGAGGAGACTGAAACAGACCTAATTGGTGAGCAAACAGTGCTTGTGGGTGGTTTAATGGAGTTAATTAAGAAGGGGTTTGAGACAATGATTGAACTCGGCTACCAACCTGAGGTAGCCTACTTCGAGGTGCTTAATGAGGCTAAGTTAATAATGGATTTAATATGGGAGAGGGGCGTTTACGGAATGCTTAATGGCGTTAGTGAAACAGCAAGGTACGGAGGATTAACAGTGGGTCCTTATGTTCTTGATAATTCAGTTAAGGAGAGGATGAGGAAGGCCGCGGAGAGGGTTAGGAATGGTGAATTCGCCAGGGAGTGGTTGAATGAGTATGAGGGGGGTATGAAGAACCTCAGTAGAATGCTGAATGAGGTTAAGAACCATAGATTAGAGGTTGTTGGGGAGGATTTGAGGAGACTAATGAGGAGCGGTAGGTAATACCACGTATTTATTTTAGTAAAACATGAAATATTTAATGTTAGTTTTACAAATATTAAAACTAAGTTAAGTAGAATTCTTGGTAAAATTAATAAACCCACGATTAAACACCCATACCAGTGATTAATAATGGGCCTCACGTTAACCGAGAAGATACTGAGCAAGGCTGCGGGAAGGCAGGTTTCCCCAGGTGACGTAACGGAGATAACAGTTGACTTAGCGGCATTCCATGACCTAACCGGCCACCACGTAGTGGAGGTTATGGAGAATATTGGTGCCGTTAAGGTTTGGGACCTTGATAGGTTCGTAATAGCGTTCGACCACTTGGCGCCGCCGCCTAATGATAGGGCTGCTGAGATTCAGGTTAAGTTAAGGAAGTTCGCTAAATCCATTAACGTAAGGAACTTCCATGATGTTGGAGACGGCATCCTACATCAACTACTCCTAGAGAAGTACGCGTTACCTGGTCAAGTAGTGATGGCTGCGGACAGCCACACAACAACAGTTGGCGCAGTGGGGGCATTCGCCCAGGGAATGGGGGCCAGTGACATGGCTGCAATACTCATGACAGGTAAGACTTGGTTAATGATCCCTGAACCATTCCTAATAAGGCTAATTAATGAACCAGCCCCAGGCGTATACGGTAAGGATGTGGCGCTTCACATACTCTCAGTGTTTAAGGCGGAGGGCTTAAACGGTAAGTCTGTTGAATTACAGGTTGAGAAGCCTAAGGCATTCCCAATGGATTATAGGGCTACGGTATCAAACATGGGTGTTGAGTTCGGCGCCGATGCAGCAATATTTATTCCAGATGAGGAGACTGTAAGCTACCTGAGTAGAAGTAGGGGTATTAATGTTAAGCCAATTACCCCTGATCCAGACGCCAAGTACGTTGATGAGTACACCATTGAGTTAAATAAGCTTGAACCACTTGTGGCTGCACCGCATAGTGTTGATAACGTTAAGCCTGTTAGTGAGGTGGAGGGCATTGAGGTTGACTACGTCTTCATAGGGTCATGCACCAACGGTAGGTTAAGTGACCTTGAGGCTGCAGCCAGGATACTTAAGAATGGTAAGGTTAAGGCTAGGTGCATTGTCATCCCAGCATCAAGGGACCTATTCACTAAGGCCCTTGACGCCGGTTACGTAGAGACGTTAACTAAGGCTGGTTGTGTGGTTACGTACGGTACATGTGGACCATGCCTCGGAGGCCACTTCGGTGTAATTGGGCCAGGGGAGACTGCTGTGTCTACTGGTAGTAGGAATTTTAAGGGTAGGATGGGGTCACCTGAGGGTAAGGTTTACCTAGCCAATGCAGCCACAGCGGCGGCAACTGCGCTTGAGGGTAGGTTAACGGACCCGAGGAAGTACCTTTAACCCTGAGCCTGGTTTAAACCCTCATCAGTGGCCTGGGTTTGATTATTACCCGTATCCCCCTGACCCTCGGCTTCACTTGATTCACTTGGCCTTGCTGCCTGTCTTTTAGCCTCATTGCGTATAACGTCAAGGAAAGTGGTGAAGCGCCACTTCCACACCCTGAAGGCCTCCTTAAGTAGATTCACCATACTCATGTTACCGTAGTTCTCAACCCAGAAGACGTACTTATCCTCATCCCAATCCACCACCAGTGAGCCGCTGCACGCCTCCTCGCATGTCTTCCAGTTATCGAAGGTGCATTGAAGAGGATCCGTTATGACGTATTCATCATTCTTCCTAGTAATCCCCTTGCATGATTCAAGGCATGCGGCGCACCTCTCATCCCTTGGGTTAAGTAACTGAACCTTCGGGTAGTAGTAGTATGATGCTAAGCATGCCTGCCACTTGGCGTGATCCCTAGCCCTACCTAACTTGGCGTAAGCCTCAATGGAGAGTACTTGGCCCTTACTCATCTTAACTATTAATGTATCTGGGTAAACTGGGGCGAAGTCTGGGTCATCTGGGATTAAATCCTTAGCGTAAACGGAAACCACCTGGTCATTAGCCTTAATACTCAACTGATACCTAACCTGGCATAGGCTTGGGTCAACTAACTCATCCTCACACTCCTCAATCTTAGGTAACTTCTCTAGATTAGTCTTAAGCGGAATCATTGATAGCCTATGGGCAAGAACCTCATCATACATTACCGTGGTGTTATCTAGGACAATAACCCTATCAATGGCTAATACAGGAACATCAGTGATCAGTATCCTCCTAAGTGAATTAATTAGGCTTGGCTTAACACCCTCCACCACGAATTTCAAGTAATCATCACTGTACTGGAGAACCTTAACTGATACCACATGCCCCACTAACTGGGTATTTTATAAACCTTAATCAGAGTTAGTTAAGGCTTACAGGTAAGTGAGGGGAAAGTTAAATTAGGGTTACGGTGAGGCGCCGGAAGTGGGGATTACTGAGAGGTTTATTGAGGCCTTCCTAACGGTGTATAGGGATTATAAGGGTAAGTGGGGTATAATGGATATCTACGCCTACAGGACTCAGGGTAAGTCGATTAAAGCCTTCGCATCACTGATAATTAACATTGGGGGTAATCCAAGGACAATAAACGCCTACCTCTTCTCCACTGGGAAGGTAATGATAATTAGTGATGTAACACCAATCCTCAGGGGTAAGGTTAACTGCAGTGGCTCATCCACAAGGGCCACAGTTGACATGTACCTACCCCCGGAGGAGTACAGTATATGTCTCGGTGAGGGGATTAATGGCTCCCGTAATATTCTACTAGCCTTAACAAGGGATTACGGGGAGGAGAGGGTTCTACTTTACAGTGAGGTTGACCAGAAGTCAATTGACTATAATTCCCTCGTTAAGGTGCTTGGTGAGGTTAAGGATACGTTGATTAGGCTCTTCACTACTCGGTGAATATTGGCCTTATTAACTCAACCTCAACCTCATCACCCTCATCGTAACCCTCCCTATTCTCAGGAACCACAAGTATACCATTACCCTTAACCAACGTAGTCAATACACCACTACCCGTTAAGGCAAGGGGCTCAACGTAAACCCTACCATCCCTACCCAGGTAAACCCTAACCCTAATGAAGGACCTTGTGTTTATGGGTGTTGCAACCCTCCTCGTTAAAACACCCTTAACCCTGGGTCTAGGTTCATCAACAGCATTCATCATGTGGAGTAGAATCGGCTTAACAAGAACCTCGAAGCCCGTTAACGAGGCCACTGGGAAGCCGCTTAGCATGAATACTGGTTTACCATCCTTCACGGCGATGCTATTGGGTTTACCCGGCCTAATGGCTAACCCATGATTAAAGTACTCTGGTTTTAAATCAGCCACAGCCCTTATGGTGTAATCAACCTTACCCACCGAGGCCCCACCCGTGGTCACTACGGCATCATGGTCAATGAGGGCCCTGGCCACGTGATCCCTTATCACGGCTTCATCATCATGTAGCTTAAGGTAATCAACAGTGCATCCAAGGCTCTTAAGCATCGCTGTTAACACGAATCTAGTACTATTAATCACCTTACCCGGTTGTAAGCCACCCTTTAAGGCATCCTCAACCTCAATAAGCTCATTACCAGTCACAATCAACATGACCCTGGGTTCATAAACCCTAACCTTAACCACGCCCATTGATGCCAATACCCCAAGGTCCCAGGGCTTAATCAAGGTACCCCTCCTGAATATTAACTCACCCTTAGCCACATCCTCCCCAATCCTCGATACATTATCCATGGGGGCCACTGGTCTGTAAACCTCAACGTAATCCCCCCTCCTACCCGTGTTCTCATACATAACCACCGCATCAGCACCTGGGGGAAGAGGTGCCCCAGTGGCTATTTCCACAGCCTCACCTTGATTCACCACGTATTTCCCGGGATCTTCACCAACGGGTAAGTAACCCTTAACCCTAAGTACCGCTGGGTTTGTTGGTGAAGAGCCGAAGGTGTCAATACTCCTCACCGCGTACCCATCAACAGCAGACCTATTGAATGGTGGAGCATCAATACTTGAGTAAACATCCTCAGCCAAATACCTACCCACCGCGTTATTTAAATCAACCTCAGTTACATTAGGTGTATGCTTAATTAACGCCAACGCCTCCCTGAGCACAATATTAATAGGCTTAACCTCCCTAAACCCCTTACCAGTAACATCCTCCATTAATTCACTTCCAGCGGCACCGTGTTTTAAATCCTTGCAGTGAGTTAAGTTCATTAACCCTTAAATACACCTCAAAGCCCCAACCTAAGGGGTAGTGGTCATGACACTTTACATTAGGGAGGGGGAGGTGAATAAGTTACTTACATATAATGAGGCAATTAAGGCCGTTGAGGATGGGTTTAGGTTACTTGGGTTAGGGAAGGCGGTTAACTTACCTAGGCGTAGGGTTGTGTTACCTAATGCTATACTTCATGTTCTTCAAAGCGGTGTCTTAGGTGACTATAATGTTGCTGGTTTAAAGGCATACATGAGTACTAGGCAGGGGACTAGGTTCATTGTCCTATTATTCAGCGTTGAGACGGGGGAATTATTAGCGATTATTGAGGCTGATAGGCTTGGGCAAATTAGGACAGGGGCAGCGTCTGTTGTGGCGAGTAAGTATATGGCTAACTCAATGAGTGAATTAGGCATAGTTGGTTCAGGTAGGCAGGCTAGGGCTCAGTTTGAGGCATTCAACTCCACGGGCATGCTTAGGAGGGTTAAGGTGATTAGTAGGAGTAGGGCTAATGCCGAGGCATTCGCATCCTACATTAAGTCCAATGGCGTTGACGCAGTGATTGTTAATGATTATAGGGAAGTATGCAAAGTTGACGTCCTAGTGACCGCAACAAACTCAAGGGAACCATTCATAAAGGGTGAATACCTAAGTGAAGGCATTCACGTTAATGCAATTGGAAGCAACTGGAGGAATAGGGCTGAATTAGCACCTGATGCCGTTAATAAGGCTGATTTAATCGCCGTTGATGACCTGGAGCAGGCTAAGGAGGAGGCAGGGGACTTAATAATGACTGGTGAGGCTGTTTGGGGTAGGGTGGTTAAATTATCGGATATAGTTATAGGCAATGTTAAGGGCAGGGAGAATTCGCAATCAATAACAATCTTCAAGTCCCTGGGCATATCCATTGAGGACATTACCGTGGCTAAGCTAATCTACGATAAGGCCATTAAGGAGGGGATTGGAGTTAATATAGAGTTCAACGGAGTATTCAACCCATAACCAGTGACGTAACCATCGCCCTTACGCCTTAACTACTGAATCTTATAAAAGCTTAAAAATGGGGACGCATGATTAATGAGAACCGCCGGGGTGGCCGAGCCTGGTCCAAGGCGCGGGACTCGAGATCCCGTCCCCGCAAAGGGGGCCCGGGTTCAAATCCCGGCCCCGGCGCCAATTTAATCTCATAATGTTTATTAGAATATTGAATTAATGCTGTGTACCCATGTTAAGTTATGCTTTACTTAACCATGTGCCCTTAACGAGACATAATTAAGAAGCCTGCTGGTGAACTTTACGAGAAGTTAAATGACGTTGAGTGGGTTGGTTATTAGGTGTGGATTAATTGCTATTGCTGAGGCCCTGAGGGCCTCAGGGTGCTGGTTCTTCACGTGGGCAAGACTAATTCTAATGAAGGGCCATGGTTTAATAACCCTTGGGTATTGGGGCTTATTAGGTTTAGGAATCTCCTGGTTCGCAGGCACTGTGTAGTTAATGACTGCTTGGTTTAGGGTGAGTTAATGATTATGGTTGAGTCCCTTGATTAGTCCTAGTTTCATGGTTCTCTGTATTAGCATGATTATTATGAAGGCTGCGAAGGATGTTGCTGATGCGAAGTAGTATGAGTATGTGTAGTGTATTTGGTATAACAGCCCCATTACTGAATTCCCAAGAAGTAAACCAATACTCCTGCCCAGGGTTAGCATACCCATACCTGAGCCCAGGGACTCCTCTGGCACGAGCCTAGAGACTATTGTTGGTTCGAAGACCTCGGTACCCGCCACAGCAATACCTAGTAAGAACGCCATTGGATACGTGCCCAGGATACCCAGTGGTGCAAGTAGTGCGAAACCCAGGGATGCCACCGAGCCCATTAGGTAGCCCAGGAAGGCCAACCCCCTGTACTCACTTAGCCTTAGTTTTCCGAATAAATAACCGAAGATTGCCGAGGCCGTTAGGAATACCCCATACGTTACCACGGCCAGGTAATCCTCGTGGGTGAATTGCATAGTGGTTATTATGGGGAACCCGAAACTATACTGGCTGAATCCGAAGAGGAATGTGGACACCACTATGAACCATAGGTTTGTGCTTGACCTAGTTCTAAATGAAGTAAACGTGCCCCTCACGCCATTTACCCTGGCCCCGCTCACATTAACTAGGGAGAGCAGTAATGTGGATGCCGTGAGGGGTATGGCGGTTATGGCCAGTAGGTACTCTATGGGAAATTTAATGAATAGCAGGACTGCAGTGTATGTTATGGCTAACACGGCTCCTGTTATATCCAAGGCATGCAGTATACCAAAGGCATGGCTCCTATCACTGGGCTGCGTGACCTCAGTGAGCATAGCCCTCCTGGGTGGTGTCCTAAAGTTTCTTGCCCACCACCCAATCATGAATATCACCAGGGCCTGCCACCAATACCTCGAGAACCCTAGGAGCGTCAACACTAGTATTACCGCATTACCCACTAAGGCAACCCTCTTCCTACCCACCACATCACTCACCAACCCACCTAGGAACCCCAGGAAGGCGCCTAACCCGTAATTAATAGCCTCAGCAACACCGTAAAGCCAAATGGGCGCACCCAGGTATAGCACGAAGATCAAGGGAAACACGACGACGGCTACCTGGTACCCCAGATCAGCAAAGAATGCTGAGAAGGATATTTTCCAAACCTCATTCCACTTAGTGCCCATTGCCATGCATTAACCCAGTGCTTATGGCATTTTAAAACTTCATGCGTACTAGGTATGGTTGGTATTATTTGCTTAATTTCATGAGAACTTAATTCCTTATAGGATTGTGCTACATCATACTTCCACATACCATATAACCCAGTGACTTCAACCACTGTAGCGACTACTTCAATAATTGCATCAATGATAATAAGCACAGTGACCAGTATAGCTATAACCATTGCAGTAACCACTGTAACCAAACCAATAGTGTCAATACTAGTAATAGGATATGGTCGTAGTAATAGTCATTACTACTGAGTGAGTATGCCAAAAGTAATTAACTAGGTCTGCCTCTTTTCTCTCAGTGTGGATAATTCTTCAATATTAATGTTAGCATTATAAATGTATTATGTACTAATGTAGGGGACTTAGAGCTTAATGCCTAGTACTATTTTATTTCATAAATAATCTTAAATCATAATGTTGGAATAAATAGGATATCACATATCATATATATATAGTAAACCTTATAAAACACATAGTACCTTAATGCGTATGACTGGTATGTCACTAAAAGTAATAGGTATAGTGTTAAGCATAATAGCCATGCTTCTAGTCATATACGGTATAAATGTGACCTATGCACAACAGAAGCCTCAGATAATTTTCCCTGTCGCTGGCGCCACCTTTGAGATTGCTCCAGGTACCCCCATTTACAATCCGTATAATCCAATAGGCTTAGCTACATGCAGTATATCTAGCTTCGGCACATATTTCCCACTGGCATTCTATAGCTATATAACTGGTCAATTCTGGCCTATTCTTGCTGAGAATTGGACTGTTCAGGTTTTGCCTAATGGTAGTGGTATTTTAACCATCTACCTTAGGAAGGGCTTATACTGGTTTAATGGCTCAGCCACAATGCCCTTCACCGCATGGGACCTTTACGCGGAGTATTACATTGGTATTAAGAGTTTCGGCTGGTGGACACCCTTCATTAACCAATCCCTACTCAACGAGGACCTAAGGGTATTAAACAACTACACCCTACAAATACTAGTCAACAAATGGTCACCCCTAATACCAGTCTGGGTATTAACCCAGTGTGTAAATGCACCATGGTTTGTATGGGAACCTGTGGTTAATGAATTGAAGTCAATGAGTGTTTCCCAGGCAATGAAGTTCAGTACTAATGTAACCGAAATTAATGTACCCTACTGGGGTATTTACCCATGGTACCTAACTTACTTCAGTTCAAACTATATGACACTAACTCTCGAGCCAAGTAACCTACTTAACGAGTGGCTTAACATATTCCCACTGGCGGATTGGTACTACTATGACCCAACCTATGAGGCAATATGGGGGCCGAATTCAGTAGCCTACGAGTACTGGTATGCTCTTAAGGCAACATGGGGTAGTGCTGGTTTTTCACTGCAGCAGGTGCAGTTACTTAAGTCACGCGGCGTGGGTATATACTTTGCACCCACTTGGAACACCATGGGTATTTACATTAATCCTCATGATTATCCTTGGAATATTCCTCAGGTTAGGGAGGCTTTGTGTTATGTTATTAATAGGACTGAGGTTGGAGCCTCATGGGGCTTAGCCATTAGTAAACCAGACTACTACCCTGAGCCAATAGTCCCCGAGACTATTGATACTTATCCGCCAAGTGTTAGGCAGTTCATTATACCGTGCTCCTATGATCCAGCCAAGGCGGCTCAAATACTGCAGAGCCTAGGATTCAAGAAGATTAACGGATACTGGTACACACCAAACGGCACTGAACTAAGCCTACTGGTGTATAGTGTTAGTGGGTTTAGTGATTGGATGACAATGACCAGTGATGCAGTATCTCAATTACAGAAATTCGGTATTAATGCCAAGTTAATTGGGCTTGATGTTGGAGTATTCTATGGAACAATAATACCCAGTGGTCAATATGAGGCAGAAACTACTTGGCTTGCAGCCACGCCATCATATGGTAGTGCTTGGTCCTTCCTCCAGGATCCATGGGTATACTCAGGTGCGGCAATATCTGCTTATACTCCTGGTAGTGAGGTTTGGCCATTCCAGTGGCCTAATGGTACATGCACACCAGTCACTGCACCAGCATCATTGAATCTACCCAATAGCACAATAGTATGGTGCATCAACTCAACATACGGCTACATAAACCTAAGCAACTGGCAAGTATTCTTTGATGCTGTGGCTCAACCAAACACACCGAACTACAACCTAGCAATAGACGCAATATTCGCATGGTACTACTACTTCGTACCCTCAGTACCATTATATGATAAGATTACGCCCCTTTACTACCTACCATCCGTTGCCGATATAAACTGGACCTATGATTGCTTACCACCATCAGTAAACTACGCCATAGTTGGTACAGCGGATTACTGGTGGGTTTACGGACCCATGTATTACGTGCTACTAGGCGCCTATGCACCCACTGGTATTATTCCACCATTAGCTGAGGCTATTATTAATGGTTCATTGTGGACTAATCCAAGGTTTAAGGTTGTGGCTGATTTCATAGGCTTACCTAACCCAGATTCGTCGATACAGGCTTGTGTAGCATCATACTTCCACACAACGTACACTCCAGTTACTTCAACTACAACGACTTCAACGACTACGGCCACAACAACCTCAACAACCACTGTTACTTCAACTGCTGTTGCTACTGTGACTAGTACTGCCACTGTAACATCAACAAGCACAGTAGTAAGCACAGCAACCACTACGGCAGTAAGCACAGTAACAGTCACTAAACCAGTAGTATCAACAACACTAATAGCAGGAATAGTAATCATTGTAGTGATTATTGCCATTGTTGCAGCAATAATAGCATTAAGAAGGAGGTAAGAGGCGATTTTAGGTTATTTTACATGGTTAAAAAATATTTTTTATATCATGTAATTGGAAGTATTGTGGGAATGTTTTAAAGCTACTTGTGGTTAATCCTGTATGGGTGTTGGGGATACGGGTGTTAGGCTTAGGATTGCTGAAATAATACTTGATAGTAGTCCGACAGTATTCTGGGATATGCTTAGGCAGGTTGGTGTTGAGGAGGCTACTGGTATATTGCCTAGGGCTTACCCTGATTGGAGGCAGTGGAGGGCTTGGGATCCCTGGGATTATGCCCCCTTATCTAATTATAAGAGAATGATTGAGGAGGCTGGCTTTAAGCTCACAATTATTGAGGATAACCCACCCATGGATAAGTTAATATATGGTTTACCTGGCAAGGAGGAGCAGCTTGATAATGTTGCTAAGCTCATTGAGAATATGGGTAAGTTAGGTATATCAACGTGGGTTTATAATTGGATGCCTACTGGTTGGCTTAGGACTAGGACTGCATTAAGGGGTAGGGGTGGGGCTTATACCTCAGGTTTCTATGAGGAGGATCTTAAGGATTCACCACCACCTAAGTTTGGTAAAGTTGATGCATCCACACTATGGAGGACGCTGAAGGATTTCCTTGAATACATTATACCAATAGCTGAAAGCGCTAATGTTAGGTTGGCTATGCATCCTGATGACCCACCAATACCTGAGGTTGCTGGTACGGCTAGGATAATGAATAGTATTGAGGCATTTGATAAGTTATTAAGCCTAGTTAAGAGTGAGTACAATGGCATAACAATGTGCCTAGGTAACTTCTCCCTAATGACCAATGACCTACCAGGGTTAATTAGGCACTTCGTACCAACAGGTAGGGTCTTCTTCGTACACTTCAGGGCTGTTAGGGGTACGGCTAGGGGGTTTGAGGAGGTTTTCATTGATGAGGCCGGTGAGGAGTTTTACTTAGCGATGAAGGAGTTCGTGAGGCATAAATTCTACGGGCCGTTTAGGGTTGACCATACACCAACCTTAAGTGGTGATATAGCTCAATTATCAACCCCAGGCTACTCAGCATTAGGTAGACTGCATGCAATAGGCTTCCTACAGGGCTTATTCAAGGCAGCGGTGGCTGAGGTTGAGGGGAGCGGCTAGGTTTAATTACGGTAAAGTTTAAATCCCATGAATCAACACCTAGGAGCAAGCGGGGGTGCCCGAGCATGGTCAAAGGGGGCGGGTTTAGGTCCCGTTGGCGTAGGCCTGCGTGGGTTCAAATCCCACCCCCCGCACCATACTGATTAAACACGTTAATCGGCTTAGAAATTGAAAACTACCTATGTTACATGGATGATTAATTAGAATCTGGATTATGGTTAGAAGACTAATTACCTATGCCGGGATCCATTACCGGTAATATCTCCCACATGCGAATTAATTCCATGAAGTAGGAGCAAACATTAATGTAGTTCATGAATCATAGCTTACTCATCATTATTAAGGATCATTAAGTAGTAGTAATGGGGGCTATGGGGAGAATCCTCACCCTGGGGGTAGGGCTTAACACTAGTTTCATTAAAAAGGATCAATGCATAACTACTAGTAATTGCTATGAGGATAATGTTACTGTGTTGAATCAGGCTTAATCAACATTAATACCGCACCCGCAGTGGATGCAACCGCTAGTACTACTAGTAGGTAGAACATGGCCGTGTAGTTGGCGTACACATTTAATACATGGCTTACGCCTAGTGAATACGCGTAGAGGATAATCATTGATATGGTGTAGGTAAGTAACCCAACATTATTAAGAATACCCTTAGTAAGCATGAGTAGTACTAGTAGTAGCATTAACCAGCCTGAAATACCTATGAGGGTTAAGGCGAGGGTTAAAAGCTCAACACGATTAATATTAACCATGGGGGCTGGTATTATGAGTAAATCAATGGGCATGTTAACGCCGTAGAGGTAGGTGACGTAGTTACTAAGACCAAGCATAAGCCCTGCAACCTCACCTACAAGTAGGAGTAGGCACCCCAGGAAGCTTAAGGTACCCTTAATTCCCTCAACATTATTAGTACCCATTATCATAAGGATTACTGAGACCAAGGCTATTGCAGTACTTACAGTGAATACTACATACCTATGAGTCTCGTAGAAGCCTATATTACTGATAACTAAGTATTCAACCCCCATGGATACAAGTATACCTAATGCATACGTGAGTAAACCCACCTTAACAAACCTTAAATTAACCACATTCATTAAGCATCACTTAGCATTAAAGCTTTACCCTAAATCTTGAGGATTAGAGGCATGCGAGTCATCTTTAAGGTGAGTTACCCATGCCCAGTATACTTACTGAATAATACCGTAAAGCCTATTAAATTAGGGATTAACTCACTGGGAATACTACATGAACCTCATCATTATGCTTAATTAACTTAACCACTATACCGTATAATTGAGTTAACCTCTCCTCAGTTAATACTCTACCCGGCTCCCCCACGCCTATCACGTTTCCATCCCTTATCATAACCACTTGATTCGCTGTAAGCGCAATATCAACGTCATGCGTCGCAACCATTACTGCATGTTTATTAGCTAGTTCACGTATAACCTTAATCATCCTGTACCTATTACCTGGGTCTAGGTTGGCTGTTGGCTCATCTATTAGCATTAAGTCAGCGTTACTGGCTATGGCTCTTGCAATCATTGTTAACCTCTTTTGACCAGTGCTTAATTCACTAAGCCTCATATTACTGATACCGACTATGCCCACGCTCATTAAAGCATCCATGGCATCCTCATCACTAACCCAACCATACCCCCTCCTAGCCGTCTTAACAGTCTCCAGTACCGTTAAGTTGATTAATCCATCAACCTCTGCGGGAGCGTAGGTTACTGAGCCATTAACCCTAAGCCAACCCTTAATGACCCTTGCTGAACCGAATATTGCCTTCATTATCGTTGTCTTCCCGCTCCCATTAGGACCAAGCAGTACCGTTAACCCCTCACCCACGGTTAAATTCAACCCCTTAACCACTACCCTTGACCCGTAACCCAGGTAGGCGTCCTTGAATTCAACTAGAGCGTTACGTTGAGGCACCGAAACCACCCTTGAGAATCATCCACATTAAAACAGGTATACCCACAAGGCCCGTTACCGCTGTTATAGGTACTACGTATCCTTTCACCATTACCCTTGAAGCCAGATAGGAGTAGGTTAATATTAGTGAACCCACGAGACCTGAACCAGGTATAATAATGCTTCCAGACCCCCTCCCCGTTAATTGCCTAACGGTGTATGGGGCTATAATGCCTATGAATCCTATTACCCCAGTGAAGGCCAGTGAGACTGCTAGGGGTATTGAGATTAAGGCCACTAGCCTCCTCCTAACTGTTACCGGGTTGACGCCGCTTGCCTTAGCCACATCATCACCAAGCATGAGTAAGTCCACGTACCTTGATAAGAACGCAACCACTAGAATTGGTGGCACCGCGGCGGCTAGCATTACGTAGAATTGCCACCATAGTATGCCGCTTAGGTTACCGTAGAGTAGGTAGAGGGGTTGCATTGAGACCGTTGGGTTAATTGACTCAATAATCAGCATAACTATCATTGATGCGGCATAGGAGAGTAGTGTTATTAATATGCCCATTAGTATTAAGCCAACTACACCAAGCCTTGAACCAAGCATAACCACAATTAATGAGGAGAATAAACCCACTATTAATGCTAGGAGAGGTATGGCTAAGGTGGTGTATAGGCCGGTTAACTTACCCACGAGGACAAGTAGGTAACCCAGTAAACCCCCTAGGACAGCGGCACTGGCTATCCCGGTGGTGAAGGGTTCTGCTAATGGGTTTCTTAAAATACCCTGCATCACAGCCCCTGAAACACCCAATACGTAACCAACCAGTAGTGATGTTAATGCTGATGGTAATCTAATATCCATGATTATTACCCTGTACTTAACTTGACTACAATGTATTAGGCAATCACCCGGTACATTAACCTCCCCCAGTACTAGGTTTAGGATGAAGCCAGTGAGTAGTAGGATTGGGATTAAGAAATACAAAACCCTTTTAATAAGTGAATTACCCATCGCACACCACTCAGCCTCCCTGACTTGGGAGGGTTGGTTTTAGATTACTTATCACCCATTCACCACTTACGCATTGCGGAACATTACTTAACCCGAAGGCCTCAGGGTGAAGTATAGCCGCTATAACCTCAGCCCCGTAGACTGATAAGGGGCCTGGTTCCTCAACTAGGCTTGTGGCTAAGTTACCCAGTACGTAGACGTGACCCTCCTTAACAGCCTTAGTGTAGTTTATCCCAGGTACCTGCATTATTGCCTCAAGGGTGGCTGTGCAGTTACCCATGAAGTTGCTTGCTATTATGTAGTCTGGGTTATATACTATTAATTGGCTTGGCGTTATTGTGGGCCATGGTACAGTGGTGTTTACTACGTCTAAGCCGCCGGCGATGGTTATTTCATAACCTATGAAGGTTAAGTTTGATGGTGCGTAAATGGGGTTGTTCCAACCCATAAAGACCACTGTTGGTTCACTTAAACCAGTGACCCTGCTTCTAACACCATTAATAATGTTGTTCATCCAGGAAGCCACAGCTAAACCCCTTTCAGGTACCCCAAGGGCCTTGGCCGTTGAGTAAACGTCCATTTCAATCTGCTGGAATGTCCTATCCGCTGTACCATTTATGATTACTAGAGGTAACCCTATGCTTGAGAATGAGGCTAATGTACTGGTTCCGTAGAAGCCTAAGTCATAGCAAACCACTGTGGGTGATGCATTAACCACAGCCTCAATTGAGGGTGTTGGCCATATTGAGGTAAGCACCGTTGCGTTTGAGGGTATTGTTACGTTGAAGTAACTTAACAATTGCTCGGAGTATGTATCAATGAGGACTACCTTATTGCCTAAGCCTAGGGTGAAGATTATTTGGGAGCAGGCTGGGTCAAGGGACGCAATCCTCATGTTCTGTACCGGGGTCACTGTGGCTGTTACAGTGGTGACTGCGGTGGTGGTTAATGTACTGGTTGCTGTTGTGGTTAAGGTTGCTGATGTAGTGGTTACCACAGTGGCCACTGAGGTTGACGTCACCGTTACCGTTGAGGTTACTGGTAACGTAATTGTCACTGGCTTAACCGGTTGATTAACCCTATACGCCAGGTAACCCACTGCCGCAGCCAACAGTACCACTATTACTGCCAGTGCCGTTAACCTATAGTCCATGGTAGTGGGATAAATATCCTACTTTTAAGCATTACCCCAATGGCGAAAACAAAATAAACAATAACCCAGCATTAGGCTTTAATGAATAGTGAGGAGCTAGCTAGATTAATGGAGATTCTTGAGAACACACTGCTCGTTAAGCTTAATGACGACTACGCGGTTAGGATAATGGATTACGTTGGCCCTGGGGAACATGACTACACAGTGGTGCCTATATTATATAAGTTGGGTGATTCCAAGCTTCTTGAGGTTTGGATTGAGGTTGATGCTAAGCAGTATAGGATTGCCCTCATAAGTGAGGTTGATGAGCACTTGAAGGCTGTTGGGGGTTGGTTAACTAGGGGTGAGTTCCTGGTGTTGTTTAATGATGGTTTAGTTAAGATAAGCATACCTAAGGATAGTGAACCCTTTAGGGGCTTTATTAAGCCTGGTTAACCATGGTTTAAACTTAATAACGCTAATCCTTAATGCGGCTCAATGGTTAGTAAGGCATCAGCCGTGGTTAACATAATGATCGCCAGATTCATATACAGCGTCTACTGGTACTACCTGGCACCAGCCTTACCGTTAATTAAACTGGAATTCACAGTACCTAATTATGAACTCGGCTTAGTCCCACTCTTCTTCATAATAGGGGCTGGCTCATTCCAAATACCGGCAAGCGTGATCGCTAGGTTTATCGGTAACGTTAAGACTGCTGTACTCGGCTTAACCCTACTATCAGCGGCTGGGGTAGCCACGGCCTTCAGTGTAAGCTTTAATGAAATACTAGCCCTAAGGCTACTGGCCGGTATTGGCGCGGCATTATTCTTCTCCACGGCAGCCACTGTTGTAACTAATCTGTATCCTGGTAGAGAGGGGTTGATGCTTGGTATATATAACTCAGTGTTCAGTGCCGGAGCCGGAGTAGGGTTGGTTTACGGGGTTGTTTACACTATTGTTAATTGGAGGGTTGCAGTACTGATTATTAGCGTGGTGGGGTTGTTGGAATCCGTAATACTCCTTAAGACCTGTTCACCACTCAATAGGCCCATTGACACTGGTTTATCCATAAACAAGGGCGCAGTATTAGTGGGTTTAGCCACAGCCGGGTATTGGGGGGCTAATTACGCCGCCGGTAACCTACTACCCACTTACGCCGTTAATCATGGTGTTGGTTTAGTTAACGCCTCATTAATAACATCACTACTCCTCTTCTCAAGCCTAGTGGGTGGTTTATCAGGTAAATTAGCTGATTTAACCAGTAGGAGGGAGCTCTTAATTATTGCACCCGCGGTGTTGGGTTCATTATCATTCCTACTAATCATAACACTTAACCCCTACGCCATGATAGCCTCAACACTCATAGTGGGTTACACCAATGAACTCATGATCACCGCCTCCTATGCGCTTGTCGTTAATGATTCAAACCCAACCATGAGCCTCGCAACAGTTAACACGTTAAACATGGTTGTAGGCATGTGGTTAAGCCCATTATTCACAGCAGTCATGGGTAATTCAACGTTACCATGGATCACAATGATCATAGCCTCAGTGGCACCACTACCCCTCCTACTGGTTAGGCGTAGGGTAGTAGGGTAATGTTAATTCCCTAATAACCATCCGTTACCTATTAAACTTAATAACACTAATCTAATCAAACTGTATGCCGCTTGGACGTAGGGGGGTTAATTATGAGAGGGAGCTGGCTAACTGGCTGTGGAGCCTTGGATTCGCGGTAATTAGGGCACCTGCCAGTGGTGGTGGGGTTAGGCGTAGGTTCGCCCCTGATTTAGTAGCCATGTTTAAGGGTAGGGTAATTATCCTTGAGGTTAAGTACAGGGGTAAACCAACACCAGTGAGCATACGGTGCGATAAGGTTAATAGGTTAATTGAATTCGCTGGGAGGGCTGGTGGGGAGGCTTATGTCGTTGTTAAGTATGCTAGGGAGCCGTGGAGGATAATGCCCATTAAACCATGTAATGGAGACGCAGCAATAACCTACACCACCAGTGAAATAAAGGAGGCAAGTAGGCTTGAAGACCTTGTGAGAAGCATAATCAATATTAACTTAATTAACCTATTATGATTCAAGCTATTGTTTAAAGTTCCTCCTTTAATGAAGTAGTTCTTAAAAATTTAAATTAATATTGGCCATGCTTGTAAATTAGAGCTAGAACTATAGCACCTATTACAAAAGCACCTAAAATAATTACAAACATTATTCCAGTTGTAAATGTTGATATTACAGGATTCATGAAGTTTACATTAGCGGGGATATTTATTCCAGTGACATTAGAAAACCAAGTTATGAAACCTTCAACTAAGTTAGCTATAAATAGTACGATATACAGTATCGCAATTATTGCAGCTATTGCAGCTCCTACTACTATACCCTTTATTTCACTATCCATAGTATAAGGGCTTAAGCATTCTTTATAAACCTTTCTCTATATTTCTCTGTTTTTCTAGGATAGGTTATATTCGCTATTTTGGAGCATTGCTTCCTCTTTACTTTAGATTTAAAAATATGCCTTATTTTTCATCATGAAGGGGTGAAGGTTTCACCAGAATCCTATAATAACCTCAATGAGGAATTCGCGTCTTAGATTTAAACCAATGCTAAATCATTAACCTACAATAAATGCCTTACCATGGTGAAAAGTATCCTTTCTGAGACTGGATTAAAGACCAAATAATAATAATGATAACTATTAATAGTAACGCTATTCCAGCTGACGTAAATACATTTCCATTGAACTTAAACGTTTGTATAGTATTATTCAGAAGATTTACATTAGCGGGAATATTTATTCCAGTGGTATTAAAAACCAGGTTAGTGGATTAGCAGCTAAGTATAGCAGGTAGCCAACTAGTAGCAGAGATACAGCAACTGCTAATACCGCCCATACTGCTAATGAATCCTGTGTTCCAGTCATAAAATAGTGAACATTCAGGAGTATTTTAAGAACCTATCGTTTATTTTATCCAGTAAGCCTCTTTTGCAAAGCTGGGATAAACCATATGGTGGATGGTGTGATGTGGGTGTTTAGGTTGTGGAATATGGGGAATGGATCCAGGTGCACTGAGGGAGGGTTTACCTCCATATGAATCAGGAGGATTAATCACTACTCAGTTTCAATAAATCAACCCCTAAGAGGAGACTTGAGATTAAGGAGGCAAGCCCAAGATACTATGAGGGGTATAATTTTTATGGAATGATACTTAACATAACTTAATAAGGTGTGATAACCGGGTTTAAGAACTAGTCCGGTTTCTTTATTCCGCTCAGTCACCGGTACTTCCTCCAGCTATGGCTACTGGGCTAATTTTCTCGCTTATGTACTTTAACCTATTCCTCTCATACTCCTCAACCGGGATTGGTTTAAGCGTTGATAGTATTTGCGGTAGGGTCGTGTACTCCATCTCCTCCGGTGGTAGCCTGTGCGGCATTATTGGCCCCATTCTCCTAATGTAGTCTGTTATGAAGGCTGCTATTTGTCTGCTAAAGTCGAAGGCTGGGTCATCGAACATGTCCACGGGTCCCTCTAGGTAGCCTTCATGTAGTTGGAAGCCTAAGGCACCGACCTTGGGTGGTCCATCGAACCTAGTCATCTTAGGACCCATGGCTATCTTATTAGCTGGGTCAATGCTTACGAACTTACCTGGCATTAATGGGCCAGTGTGACTACCCCTCATCCAACCCTCCACCAGGTGGGGTAGGGCGAATGCTTCAAGGACCTCACCCACGGCTGGTAGGCCGTGTTGAGCCCTAACTATGGCCACTGGGTCATCCTTACCCACGTACCTACCGGCTATTAGGTTAAGCCTCTCAACGCTCACAACCGCTGCCTGGGTTAAGTCACTCCTCCTGTAAACCCTCCTAATAATGTATCTTCCAGGTGTGCCTATTAAGCCAAGTATAGTGTATATGTGCTCTGGGGCATCGAGTAGGTAAACCTTACCCTCGTAAACATCTATTATCTCGAACCTAAATCCACCATGCATCTGAGGATCAATAACTAAGCCAGCGGTGTTAAATGGGTCTGCAAATATCTTATACATGGGTAAGTTGTATGCACCCGGCTCAGTCTTATCCGCTGCGAAGATTATTAATGGTTCACTGGGCCTCTCCTCAAACTCCATTTCAGCAACCTGGGGTCCAAGCCCCCTCACGTTACCGCTGAAGCTATCCTTAAGTAAGTCCTGCCCAGCACCATATAGCTTAAACTTCTTGGCGTAATTCTCAGTAGCCTCCTTGAATACACTCCACGCTAATCCATGTATCTCAGGGTTATCAATACCCTTAGTGTGAGTCATTAGGAGGCTCATGTCGTCGCCAACATTAAACACGTAGTAATCAATTAGTAATCCACTCTTAACAGCCTCCCTAAGCCTACTACTGGCGTATTCAAGTATCTTTGGGTGAACCCAAGCATGACCAGGTATTCCCCCAATATCAGCCTTTATTACTGATACGGTGGTTTTAGGCGCCATAATAATATATTATAACACATCCTTATAAACTTTATGCCATAATATATAATATATAATTCGCTGTATAAATTAATGCATGTAAAAATGTATTAAATAATTTAACTGCCTAAATATCCATCATGATAAATGTATTAAAGAAGACACCGAACATAAACTAATGGCTCGGTCAGAAATTTGACATTTATTAAACAGCATTAGCATTACGCTTAACTTCAATATTAATCATAGTGATTTTCAAAAACATGTTTTTACATTTAACATAGTAATAATTGTGGAATTAGATTCATAATTAATGATGCCTCACGTAACCATTAAGTTATTCACCATTAATTAACGTATAGTATCTCTAAATTTAGAGTTGAATTAATTGAAAGATGCCTTAAGAAATGAGTATTAATTAGATTCATAGGGCTAGTGGGAAGCTTATAAGGGCTGTTGAGGAAGCTAAGGCGTTAACACAGTATTATGGTTTAAGTAACCAATATACTCTGGTCTTCCCCAGCCCCAGAGGGCTAGGGTTTCATGTAATGTAACTCCCAACCACTTCCCTGAGGCTCTGCGGGGGAAGGAACCTAGTAGGGTGAGGGGTTTAATACCCTGGGCACTAATGCTTAAAACTAACCGTGCATCCACGTATTATGCAGTGCACTGAATCCCCCTCAATACTGCCTGTTAATGATGGTTGGTTGTTTAGTATTGTGGATAGGCCTAATGCCTCAGGTAGGTTTCCTGCAGTTGTGATGCTTCACGGCTTCACCGGTAATCATATTGAGGCTAATAGGCTTTACGTTGATATTGCTAGGGCATTGTGTGGGGCAGGTTTTGTGGTTGTTAGGTTTGATTACAGGAATCATGGAGACTCCTCAGGGCTATTTGAGGATTTCGATATTGAAAACGCCGTAAACGACGCTGAGTACATGGTTAATTACACTCTTAAGCTTGGTTACGTTGACTCAAGTAGACTCGCCTTAATTGGTTTAAGCATGGGTGGTCATATTGCCTTAAGGATTTACTCAAGGATGCCTAATATTGTTAAGGCAGTAATCCTACTCTCACCGGGAATATCCTTCCGTGGAATAGGTAAATTACTGGAGCAGGCTAGGGGTGATTACGTGTATTTTGGGGCATTTAGGCTTAGGGTTAGTAATGTGACTAAGATGGCTAATTCCGATGCAATGAGTGTTGCGGATTTAATTAACGTACCAGTAATGATCATACATGCTAAGGATGATGAGGCGGTACCGTATCAACAATCCGTGGAATTCCACAACAGGGTTAAGTACAATGACAAGACACTAGTGCTACTGGATAAGGGGGGACACGTATTCTCTGATTACGAGATTAAGAGTAAGGTAATTGAGGCAATAGTAAACTGGCTGAGGGAGAAGTTGAGGGTTAGTTAATCCCCTCATTGATGCTTTGATTCCAGTAATGCATCTTAGGGAGAGTATTCAAGGCTTAACTTACTTAACGGAATTAGGCGAAAAAGTATTAAATAGTACTTGCTTCATTTAAACCGTGGAGGAAACCATTGAGAATACCATGGTGGATAAGGTTGCCACCTTAATAGCCGGGTCAATAGTTATGGCTGATTCACCGGGTAAGGAGCTTAAACGCTGGAGGGAGTACTTCAACATACCTCAAACTGAGTTGGCCATAAAGTTATCAACGACACCAAGTGTGATCAGTGACTATGAGTCAGGTAGGAGGAAGTCCCCTGGATCATACTTCATTAAGAAGTTTGTTAAAGCCTTAATAGATATTGAACTGGAGAAGGGTGGTTCAAGGCTTCAACTACTCATTAAGCAATTATCAATTGGTGATAAGTATACCTTAGCTGTGGTTGATATGAAGGATTACGTTAACCCAATAAGCCTCGAAACATTCCTAAAGGCGATAAACGCATCCCTAGTAGTGCCCCCAGCCACGAGAATGGATATTCACGGATACACCATGGTTGATAGCATTAAGCTACTGCTTGATGTCCCATCATACGAGTACCTTAAGCTATATGGTTCAACAACCCAGAGGGCTGCCATATTCATTAACACTAGGTACGGTAGGTCACCTTTAGTAGCCATAAAGGCGATGATGGCGTTCGTCGACTTTAAACCATCAATAGTTGTTCTACATGGCTTAGATAAACCGGATTACCTAGGTATTGAAGTGGCTAGGAGGGAGAAGATACCTTTAGCCATGAGTAACATGGATGTTGATGAAATGGTTAGGGTACTTAGATCACTTGGTTAACCCGCTACATTGAGATACCTACTAGTGGATTATTAATTCGAAATAACTTAGGGGGTTTTAAATCACAGTGAAACTAATCAACGTGGAGTACTCCTTAATTAAACCAACAGTGACCTTATTATCCACCTGGGGTAGTGAGGATGTTACGGCGGCTATGGCTGATGTAATATATAGGGGTTACTCCATTGATAAGGCTCTTGAAAGGGTTAAGGGTGATCAAGGTATTGTTAAGAGGAGGATCCTGAGCTTCCTTAGGGATGGGCATTCAAGCGTCTTCGAGTTCATGGGTGCTCAATGGCTTATTGAGGGTAGTAGGGCCTTAACCCATGAGCTTATTAGACATAGGTTAGCCTCATACTGGCAGGAGAGTCAGAGGTATGTTGATTACGCTAAGGGTCAGTTAAGATTCATTACACCACCAGGTGAATTAAGCGCAGTAAGTAGGTTAATTGAGTTCACGGCTAAGGAGTATGTTAACCTAAGGAGTAGTCAAGTACCTGAGGATGCAAGGTACATTCTACCCAATGCCATGGCTAGTAGGATTTGGGTTCAAATGAATGCTAGGGAATTCTTCCTAAACTTCATACCACTTAGAACAGGCCTAGGGGCATTTCATGAGATTAGGCTAGTAGCATGGTTAATGTTCACCACAGTCATTGATAAATTCCCAATAACAGCAAGGTGGATTTGGATAAACCTCACTAAACTCCACCCAGACTACTGCAGGGGTGTTGAGAAGCTTAGCGAGTATTACGGAACCAGTGACTGCAGGATTATTAGTATTAGGCAGGCCTTTGAGAAATGGGGATTAAGCATACCCATTAGCCTAGGGGAATTAATGAATGAGGAGCAGGGTAGGGTTAGTGCTTAAACCTCTTCGGCCTTAAATCCTTACTACCGCATCTTCTACACTTCTCAGCCCCAATGGGGTTCCTTGCACCACATCTCCTACATATCCAGTAACCGAACCTATGCTCAACAGCTATCCTAAGCTTCTCGGGGTCACTTATAGGCATAGAGCATCACTTATACCCGCCATTTTAAAACATTACGCTACCGAAACCCGCCCAAAATACCTGTTTACTTATCACCATTAAGGTAAATTTGAGAAATAGCCTTAAGTCAATAAACCACCGCCTCAGCTTAAATGCTTATAAATACATTCACTGAGACACATGTGCAGTGAATGTAATTAAATTAAAGGCGCTGGCTAAGGTTATTAATGAGGATGTTGTTAAAGAGGCTTTTATAGGTAAGATCATTACACTAGGTTATGTTGAACCATTACTTCCCCAGGAGGTGTTTAAGTATTATCCATTAAATGAATATGATTACAGGCTTGATTCAGGCATAATAGAGTACGTTGTGGCAAACATGGAGGAATTAATGAATAACCTGGAACCAGGGGTAAATATCAATAAGGTTTCCACGGAGCAATTCAACGAGTGCATGCAATTAACCAGTAGTGACTATGAGTTAATCACAGTGTGTAAGAGGAATGAGGAGTGGATAGTATACCACATGAATAAGAGAGCGTTAATGAAATACTTTATCCTAAACATATCACTCGAGGGTGGTGAATTAAACATAAAGGTGAAGAGTAATACTAAACCCTCCCATAATGCTAAATTAAAGGTTGCCTACATACTTGGCTGCGACGTACCTGTTGACTTCATTATTGACGTATACTCCAGTGTTTACGTTGAATACTTCAGTGAATATAAGTTTAAGCTACCTGAACCCATTGATGTCGTTAACGCGCTCATTAATAATATAGGTAAGTACAGGAATTTCCTTAAACTCTACACCACTGATTACTACATTTATGAGTTAACAATGACCGGCTACATCATTGAACTGGAGAATGAGGGGCAAAGGGTAAGGGTTAATGTTAACGGCGAGACCGTGTTAACCGGGAATCAGATAAAGGGTGGTAATCTATATGAAATAACAAACATTATGCTGGATAAGTTAAGTGAACTTAAGATAGGGCTTGACATGATTGAATTATACTCATGCAGCCTTGATGAATTACTTAGAAGGGCTATAAGCAGCTTAAGGGAATCAGTAAGGCTTTAACTTAACGGCATTACTTGGTTTATTTTACAGGGAAGTAGGAGTAATTAGTTTACCCGTATTTACTCACCAAACAGATTACTCATTAGAACGCTGGCTATTGGTTTTATTTGGTTGTATATGTTTGTTGTTAGTTTGCATTTTACTCCCCTTTGTATTAGCCATAGTAGTATTGGTAGGTTTGCTACTACTGGTGTTTTCTTTAAGTCCTCCACTCTCCTTGATCCTGTTAGGAACATTGTTGCCTTGAACTCCCACATTAACTTATTAATCAACTCCCTCACTGCCTCATAACCCTTTAATGCCGATACCAGCATTGGTCTTGACATTGTGAATGCATCTGCACCTAGGGCTATTGCCTTAGCACCATCTAAACCATTCCTAACACCACCAGAGGCTATTATTACGCCATCGTAGACGCTGCTCACTTCGCAAATGGATAATACAGTTGGTATACCCCAATCCCTAAACACGTCAGCCTCATTAACATCACCACCCCTAATTGCCTCAATCCTAATGAATGATGTGCCGCCGTGGCCGGCGACATCAATTGCATCGGGTGGAATACTGTTAAGCATTCTTGCAACCTCCATGGATACACCATTACCAACCTCCTTAATTATTAAAGGCCTATTAACAACCCTCCTAATGAGCTTCAACTTACTTAAAACACCACTGAACCATGGCTCACCCTCAGGTTGGAATAATTCCTGTGCTGGATTAAGGTGTATTGCCACTGCATCAGCGTTAATCATATCCACTGCCTCATTAACCCAATCCACCAAATCCCTATCACTAAGCCTAGAAACCTGGGGTGCACCTAGGTTGGCTATTTTTAGGGCGCTTGGTGCATTATCCTTAACAACCCTGAAGCTCCAAGCGGTCTCAGGCTTCATTAATGCTATCCTCTGTGAACCAACATACATGCCTATCCCAAACTCCTCAGCGGCCTTGGCTAAAACAGCATTAACCCTACCAGCAGTCTCAGTGCCACCGGTTAAGGCACCTATTATGAATGGGAAGCTAAGCCTCTTATTAAACAATTCAATGGTTGAGTCAACATCATTAAAATCCATCTCCGGTAAAGCATTGTGAATTAATTGAACACCATCAAACAATGAATCACCAACCTCAACATCACTACTTGAAGCAATCCTAATATGCTCATCCTTACGACCCCCAATCATCCAAAATAGGCTCAGTGACGCATATAAATAAAGCTTCCTCTAATTTCGCACCAGCAGTGACAAGACTCATTATTGGGATCATTGATTAGTTACTGGCGGATACCTACTAATCACCTCCTTTAACCTGTTAATAACAATGGGAACCTCATCCTGGCTTAACGTATGCATGTTAATGCATAAATTACCTTCACATTCACATGCGTATATTGGTGGATCCCCCTCCCTTAGTAACTTAATGTATAATTCCGTGTACCTTCTCGGTAACTTAATCTCAACCTTAGGTACTGTTACCGGCCTTATCCTCTCCCCAGGATGATTCAGCCTTTTCTCAATCCTAATACCCGGTAATACTGCGGTTAATTCACTTATTACTTCATCAGCCATCTTATTCATTACACTTAACCTCTCCTCATGATTAACCTTAACGTACTCCTCCAGTGCCGCGACTAGGGCTACAATATCCTCCTTACTAATCTTCATTACCCTACCTATGAATACCCTGGATTGCCCATTAACATTAATGTAACTGAATGGGCTCATTAACCTACACGCCTCAAGGAGCCTTAAATTATTAGCCAGAATCAAGCCTGTATCACCGGGTGCACCAATATCCTTACCGCCACTGAACACTACTAAGTCAGCCCCCATTTTAATGAACCTTGTTAAGTTAAGTAATGGTGGCAGTTCGGCAGCGGCATCAACTATAACTGGCGTGTTAAATTCATGGGCAATATCAATAACCTTACTTAAAGGCACCTCACCCTCCTGTGGCTCATACTGGAAGTGAAGTACTGCGGCTGTGTTTTTATTTAAGGCATTCTTAATATCGTTTTCATTAACACCACTTGGTGAACCCACAATCCTTACTCTACCCCCTGGAATATTAATGAGGTAAACGTATGGATTACCCACTGTGTGTGGATATTGGATAATAATCTCATTCCTTAACCCATCAGTGAAGGGTAACCTACTCATCTTATCCACATCACCCTCAGTAATAGCTGCTGCAACAGCCAGTACTAAGCCGGCTCCGGCACCGCTTGTTACTAATGCACCGGGTACATTTAGTAACTTGGCAATGTATTCCCCTGACTTAACTAGGAGTTCATTCATATCAATGAAGGAATCCGCAACCTCCCTCATTGCCTCTAAAACCCTTGAACTAACCCTATTACTACCAAGTACTGTGAGTGTACCACAGGCATTAATAACCTTACGTACACCTAACTTATCCAAAACACCCATGTTGGAATACTCTGAATAGGCTGTATTAATTTAAGCCTTAAGATTCCTCAACCTTAAATCATGCAGGGTTCACCTACCTATGGTTAACCTACTCATCTTCTCAACATCCTTAAGCAGAACGTAGAATAAGGCCACTGCAGTGGCGTATAGTAGTGATGTTATGTATAGTGGAAGATCCAGGTAACCGGAACCCATTAAGTAACCCCCTATTCCCGGACCCAGTGCACGCGGTATTGATGATAGGAGCATCCATATACCGAAAACCCTCCCCCTCTCCTCCCCCGGCACTAGGTCGTTGATTAATGATGTTAGTAGAGGATTAGCCATATTCATTAAGGTGTTCCTAACTATGAAGAGTACCAGTAATGAAGGGATGTTCAGTATGATTGGCATTAAAGCTAATATACCTGTAGCTAAACCCTCCAGTAATATTACTGAGGTAACCCTACTTCTCAGTATTCTTGAAATCATAGGTGCCGTTAATGTACCTAATGCTAACGTTGCATTTGATGCAGCGTACACTATGCTTAAGTTACTTATATTTATGTGGAACTTTAAGTAAAACCACAGGCTAAAGAGGGGAATTATTACCCCCGCCCCAAGTCCTATTAATGATTCGGGAATAAGCCTCTTAAGTAACCACGATGACTTCAACTCCCTTAACTCCCTTAAACTAACCCTGCTGATCTTAACCTCAGTTACATTAATGCCTATTCTCCTAATGGCTATAAGCATTATTGGTATTGATGAGTACACTGATAGTGATTCAATAATGAAGACTAAGTCATACCCCATTCTACCCATGTAGCTTGGTAACATAGTTATTGATGACCCAATAACACTGAATACTACGTTAAGTGAAGATGATAAGCTGAAGAATTCACTGGATATCCCCCTTCGTCTAGCATACTCACCGGAAATAGCAATGGATATAACGTTGCGGTTAAGCAAGGCAATGAGCGGGTAAACCATAGTTATCACTGGTGGTAAACCAGTAACCAACAGTAGTATCAATGAACCACTTGCTAATGAGAGAAACGTGAATAGGCTTAACTTATTAATGAAGTCGGATAAGTAGCCGGTGATTAATGATCCAAGGGCACTCATGAGGGATGAAGCACCAATAACAACACCTATTAAAGTCGGCTTCATACCTATGTTAAGCATGTATATTGATAATATGACTGAGTTAGCACCGAACATAATGCCGGTTATGGAACTGGCCACGGCAAGTAATACTCCCTCACGCCCAATAGCCTTAAATGACATTAAGGCTTCAATTACCTGAATTTAAAATAGTTTTTAATTAACGCCGTCTTCCCCCTGCACTGGGTTTCCTATGTGGCTTGGTCTGTGGGCCATTAGCCTTCTCGACTTCACTTGAATCAGCCCTACTAATGTGCTTACTTATTATTTCAAGGGCCTTATTGGGTTCAGTGACACCGTGAAGCTTACCGGCTAATTCATCCTCACCAATGTACCTAAGCCACTGCACAATATGCCCCTCCCTCAAGTGGTACTCAAGGGCCTCCTCATTACTGCCTAATAGGCGTTTAAATTCATTGGCTAACTCTGAGGCATTATGAGCCACACCTATTACCTTGTCGAAGGATTTAAAGTAGAATGGTTCTTTACCTGGGTTTACTGCATGTTTACTACTCATACTGGTGATGGCTAAGGTGCTAGTATTTAAACGTTGTGCATTAGATATTTTTCAAATGACCTTAACTAGAAGGCTTAACACCATGATTGATTCACATGTATACGGAAAAGTATAAAACTCTACAGTTAATCCGTCTACTATGGCTAGGTTCGCGATACATAATAAGGAGGATAACGTGGGGGTAGCCATAGATGATATAAGTGCCGGGGAGGAGGCTCACGGCGTATACATTGAGGATAAGTCCAATGGACCTATAGTTAAGGCTATTGAGGATATTCCACTTGGCCATAAGATTGCTTTAAGGGATATTAAGGCTGGGGAGAAGGTTATTAAGTATGGTAGGGTAATTGGGGTTGCTGTGAAGGATATTAAGGCTGGGGAACATGTTCATACACATAATCTAAAATCATTAAGGTGGGGTAACTTAAGTAAAAGGTGAGTGATGTGGCTGGCAAATACCCAACCATTAAGGCGTACATTAGGCCTGATGGAAGCGTAGGGGTAAGGAACCACGTAGCCATAATACCCATTGATGACTTATCAAACACAGCCGCCTTAGGTGTGGCTAAGTTAATTAGGGGTACTGTGGCTATACCGCACCCATACGGTAGATTACAGTTCGGTAGGGACTTGAATCTACTATTCCATGTATTATCCGGCACTGGGGCTAATCCCAATGTATACGGCGCCATAGTTATTGGTATTGAGGATAATTGGGCTAATAAGGTTGCTGATGTGATAGCTAAGACGGGTAAGCCGGTTTACGTATTCAGTATTGAGGGTAATGGTGATTTAAAAACCATTGAGGCAGCGGCTAGGAAGGCTAAGGAGCTTGTTCAGGATGCTGGTGAGCAGCAGAGAACTGAGGTTGATTTAACAGGCATAGTGTTCAGTATAAAGTGCGGTGAATCAGACACCACATCAGGCTTAGCATCAAACCCAGCATTAGGGCATACTGTGGATAAGTTGGTGGATTTAGGGAATACGGTAATGTTTGGTGAAACCTCAGAGCTAACGGGGGCTGAGGATATTGTAGCCAGTCGCATAAAGGATCCTGAGTTAAGGAGTAAATTCATGAGGATTTACAACGAGTACGTTGAGGTAATTGAAAGGGAAGGCGTTGACCTACTTGGTTCACAGCCAACTGAAGGCAATATTAAAGGCGGTTTATCAACAATAGAGGAGAAGGCACTAGGCAACATTCAGAAATTAGGCACTAGGCCAATTACGTGTGTTGCCGATTACCTGGACCCAGTACCAAGGAACGGGGGCTTATGCTTCGTTAACACTTCATCAGCAGCCGCGGAGGCTGTGACGTTATTCGCCGCTAAGGGCTCTGTGCTTCACTTCTTCACCACAGGTCAAGGTAACGTGGTGGGTCATCCAATAATACCTGTTATCAAGATTTCAGCCAACCCAAAGACCGTTAAGGCAATGGGTGAGCACATTGACGTTGATGTATCAGACCTACTGGAGCTTAAGGTTAGCCTACAGGAGGCTGGGGATAGGATCTTCAACTACGCGTTAAGGGTAATGAATGGTAGATTAACCGCAGCTGAGGCGCTTCAGCATGATGAATTCTCACCCATTAAACTATACGTGAGTGCGTGAGTAATAATGCCTAAGTTAAACACCATTAAGTTAATACCAGTCTCAATACCGTACATTGATGATCCACCCACAGTATTTCAGGAGGCTTGGGGTCGTCAACTATACGTGAAGGTTGAATTAGGGGACTTAATAGGCTGGGGTGAGGTGCTTGTTTACGGTAGTAATATCATTGACTCATACATTGGGGTGTTTAATGATGTAATAATCCCAGCGGTCACTGGTGAGGTTATTGAGAATGTGGGTGACGTGCATAGGCTGGTTAATAAGCTTGAGAAGCTCCTATTCACGGCAGGGTTATGTGGTGTTGTATCAGGCGCCATGGGTGGCCTTGAGATGGCGCTCTGGGATGCTTTAGGTAAGTACCTTAATAAGCCTATTAGTGAATTACTGGGTGTTAGGATTAGGGATAAGGTACCGGTTTACGCCAGTTTCCCCAGGTACTCAACGGTGGATTATGTTGTTAAGGCTGTTGATAAGGCGTTAAGTAATGGATTCAACACCGTTAAGCTTCATCAACACGTTAACGATACCGTTGACTCAATTAAGGCCATTAGGGAAAACATGGGTTATGGTGTTAAGGTTGCCTTAGACTTAAACGCCGCCTTCAATAAACCTGAGGAGGCATTGAATTTCCTGAATAAGGTGCATAGGTATGAGCCTTATTGGGTTGAGGAACCAATATGGCCTCCGAATAATTATGAATTACTCACCCATGTTGCCGATAAGTCACCGGTACCCATAGCTGCTGGGGAGAATGAGTACTACATAGGTGGTTTCAAGGAGTTGGCGCGCATTAAGTTAATGTATATTCAACCAGATGTATCCAAGGTGGGGGGTTTAATTAGGTTTATGGATATTATTAAGGAAGCATCAACGTTAGGTAAACCAGTGGCCCCTCACCATAGACCCCATAAGTCAATACTCACCCACTTATATACACTCCACGTCGCCTCAGTGGTAAGTAATATAGCTATTGTTGAGTGGCCATTGTCCTGGATTAAGGATATATATAATGTGGATGTTGAGGTTAAGGATGGTGAAGTAAGCCTATCAAGGCTCATGAACAGTGGAGTCGGGGTTAATGTGAATGAGGAGGCTTTGGGTAAATACCCGTATGTTAGCAAGTATTCGCCATTGGTTTTTCACTAATAGAGTTCACTGATGCTGATTCAATGCTTAAAAGTTCACCCTCCTCCAGCTTTAACAATGATTGATGCGGTTTACGAGTATTTGCTTGGCCTAGCCCTAGGCTTATCGTTGGCTGTACCACCAGGCCCTATGAATGCGTTAATAGCCGCTGAGGCCCTTAAGACTCCTCTTCACGGTACTGCAGTTGGGGCTGGTGCAATGTCTGCTGACGCAACGTTAATGATAATAACCTACTTCCTGTACAGGCTTGTGAAACCCTACGTATCTTACGTGTACTTCATTGGTGGTGGGGTAATGATTTACCTAGCCGTATTAATGCTGAGGCCCTCCCGCATTACTGCTAGTGCTCATGGTTTAGGTGGTGTACTTAGGAATTACACCAAGGGGTACGTGATGGGTGTTACAAATCCTTATCAAATAGGGTGGTGGTTGTCAGCTGGGTTAACGTTAATATCAATAATGGGTGTGTTCAGTATTGCGGGCTTATTCACAGGTATTTTAGCCTGGATAATCACCTACCCATTAGCCGTATACACTGGGAAGAGGTACCTTGGGGGTAGGTATGAGATCATTGTGAAGACGGTTTCAGGGGCTGCAATAATGGGTTTCGCCCTCTACTTCATGTACATTGGTTTAACCCTACTTCTTAGGGGTGTATTGCCTTAGAATCCTCTCAGCCTCATCCCTATACGGTATCATCCACTCAATACCCAATTGCCTCAAGTAATCATGGGATGGTAAACCAGTCTCAGGATCCCAACCCCTCAGTTTATAGAATTCCTTAACAGCCTCCTCAATCTCCTCACGCTTAAACTTCGGCCCCTCCTCATCAACAATCATCTTCCTTGGTACTTGACTCCACGCATCAACGTAACCCAGTAGCACATGCCATATCCTAGCTATTGTATCTATCCTAGTGCTCACCTTTAATACGTATTCATTGTTAACATTCCTACCAGTTGCCAAATTATACAACTTAACCATGTCATCCACCGAGTACGGGTTAAACACGCAGAGCCCCATGGCATCCATTGCAACCTTCCTATCCCTATCATTAATCATGGATTCCACAGTATTCTTAAGTGGAGTATCTGGATCATGCATCTGAGGCCAACCCCTTAAGTGGCTTCCACCAACATCTGCTGTTAAGTATGATATCACGAGGCCCCTTAATGGCCCATTAGGGTACCAGGCAGGTAAGGCAATCTTCTTAAAGTGGACAGCGTACTCAGCCCCCTTACCCAGTATCTCAGCTGCATCTGCAACACCCTGAGCCAGCACCTTACCTAAATCCCTCTGGTAGGCTATGTCCTCAATCATCTTAATCAACGCCTCACCATTACCGAACTTCAACTCAATACCACCAGTGTCCTGCTTAGTTAATAGGCCCTTCTCGTAAAGCTCCATGGCCCATCCAATAACATTACCAACACCTATTGCGTCTAAGCCAAGGTCATTGACAAGCCTATTAGCCTTAAGGAAGTACCTCTCATCAAACACCCCTGTGGCTGAACCCACTAGACCCAGTGTCTCGTACTCAGGCTTAACGTGATCCTCCTCTCCAGGTATCTTAAACCACCTTGAGCACTTAACCGGGCATAATGCGCCAATTATCTTAATGGGCTTCTGCGGGAAGTTAACTTCAAGGCCAAGTTCCTTAAAGTGAGCCCCACTGAGTTTACGGGCTAAATCCTCCTCAAGCCTCGGTCTACCGTAATTGAAGGCCGGTGATGTGCCTATTGAACCACTGTACATTAGGCCATTGGTTGTCCCAAACTCCCTTGACTCAGAGGTGTCAGATGAGGTTTGGAACCTCCTGTATATGTCTAGGGCTGCATTTAGGAACCCGTTAGGATCAGCAACCTTAATGTTCGGTACACCGTGGACTGCAATGGCCTTAAGCCTCTTACTACCGAAGACAGCACCAAGACCACCCCTGCCACCAGCCCTCTCACCCTCAACCATTATGTTAGATATCTTAACCAAGTTCTCCCCAGCTGGCCCAATAACCATTACTGAGGCAGCCCTATTAGTCTCCTCCCTAACAGCCCTAGCGGCCTCCCTAGTGGTCATTCCCCAGATCCTTGAAGCATCCCTAATCTCCACCTTACCCTTATTAACCCACAGGTAAACCGGCTCCTTGGAGGCACCCTCTATTACTAATGCATCAAAGCCAGCCCCCCTAAGCATGTATGAGAACCACTCCCCAACGCTGGTGTCGTGAATTAAGCCGCTTAATGGGCTTACAGCACCCACTATGGTTTTAGCCGATGCCGGAGCTAATCCAGCTAACGCACCGGCCGCTACAACAATCTTATTATCACTTGATAACGGGTCAGTGCCGGGTTTAACCTCCCTGGAGAGTATACCGTAGACGAAGCCCTTGCCTCCTATGAAAGTGTTTATTAACCATTCGGGTGTTTCCTCAATTGAAACCTTACCAGTGCTTAAATTAATCCTCGCAATCTTATTCGTATAACCCAGCATAAGGGCTCATTTAAGGATTCGTGTTAATAAATGTTTCTTGCTTGTTAAGCCTAATTTTAAGGTTTATTTCCCTATGCGGCCTATGATGCAAGGTTTAAATAAGCCTAATCCATGTAGGGGTGTGTTTAGGGTAATAACAGTAGAGGATTACATTAGGGTTCCCCCCTCGGTGTTTAATGAACCTATTGATAAGATTGCCTACGAGCAGTTGAGAAGTAACTATGAGGGTAAGGTTGATAGGGAGTTAGGGGTCTTTATAGCGGTATTCGATGTGAAGGTTGATAAGAGGGGTGTCATAGTTTACGGTGATGGTGCAACATACCATAAGGTTTCCTTTAAGGCACTTGTCTTCGTCCCACTGATTAATGAGATTGTTGAGGGGGATGTGGTTGATGTTAAGGAGTATGGCGCCCACGTCAGAATAGGTGCCTTAACAGCCTTCATACATAGGTCCCAGGTAATGGATGAGAACGTTGTACTCTTCGATAGGCAGAGCGGCGTCTTCATGGGGGAGAAGAATAGGCAGAAGAAGGTTGGTAGAGGGGATGTGGTTAGGGCTAGGATAGTTGGGGTTAGTTACGTGTCGACGGCTAATGGAATTAGGTTAAACGTATCAATGACTATGAGGCAACCCTTCTTGGGTAAAATTGAGTGGATTGAGGAGGCCACTAAGGCCAAGAAGAAGCCTCAGAGTAAGCCGGGGCAGTGATTTCCCGGTAAATGGAGCGGCAATTACTACGTAACGGCTTAATTATTATGCGTTAGCATCACAGCCTTAAGTATAGCCAACCATCAGCCATCTTCCTCACAATTTCCCCCACCCCAGCATTAACAATGGCGACACCGTTAATTAAATCCCCCTCATTAATATTATTCAACCTCATGGCATTCCTACAGGCAACAATAAGAACACCCATTTTAATAAGCTCATCAACATCACCCTCATACTCACTACCCTTGACTAATGCCCTAACTGCCATTTGATTGAAAACAACCTCAAGCTGCACGTTACCTAAATCCTCAAGCAGGTTCCTGCAGGACACCAACGCCGCCTTAACCTTATCCAAATCCGATACCTGTGCAACAACCCTATAATTCATGGGTGCTATGGGGTTAAATGCCTATTAAATCCCTTATTTCACATGATGTTAATAACATGGATTAAATTCCTAGACTTACTTACCTAGGTAATTTAACATTTAACTAATGTAAAGACTACACACTGAAGGTGGCCTTATATTAATTAGTATGAAACTCCACGTCCATATACCTTAAAAGGCTGAATCCTGGTTACTGCATTGGTGATTAAATGGAAATTTACGTAGGCACCTCAGGTTGGTTATATGATTGGAATAAGGGGCGTTCACTGGATTGGTACGTTAAGTATAGTGGGTTGAATGCAGTTGAGTTGAATTCATCATTCTATAGGTTACCTAAACCCACTATGGTTAATTCATGGGCTAGTAAGGCTTCAGCATTAAGATGGTCTATTAAGGCTTATAGGTACATTAGCCATGTGGCTAAGCTTAGCGGTAATGCCCCTGAATGGTGGCGTAAGATGATTGAGTTATTTAAGCCGCTTAACAATAGCATCGACTTCTACTTAATTCAACTACCTCCATCATTCAAGTACAGTAGCGATAACTTAAGTAGACTTCACGACTTCATAAGTGAAATAGGAGGTGGTGAGAGAATTGCGGTTGAGTTTAGGGAGCGCGGTTGGTTTAATGATAGCGTGGTTAATTCAATTAATGAACTTGAAGTCACAATGGTATCCATAGACTCCCCTGAAATTAAGTGGATAGGATCAAGTAATGGTGTTGTTTACTTGAGGATGCATGGGAGGAGTAATTGGTACTTCCACAATTACAGTGAGGGTGAATTAATTGAGGTGGCTAAGGTTATTAAATCCCTTAATCCAATTAAGGTTTACGTATTCTTTAATAATGACCACTGGATGCTGGAGAACGCTAAGGCAATGTTAAGCATTTTAAGAAACCTTTAATCTTAGTTAAACACCAGGTCATTGCCGTAAGGCACTGCTTAAGTTATGGTTAGGCATAAGCTAGTACCCACTATTAAGCGGTATCAATGTTGCTGCAGCTGCCTTATATTCACTTATCTTACCGTTAATAATGTAATTCACCTCAAGCGGCGCTATGAGTGGTTTATTAACCCTATCTAAGTCATCTAAGGCTATTCTCGGACAAGCCTCAATAACAACTGCGTCAGCATCAATATTATTTATAGCCTCAGCTGAGACCTCATCAACGTAGAGTATGAAGGCATCCCTCCCACTCTGCTGTAACCTACGTTTAACGCTTAAGGCATGATTAATGTTGCCTTGACCAGGCTTACTGGTTAATAATATGGCTATCCTCCTCGCATCAATAGCCCTTAACAGTGAATTAACCTTTAAACCAATGTACCTCCTGTAAACCGACTCCACATCCTCAACCACAACCCTATGTGGATCAGCCACCATTACCCTTGAACCTGGGTTAATTAACTTAGCTGTTAACGCATAGAAGTAACCCCCTGAAACCACCACAATCCTATTAGCCCTAATGGGCATGAAGCATCCTGTGAACGGCCCCACCGCGGCTCCACGTATCCCCCTAGCCACTGACTCCGCGTAAAGCTTGTATAGGATTGGGTAAAGGACTAGTGAACCCTCATACCCCTGTAGGCCCTTGACTAAAGCCTCAACGACACCATCATTAGGCATGTAGTAGGCTGGTAGGATATATGCCTTAAACCCCTTACCAGTGATAACTGCCTTTTCACCGTTCTTCTCAATCACATAGCCATTAATCCTCATTAATGATTCAATATTCGGGGGTAACGCATGACCAATGTGTATAATGTCGAAGCCAGGCGGTGGAGTGGTTATGTCACATGCCCCCCAGGCATTCCTACCGCTTACTACTGCTTCCTTAACACCATACTTCTCAATAATTATTTTCGATAACTTCACTGCAATATTATTAAGACCTATTGGCGCCTCAATCATCACTCTATCATTAATAATCCCCCTTAACTCATCAATACCCTCCACCAACACATTCTCCACTATCATCGCTTTCCATTAGACTTTAGGTTAATAAACCCTACATGGGTTGCTTAACTGAAATGCGCAGTGAACCAAGGTACAGTTACTATGACTTGATTGAGAGGATTACTGAAACCCTAGCCTTAGCAGTATTGGTAACGGCAGTTGGGATAACGTTTAATGAGAGCATGATTATGATAATAGCAACCACCTTAACCATGCTTCCAGTACTCCTATTCCCCTTCGCTAAGAATTACGCAACAATAAGCGCACTGTACCTGGCCCTGGCCTTAATCACATACAGTAACCTTAATTCACTGGGGTTCATAAGTGAACTGGTAGTAATGGTGGGGGTTTCAATAGCTGTTTCATTAACTGTAATTCAATTACCAGCCTGGTCACGTTACCTCCTAGTTGGAGTCTACTACGTACTTGTGGTTGCTTCATCAGCCGCTACATACTCCTTAATATACATGATATTCAGCTTCCTACTGCTAATGTACATTACGATAAGAGCCTACAATGGTCCTCTTCAATCAACCTACAGGTACCCATCCTGGGTAATGTATATTCTCTCAATACTCCCACTTATACTAATTCTACTTAGTCAAAGATTAAAACCCAGTTTATTTCAAGCTTCACTAAGCATTTTAGCGAGCTTCGTGTTAACGATACCAATGGTTAAGTCAAGTAGGCTTAAGCGGGCTTTAGCTATTGCATTATCATCAACCTCACTAATCTTTATCCCCCAAGCATCACTCCTACTAATACCGGCACTGGCAACATTCAGGAAAGTGAGATACCATAGGGGTGTGCCGCCGCCTGAAACATGGGTTGATGCATGGATTGGTGGCCGTTACTACGTTGAGAAGGTTATTGACACTGGGGGATTCAGCTACGTGTTACTGGGTCGTTACGGTAATGAGAAGTACGCCATTAAGGTTCTCAGATACACCAGCCCTAGTAACACTCCCTTAGCCAGTGACTTGAAGGTTGTTCAATCCTTTAAGAGAGAGATGACCAGTTACCTACTAGTTAACAGTGATAGGGTGGTTAAGGTTTATGAAATACACATAAATGAGGATAAATTACCCTACAGGAACCTGGAGTCTTACCTGGAGGATCCACCATACATAGTTATGGATTACATGGAGTATGGGTCATTGAGACGTTACCTTAGGGAGAAGGGAAAACTAAGTGTAGGTGAGGCTGTTAGAATTGCGTATGAGGTGGCTATTGCCTTAAAGGAATTACACAGCATGGGTATGCTTCACCTTGATCTTAAGCCTGAGAACGTCCTATTCAAGGATAAGAATAGGAGGGTAGTTAAGCTCGGTGACTTAGGGGCTTCAAGGGTTTACGCAGGGCAGAGTGTTGAAATATCTCAATTCTCCCTAGCATACTCAGCCCCTGAGGTTCTCATGAATAAGGCAGCCACGGATAGGGCTGACGTATACTCCCTGGGTTTAATAATGTATGAGATGCTCATGGGTTTTAACCCACAGCAATACATCTTAAGAGGCATTACACCACCCATGGATCCACACATACCCCCACTACTCACCGACATTATACTGAGAAGCCTAAGCATGAATCCTCAAATGCGTCCAAGCATTGATGAGGTTATTACTGTACTAAGCATCTTAACAACCCCTCTACAATCCTAACCAATTTAACTTAAGCGTGTGACAAAGGACGGTGAGCTTCACCTTTTTAAGGCGGGGTAGGGTTTAATGCTTTATTGGGATTGGTGGGGTTATCCTGTGTAGGGGATTCATTCTCATGGTGGGGTTTATGATGGTTTACTCAAGTGTTCCCACATGAGGGACCACTCCACATACCCCCGAGTCCCATGGAGGGATAGGGGTAATTGGGCTGAAGACCTAGCCCGTGGTCTACCGCTGGACGAGCAGAGCAGGGTGAAGGGAAGCCCCCACCGGCAGTGAAGCAGTGAGAATGAAGACGGTAAACCACAAGCCAATAAGCCGTCCAAAGAAAACCCAACCCTCCAGGGCGAGTGGTCAGGCATGGTTACTTAGTACACGTATTCAATCATGAGGCATATTACTTAATTACTAGTTACAGTGCCTTGGATCTTATCCCTGAATCAGATTTATCCTTATTATAGTGTATATGCCTAGCCTTATCACTATTCCATCCTTTAATTCAACCTTATTAACGCGTTCAAAAACACCATTATTATACACGTATGTACCATTCTTACTGTTTAAGTCAACTAGAACTATTGAACCACTGGAGTCCCTGGATATTACTGCATGCCTCCTTGAAACCGTTATATCAGGTATAACCACTATGTTGTCCGGTGCCCTTCCTATGGTTATTGAATCGAAGTACACTACGTCAAGATCCACAGCTGTGTTCTTAAGTGAGTCAGTGGTTGATTCTATGAAGGTTATTCTAATCCTTTTCACCGGCTTCTGCTCAACACGGCTGGTTGTTTCTGCTCCTAGATCCTTAACGTTAAGGGTGGCATTACCCTTATTATTATGCATCGCGGCATCTAATCCAGTGGGCATTTATATGCTTTTAGCCCAGTGTACACTCTTAAGTATTATTAAATTAAGCTTAGCTTAGGCGGGTTAACTTAACCTTAACATTGTTAATCCATATGATGTAGGATTCACCCACACCTATCTCCACTGAATCAATGCTCCTAAGCTTACCCTTATCCTCAATCATGAGACCCTTACCGGTAACAGTTACCTTACCCTTATTGTTAATTATTGTAATGAATAAGTCAGCCGCCTTAACAGGTAGGATTACATCACTATCCCTACCACTCCCCACTGTAACCCTATTCCTCACCAGTATGACCTTATTAAACTCAAGCTGAGGATCAATTAAACTAATACTAATGCTTGGTATCTTTTGGCATATTGAGGCATCAACCAGGGTTGTCATGTATACTCCGAAGCCTAATACAATACCCATTAATACAGCTGCAGCCATAGCATAGGGTGACTGGTAGGTTAAGGCTGAGTATATTGAAATATACAGTAACGCCGTAACACCGCCTACTAGGCTGTTGGCGTTTCTACAGGTTATAATCCTCTCCCTAACATAGACCCTGGTGAGTAGAACCATTGCTGATGAAACCAATAGGAGGAATAGTAGAATTGATAATGAAGTACCCACACCTATTGGTACTCTGAACATGTATCTGGCTAGGATGTCGTAGAGCATCACCATGAGTACTAGAAGCACTATGGCTAGTATGTTATGGAATATCAGTGTCTCCACCTCAGTTATTGGCTTCACCTTAACCATTATTAACACCCATGTAATCTGTAATACGATTAAGCCTACTGGGCATGTATTTTACTATTTCCTTGCTTTTAAGTAAATTAACTAATGTTGAGTAAACTTCATCACCCTTACTAATTGGGCCCTTCTCAAAAGCCCTCCTAACAGTCTCCCTAATATGCCAATTACCAACCGTTGCGAAGTACTCTGGAAGAACCTCCCTAAATATTATTACTTCAGCTGATTTACCAATCCTACTAAGGTACTCTAATGCAGATAACCTAGCTGCGTAAAAGCCACCATCCATGTCATTAACCCTACCCCTATAATCCTCATCAACAACGTGAACAGCAGCCTCATTACCTAGGACAAGGGCTGAGGACGGGTACCATAATTCAATCCACCTAGCCCTATATGCACCAGGCCTAAGCACTATAATGAATCTATTACCCAGGTATTCGCCGTAGAAGAGTAGATCCTCGCTTAACTCAGGCATTGACTTGATTCTACTCCTCAATCTATTACCTATGATTGAATCCACAGCAGTAATGGCCCACCTAGTGGGTACTAGTCTTCGATTCCTCCTCCTACCCAGCATACCCACTGATAATGCCCTTATTAATGAGTAAACACTAATCCCTGCCCTGTAGGCCTCCCAAACAGCATCATTGGCCTCAGCATCATCGTTGATTAACTTCTCAATGGGCTTAGGTACCTTGGGATTATCATTAATCCTAATACTCAACGCCCTAACTGAGGGGGGAGTGGGGGCTAGTAGTTCATTAATGCTGACTCCAGTTAACTTACCCTTAAGTAAAGCCTCCATATCCACAGGCCGCTCTGATACTGATGCTGGTGCTAATTCATTATCATAGAGTTTATCAACGTTATTAACCTTAACAGTGGTTGATGCAGCAACCATGGATGACCTAAGCCTAATAATATCGAATAAACTTAACCTACCCCACCATTCACTTGGGTTATCGTAACTTGAGGCTGCATCACCATGCACGTTAGGCGGTATACCAATCATAACCCTTACTAATGGGTAACCATGCTCACCAACCACCACTGATGGGGGTGAGGACCCATTAACATTACCATTAATGTACTTTTCAATTCGACTTAACGTAATCCTCCTCTCCAGGAGCGGGCACTTGGGTAATCCACATAGGTTCCTGTATCCCTTACACGCCAAGCATAATTCAGGCCTTATCCTAATCCCAGTCACTGCGACCTGAACTATAGTAGTTGAGGGTATTTAAAACGTTTCAAGTAGGAATCCTAGTTACCTTAATCGTGAATGAGAATTCCCTAGTCTCATTGGGTTTAATAACTATGAGGCCCATTCCATTATGGTACGCGTCAGGTGCACCACTCATTGGTTCAACCGCAACTGCATTGGGGATACCAGTGTAGACTTGGAGGTACTTCATGTTAACCCTAGTCATTACTATTCCTGAATACGATGATGTTAATTCAATTGGGTCATCAACAATGAAGCAGTCATCCCAATCACCCCTACTTAATTCACGCCTAATCAACCTACCTGTGGGTATTTTATCCACTGCCTCGCATTGATATGATTCGCCACCAGTCCTAATATTCCAGTCACTGGATACTAGGAAGTAGGGGTGGGCGCCAACTGTGAGTGGTGCTTCTGAGGGCCCAATATTACTTATGGTGAAGCTAACCTTTAATGCATCACCACTGAGTTCATATTTAACCAAGATATCTAGTATTGTCGGGTACCCACTATGCCTAAGCACGTAGTTAAGCAGCACTGAGTTGACTGTTGACTCCTTCACTATGAAGTCCTTATCAAGGACTAGGCCGTGAATTGCATTATCCTCCCTAGGTGGCCACCACTTAATAGGCAACGTGTACTTAACGCCATTAAACACGTACTCAGCCCCCTTTACTCTATTGGCGTATGGTATTAATATAGCCATACCTCCCCTGGTTGGTGCATCAAGATTACCCTTCAGGATAATATCCCTTCCCCCAATACTCCATGAGTATAGGTAAGCCCCCCTTTCATAAATAATGGCCTCGGAGTTACCTTCCCTAAGCCTAATCATAACCTCTAGACTAAGCCGTGCAGTTAAAAATATGCTGTCGTTAAATTAATGATACGCTTGCTTTTAACCCCACTTAAGTATTCCTGACCCCAATAATTATGTAGGAGTTACCTTGCTCAATATTATTCTCCACGGACTCCCCTAGTATTTTCAAGAACCTTAGAAGCATCATATAGCAAACGTAGTCATCAGTCTTTATCACGAACCTTGACCCAATAGGCACCTTAACCAATTCCCTCGCCACCACGTTTAACGGTGTTGGGCAGCTCATACCACTAACATTTATCTCATACTGGGTACTCATAATGGAGACTACTTAAGCTTCTTTTTAGATGTGAAATACCTAGGCATAAAATGCATAATGATCATTCCTTTAAATTCAATACAGGAAATGCGGTATTGATGAAGGTAAGTAAAGAAGAGAGAATGAGCAGATTCCTGAAGCATGTTAGTAAGTACGCCTCCATAGGGGTTAACTTAACTTCACTTGCATTGGGATGCTCCGTTAAGGTTGACCTCTATAACGTGCTCTACCCAGCTTTATCCATTGTGAAGAGGGAACTGGGTGAATTACATATTAAAATAGCTCCACGCGAGGATGTGGCAGTCCTCAGGGGTAGTGAATTAGATTTAATGAGGGTTATAACTAGTGTTGATTCACCGAAGCTACCCATTAACACTATTAGTGACTTTAACCCTGATGCGTTAATACTACTCGTTGAGTCTTTTCAAGGCAACGCCAGCGATCCTGATTCATTCGCTAACATTATGATAAGGTTATTTAAGGAGCTGGCTAAGGTTAATAAGGAGTTAGTTATAGGTAAGGGTCATAGTATAGTGAGTACTCAACCCAACGCCAGTATTCATGTCCTGGATTTCATTAAGGTTAAGAATAAGGATGATGCCTATACCCTAGTTAACAATGATACTATACAAGTCATAGATCCAATGGATGAAATAGCGTCCCGTAGACAGGTCTCAGTTGCATTAAATAATGCCCTCAATGACTTATTCTCAAAGGGTGCCTTTAAGGACCTTGAATTCTACCCAGTGTATGATGCACCAGGTGAGTATAAGCATGGATTGTTTAATGAGGTTAAGGCTTACGTCAATGAGCTAGGTGGGAGGCTGCATGATGTTGAGCAGCCTAATCTAGGTTACTTACTAATAGGCTCCACGGTGGCCAGTAGGCTTGATAGGGAGCCACCGATGTTCTATAATGAGGTTAAGGAGGGTTTTAAGATTATTGTAACTAGGCCCTTCGGTGAATTAAGCATAATAGGGACTTACGTTGCTCTTCACGTTGATGAGGAGTTATACGATAAGTTTGAGAGGGAGGTCATGACTGTTGATGAGCTTGAGGAGATTAAGGAGTATGCCTTGAATCAAATGGCTAAACCGAACATTGATGTTGCTAAGGTAATTTACAATCACTTACCTGAACTTGGGCGGAGATTCAATGATGATGAACACGTTGCCGCAACAATAGATATTAGTGGCCCAGGGATATTTGTCTTTAAGGAGCTCGCCGAGACGGCTAATGTTAAGATTAGGTTAAGTAACATACCTTTAATAAGCCCTGAGGTTGCTGAATTCGCTGCATCAAACTACATTATTTCAGACGCCACCGCTGGCACAAATGGTGCAGTGGCACTAGTGGTCTCCAGTGGACTGGTTGATGATGTATTAGATGAATTAGGGAAGATACCTGGCTTAAAGCCAATGGTGATAGGTGAAGTCGTGGGTAGGGGTGAAGGCACCCTAATAGTTCCCGACTACGTGACTAGGTATATTAAGGATAAGGTTATGCTTACTAAACTAACCATAGCCTCCAATATTCTTCAAGGCGTCTCTAGACAGGCAGCATTGAGGCTTGCGAGGGCTGAGATAATGGTTACGGGGAAGGTTCAGGGGGTTGGGTTTAGGCCATTAGTGAGGAGGAATGCTAAATCCCTTGGATTAACAGGGTTTGCTAGGAATAATGAGGATGGTTCAGTCCTCATAATTGTTGAGGGGGAGGAGGGTAATATTAAGGCGTTCATAGAGTCGCTGAGGAATATTAATATTGCGGAAGTGAGGGAATTAAACATTAAGTGGAGTAGTTATAAGGGTGAATTCCAAGACTTCACCATCGAGTGACCTACACCTCAAGGGTTAATTGAATAACGTTAAGAAGGTAACTAAGCCTATTCATAATTAGCATCACGCATAAGCTTTACTTATAAGGCTATTCACATGATGATGCAGAACCTAACGTAAGGTTAATTAATATCTAGGCCGCTTAGAGTGATGTGGAATCTGACTTAGAATTCTCCAATATTGTATCCGTACTTAAGTTAGTGGAGGCTACAACGCAGAGGACTGTTATGGCTAAGGCACTCTCAAGCCTACTTGCTAAAACGCCACCACAGGTCATTGATAAGGTCATATACTTCCTACTGGGTAGCCTTAGGCCTGACTGGGAGGGTGTGGAGCTTGGTTTAGCTGAAAGGCTAACACTTAGGGCAATATCCATGGCCACTGGCTTACCTATCAGGCAGGTTGAGGAATTGTATAAGAAGCTTGGTGATGCAGGTGAGGTGGCTAAGAGGGCTGCGGAGATTAAGAGGAGTAAGGGGGGTGGTGGCACTATATTCGACTTCATTGACACTGGACCTAAGAGGAGGCTAACGATCAGTAAGGTCTACGACACTTTAATGGCCATAGCAAAGGCATCTGGGGAAGGAGCCCAGGACACTAAGGTTAAGTTACTGTCAAGTCTATTAACTGATGCCGAACCCGATGAGGCTAAGTACATTACTAGATTCGTCATAGGGAGGTTAAGATTGGGGGTGGCTGACATGACTATTCTAGATGCCTTATCAGACGCCTTTGATGTTAATAGGGATTTACTGGAGAAGGCTTACCACGTTTACCCGGACCTCGGTAAGATAGCTAAGACACTGGCTGAGGGGGGTGAGGAGGCTGTTAAGGCGATTAAGGTTACGCCTGGTGTACCTATACAGCCTATGCTTGCTGAGAGGTTAAGTAGCCCTAAGGAGATTTTGAATAAGCTTGGTGGGGTTGCCATATGTGAGTTTAAGTATGATGGTGAGAGGATGCAGATACATAAGCTTAAGGATGGTACTGTTAAAATATTCAGTAGGAGGATGGAGGATATAACTAACCAGTACCCTGATGTAGCCGAGTACGCCCGTGAGGCAATTGATGCTGAGGAATTCATAGTTGAGGGTGAGGGTGTTGCAATTGACCCGGATACAGGGGAGTTTAAGCCGTTTCAGGAATTAATGCATAGGAAGAGGAAGCATAATATTAAGGAGGCTATTGAGGAGTACCCCATTAACCTATACTTATTCGACGTAATGTACGTTAATGGACAGGACTTAACAGACCTACCTCTACCCGATAGGAAGAAGGTACTGTTCTCAATAATTAAGCCACATGAGCATGTTCACCACGCCGACTGGATAATAACCGATGATGCGGATTCACTGGAGAAGTTCTTCCTGGACGCAATATCGTCAGGTTGTGAAGGCGTCATGTGTAAGTCAGTTAAGTTAGGCTCAGTCTATGAAATGGGGGCTAGGGGTTGGTTGTGGATTAAGTATAAGAGGGATTATAAGAGCGAGTTATCAGACACAATGGATCTAGTGGTGGTTGGGGCATTCTGGGGACGCGGTAAGAGAGCCGGAACCTATGGTGCACTCCTCCTAGCCGCATACGACCCTGACTCTGATCAATTCTACACAGTATGCAAGGTTGGGAGCGGCTTCACTGATGAGGATCTAAAGAAGCTGCCTCAAATGCTTGAACCATATAAAATACCGCATAGACACCCCAGGGTTGTTTCGAAAATGGAGCCGGACATATGGTTCACACCAGGCCTAGTGCTGGAGATAACCGGCGCGGAGATAACCATGTCCCCACTCCACACTTGTTGCTCCGTCATGCTTAAGGGTGACGTGGGGTTGGCTATAAGGTTCCCAAGGTTCACAGGTAGGTATAGGACTGATAAGAGGCCGGAGGATGCAACAACGGTTAAGGAGATATTTGAAATGTACAGTAATCAGAAGAAGGTTAAGTTAACTGATCAAGTGCCTTGAATTGAGTTAGCTATTAAAACCCAATGCACTGGATTTAAATTCGGGGCGTGTGATGGTGGGTCACTTAAGGCGGCTACCCACCTGACACCCCCTTGATCATGAATCTAATACTTACCCCTTGAGAGAACCCTAGCAGCCACTATTAAACCATGCCACACAGGTGCAGTTGGCGGTGAGTAGGATAAGTCGGCGAAGAAGAAGTCATCAACAGTAGCCCCCTTACCTATTAAGGCTGCTGCAGTATCAATGTAACCTGCAATGAGCCTATCATTACCAATCACCTGCGCTCCAATAACCCTACCAGTATCCTCATCTGCTGTAAGCCTTATTGTGGCAACACCACCCCCGGGGTAGTAGTGGGCTGTTGTCTTAACCTTAACGGTGGCTGAGTATGGTTTAAATCCCCATTCCCTAGCCTGCCTCTCCGTTAAGCCTGTCCTAGCCACGTATAGGTTAAACACCTTAGTTATCGCAGTACCAAGCACCCCCGGGAACTTTAGGAACCTACCCTTAACCGCGTTAGCACCCGCCACCTGACCCATTTTATTGGCTGGTGGGGCAAGGGCAACATACATCCTCCTCCCCGTCACCATACTCCACGTCTCAGCCACATCACCCGCAGCGTAAATACCCGGTACACTGGTCTCCATGTACTCATTAACGTAAACTGCACCAGTTTCACCAAGCTTAACACCAGCCTTTAAGGCTAAGTCCACGTCAGGTCTAACCCCCACCCCCATGAATACTTTATCAACATTATACTCACCCTTATCAGTTATAACACTCTTAACCTCCCCATTAACACCACGGAACCCTACAACCTTCTCGCTTAAGTGTAGTTCCACGTTATTCTTAATTAACTCATCATGTATTAGCTTAGCTAAGTCCTCGTCTAGGGTTGAGGGTAGGACGTGAGGCATCATTTCAAAGAGCATCACCCTCTTACCCAATGCCCTTAAGGCCTCAGCCAGTTCAAGGCCTATGTAACCACCCCCAATTACAGCCACTTTATCAGCCCTCAACGCCTCCTCCCTAAGCCTACCTGCCTCATGGGGGAGCCTAAGCGTCAACACACCCCTCAAGTCATTTCCCTCAATTGATGGTACTATTGGCTTAGCCCCAGTGGCTAATATTAAGACATCCCACTCATACTTAACAACACTATTACCCTCCTTAACAAGCACTATGCGGTTACTTGAATCAACATCAATGGCCTCAGCGTTAACCCTAACATTAATCCTCCTCTCCCTGGCGAATTCCTCCGGGCTATATACGGCTAATTCACCAGCATCCTTAACAACACCACCTATGTAGTATGGTATTCCACAGGGTGCGTGACTGATTAATGGCCCCTTATCAATAAGGGTAACCTCAGCCTCAGGGTCAAGTCTCCTAGCCCTAGCAGCCGCCGATGCACCCGCGGCACCGGCACCTATTATGACTACTTTCCTAGTCATGGGGACTGTGGGTTACTTTACCTATATATGCATTATTCACCTGGGATGCATTACGCATTAATGAATTAAGTGTAGTGCATTATCCGGAAATATTAATAAAATAGGCGCTGTAATGACTCGAGAGATGCAGGTAGCGTTATTCACCATATTATCCTCACTAACCGGGGGACACGTGAGGATACTGGAGACCTCCTCCAGATACCCTAGGAGACCTACTTTCCTAATACCTAGGAATTACTACGTTAAACTCCTAAACATGCTTGATGTTTACTTTGAGGGGAGGTTCAGGGACTTCGTGATTAATAATACAGTTGAGTTACCGCCCATGGAGATAACTCGCTTCTACGCTTACCCTAAATACATTTACGACGCCATGAATAATATTAAGAGGGATCTACAGTACTTTGACTTACTATATGTTCCACATGAGCACGTGGGCATGATGATGCTTCTTAAGAGTATTGGCGTTAAGTGGACTGCCTTACTTCAATTAACCCCGGTGATTGGGGCAATTGACATTGACTTACCTATGAATCCAATAAGATTAATGTCCCTTAACCTGAGGCTAAACGGTATGGGTTACATTGGCGATAAGTTATTCGAGTACTTAATAGCTAAGGTAGTGTTATCCGGGGAGACTGTGCTGTCGGTGTCTAAGTCAATACCCTATGAGATGAGGCTCATGGGTTTAAGGGCTAGGGTTAAGGTACTTGACCCAGGTGTGGGTATTGATGAGTCATGTTGGAGGTGCGGTGATAAGGACATTGACTTAGTCTTCTTCGGTAGATTAAAGAGGGAGAAGGGGGTCTTCGACTTCATTAAAGTCCTAAACATAATGCACAGGAGAATGGGGCTTAAGCCTAAGGCAATGATAATGGGGGCTGCTGATGATGATACGCCAAGGATTGTGAAGGCTAGGTTAAGGAGACTAGGGTTAAGTGAATTCACAGAGGTTAGGGTTAACTTAACTAGGCGTGAATTATTGAGTTACCTAGCTAGGGCTAGGGTATTCGTGTACCCCACTAGATTGGATTCAATAGGGTTAGTTGTCATTGAGGCCTTAGCCCACGGTGTACCAGTGGTTACTTACGATATACCTGCAATTAGGTTTAATTACAGGACTAGGGCGGTTTTAAGGGTTCCCTTTAGGGACATTAACTCCATGGCTCTCGCTGCGGCTAAGCTGCTTACTGATGAGGAGTATAGGGAGCAGTTGGCTAACGAGGGCTTAATATTCATTAAGAGATTTGATTGGACTAATGTTGCCCTCAACGAGTGGGAGATGTTAGGTAGAATAGCCTACGAGGAGACTGAGGAGACTAGTGTTAAGGTACCTAGGGTGGTTGATTCTATTCGCGTCATTTAAGTTTACGAAGCAAAGGTTTATCAGTGAGTCATGGGGGAACGTTACTGATGATTATTAGGATAGCCACGAGGGGTTCGGCGTTATCCCTTAAGCAAACTAAGATAGTTATGGATAGGATACTTGAGTTTAATAAGGATGTTGAGTTTAAGCTAATTATAGTTAAGACTACTGGTGATGTTGACTTAAGTAAGCCACTTTATGAAATAGGGGTTAAGGGTATTTTCGAGAGGGAGGTTAATCAGGCAGTGCTCAGGGGTGAGGCTGATGTGGCTGTACATAGTTTAAAGGATATGCCGGCTCAAATAAGTAATGACTTAACACTAGTAATGACACCTCCAAGGGATAATCCGAGGGATGCCTTAGTATCCCTCAGGCAGTACACGGTGGATACATTACCCCTCAACTCAATTGTTGGTACATCAAGCCTTAGGAGGAGGGGATTCCTACTCTCCCTAAGGCGTGACGTTACGGTGAAGCCCATTAGGGGTAATGTTGATACGAGGATTAGGAAGCTTAATAATGGTGAATACGATGCCTTAATCATGGCTGCCGCAGGCCTGGAGAGACTTAGCATTAATGCTAATGTAAGTGAAATAAGCCCTGAATTAATGCCACCAGCCCCTGGACAAGGTATAATTGGTGTTGTTGCAAGGAGGGATAGGGATGATTTAATTAAGGTACTGAGGCGTAGTAGTGATGAGGAAACATTCAAGGAGGCTGCGGCTGAGCGTGCTTTCCTAAGTAGAATAGGGGCTGGTTGCCACGTACCCTTAGGGGGCTTGGCGTTACTGGATGATGGATACTTCGACTTCACTTATGGGGTAGTGGATCCTGATGGTGTTGAGAAGTTCATTAACTCAACCAGGATTGATGCCAGGAACCCTGAGGAGGCTGGTAGGGTGGCTGCTGAAGATTTACTGAGGAATGCCCGTGGATTGGTGGCTAGGTTGCTTAAGTACTCCTAATTCCTTAGCGCAGTTGAGGCAGTACCTAATTAACCCAACCCTAACGCTATGTACCCTGCATATTGGTTTACCGCACCTTGCGCATAATGACACGGCAAGCCTTTCACCACATATGTAACATAGCGTACTACTGCATATTGAGCAAATACCCCTACCCTCATCGTAATCGTCGAGGCAAACGTGTCTACCGCATATTCTGCATACTCTGGATGCCTCATTGATTAAACATATCTCACATTTCATTAACCTAAGGGTGCCAGGTACCTTAATATATCTGTCCTAGTCACTATACCCACCGGTTTCTGCTCCTGGTTAATCACTATTAATCTACCAATGTTGTAACTCATCATTAGCCTCATGGCGTCGTAAATGTCCCTATCCCAACTTATTATGGGGACTTCATGCCTCATGTAATCCTTAACCAATGCCGTGAGGGCCCCATCACTAAAGGCCCTCGCCAAGTCTGAGCTTGTTATTAAGCCTATTAATTCACCATTATCATTCACAACGGGTAATGCCCTAATCTTCCTATCCGCTATTAACTTAGCTACACTTGTTAATGGTTCATCATGCTTAACCACGGCTAATTCCTTAGTCATAACGTCAAGTACCCTTATCTTCGGTATTGCAAGGAGCTTCTTAATCACTATTACTAATTCCTTAGATAATGAATTATCCTCCAGCACAATGCCTTCAATAATAATCCTGGCGTTTATTGTTGGACCAATCCTAACATTATCACCTGGGTGAATTGCCTTAACATTACCGAGGATTTTTATTATGGCCTTACTCATGTATGGGTTAAACACGTTCACTAACTCAATGCCAGTGGCGTAAACGTTAATTGGCTTACCGTTTACGAATATTTGAGCAATGTCGTTAACTGGATTAATAACCATTGGTGACTTAACGAATTCCACAGCCTTCTGAGACGGTATGAATCCACCGTATGGCCCAGTTTTACTGTCAACTAGGTTCATTGCCTTTAAGGCAACCATAATGTTCCTTATAGTACCCTCATTCATCCCTAACTTATCAGCAATCTCCTTACTCTTAATCGGCCTCTTATGCATATTATACAGCTCCAGCAACGCCTCCACTACCCTCATGTATGTTGGTGGGAAACTCATTCATACCAATAGTCAATAACCGGTTTATAAAATTATCTGGCTATTAACATAACAGTAAAATATACTGCCTAAACTGCTTACTGCAGTTAAGATAACTGTAATATTAGTGAGTCACCATTAAATTAAACTACTGTGGTTCACCATCAATAAGCCCTTCTTCAGTTATTTTAAACGTCGCCTCACTCTCAGGGTGCATTGGTGAGTCAAGGATCCTGGCAACCCTAATATTCTCCTTACCCTTCCTAAGCCAAATCCTATACGTGGCTCCATGAGCTATAACATTGCCTCCAGCCGGCTTCAATGGGTTTCCGAAGAACATATCCGGCTGCGCTATTACTTGATTAGTAACAACCACGGCTGCATTATATATATCCGCTAACTTAAGTAATTGAGCAATATGGTGGTTAAGCTTCTGCTGCCTCTCAGCAAGATTCTCCCTACCAGGGTACTCTGACCTGAAGTGAGCCACCAATGAATCAATGACTATTAGCCTAATGTTCTCCTTGGGAATTATCTTCTTGGCCTCATCAATTATGAGCATCTGGTGATCACTATTGTAGGCTCTTGCATAGAAGATGTTCTTTAACGCTTCCTTAGGGTCAAGACCCCTGTACTTAGCTATTTGAACAATACGTTCAGGTCTAAACGTATTCTCAGTGTCAATGAATAGTGCCTTACCCTTTAATCCACCCTTATCCTCAGGTAACTGAACCATTACTGATAATTGATGGCAGAAGTTAGTCTTACCCGACCCGAATTCACCGGCAAGCTCAGTTATGGCCCTGGTCTCAATACCCCCACCAAGCAGTTCATCAAGTGCCTTAACGCCGGTTGAAATGTATTGAACATTCCTCTTACGTTCATAAACCTCAAGGGCAGTCACGAAGTTGTTTAAACCAACAAGCCTCTGGGCAGCTGCAATGATTTGCCTAGCCCTATCCTCACTGCCAAGTACATCTGCAAGCTCCTTAACACCGGCGTAGGCTACGTCTAAGGCAGTATTGTAGCCTGATTCCCTTAACTTCTGGGCCGTAACCCTACCAACACCCTCTATTTCCTCAACGTCATAGGACTGTGACGGAGACTGGAGAGCAGTGGTCACTGGTGCCGCTGACGGCTCAGTGGTCGCCTCAGTGTCCTCCTCATTCCCAATGGGCTCCTCCACCTCCTCACTAGCCTTCTCCCTCCTCCTAACCTGTGGCATATCTACTCGAACTGAAAATGATGGTAATGCTTAAAAACCTAACTCTAATATTGCACCCCCTTAACCCTTACTTAAGCTTAATGATCAGTAGGTTCTCGTATATTGGGCCCCTTGGGGTTAACGTACTCTTCTTAAGTATTACTGAATCCACGGTCTGCCACCCGAAGTCGAAGTCCCTCCATTGGTTAATTAACTTACCCAACACACTGCCCCTACCCCTAACCCTAGCCACAGTTATGTGGGGTGTGAATTCCCTCTCATCACTAACCCCATACCTACCCACTAACTCCTCAACAGTATCATGAAGAGCCTTAAGCTGGTCACCACCCTCCTCGACACCAACCCAAATAACCCTTGGGGATGATGCTGATGGGAATGCTCCAGTACCCTTCACATGCATCCTGAAGCTACTGAAGCTTAGTGAGTTTAAGTTACGCATAATTTCAGGAAGAAGGTTATCCCGAACCTCACCTAGGAAGCGTAGGGTTATGTGAAGGTTCTCATCCTCAACAGGCTTAACATCAGCGCCACTACTGGATACTGCATCCCTAAAGGCAATTACCTTACCCCTCACCTCATCGGATAAGTCCACTGCCACAAATAACCTAACCATAGTTAATCCATCACCTCAGGAAGCAGTTAAAAGTATTGCATCATCTAGGCTTAAAGCATAATCTAGAGATTCCTAATGCATGAAGTCCTGCATCATTGGTATGATAATGAGAATTAATCCCATTAAACTAAGTCACTTATCTTCGCGTCTGAAACAGGGAACTTAATGTTCCTCCTCCTATTAACTATGCCTGGGTTGGTTAATTCAATGAAGCCTAATCTCTCAAGCACCTTAAGTAGCCTTTGAATTAAGTCAGGATTACTGCCCCTGACAGTATCCTCAATTAACCTAAGTAATCCAACGCTCCAATACCTGTTTAAGTACTGTCCAATTGATGAAATTAACCTAGTGGCTTCCTCAGTGCTTATCCTTAACTCTGATGCAACCAATTGGGATAATTGACTTAGAGTTAATTGAGATGGGTCAATAGTCTCATTACCAGTACCCTTAACCTGCTCCTCAACTGCAGGTTGATTAAGTTGATTAACTTGGGTATTACTTTGCTCCACCTGCTCAGGCTGCTTAATAGGTGTCTCCTCACTCTGATTCCCCTGGTCCTTAACCTCAGCCTCAACACCTTGAACCTGCACAGTGGTCTCCTTAACCTCATTTACCACCTCCTGCCTCACCTCTTGCTCCCTCTTAGTGGCTTCCTCGCTACTGAGAACATCTAGGAGCGTCCTCTGCCCCCTTATGCGTTTACGTTGATTAACCTTAATGCCCTCCCTTCTCTTGGCTTTATCCTGTATAGTTATTTCACTGGGTAACTTAAGGTCAAGTGACTTACCCATTAACTTAATGTTACCGCTAATTAGGGGTTCAGGGGGACCTAGGGTTAGGTCTTTTTGCCTCTCCTGGATAAGCCTACTTAAGGATAAGTAGAGTGTGAGGATACCTATGTTGTTTTCTAAGGCCCATTGCCTTAATTCACTTAACTTAACACTGCGCTTCCTCTGAATGTACGCAAGTATTGTTCTTTTAACATTATCTAAATCCTCCATCTCCTAACCCTACTATTAACGGTAATGCACTTAATAAAACTTACTTAAACGGTAATTGTTTAAAGTTAACCCAGGCTTAGCTACATGTGGCTGAGGATTTAGCTAGCTTAGTTTCAACACCAAGGAGGATTACGCTACTTACTCTGCTTGAGGATGGGCCTAAGAGTCTTCAGGAGATTACTAGGCTTGTTCCGCACATGCCATTATCCATAATAGTGTATGATCTTGAGCAGATGAGGGCTAGGGGTATTGTGGTTAAGAGGAATGGTAGATACTTCATAACTGATAAAGGCTCTGAATTACTTAGTAAGGTTCCAAGCGAATTCAATGATGCTTTACGCGGATTATCAACATTCTACAAGGTTCTTAACTTCATATCCCTTAGATCGGCTTGGGTTTACTTATACTACATTAATCCATTAATACTATTGGCAATATCAACACCACTGGTTCTGCTCAGTGTTCTAATATCATGGATTGCTAATGTTAAGTTAATTATCCTATTCCCCTACGCTGGCCCAACGTTACCATGGTACGTAACCTTAATTTCCCTACTCATTTATGCGGTAATTGATTACGTTATTTCATATAGGTTAAAGCCAATTATTGTTCACCTTAGGGAATTAACTAACATAATGGTTTCACTAGTCCCAATATCCATATCAATAAGCCTAATAAGCCTACTCTACTACTTTACAGCACATGTGACTGAGCAAGTCCTAATACCATTTTACATTATTAGCTACCTAGCACCAATAATGTCATTAACCATACTAGCCACCTTAACAGCATTAGACACTGGAATTCCATTTGAGCACGCTGCCATAATATATTTAGCCATACTATACATACCCTCAAGCATAGTGTACTTAACATTAATGAGCCTTTAGCCCCACTCCATCTTATGATTTATAATACACTCTTAGGCGCTCTGAAGAAGCCTATTGAGAATCAACACCACCTTTAGTTTACCTTACCTATATTTTCCTATTTACTTCAATGGAGTAGATTATTCTCTATTAACATATTCCAACACTCATGAAATTAAGTTTAGCCGTATTTTGCCGCTTTTATGACATTATGAGGCATGGATTATAGATTATTCCTGCCATTAATACCATTCCTTATAAGTAATGTTACTAACAAGCATTAGATGGGTTATTACCTCATTCAGCATTATGTTTCATTATTACGTCAAGTGCATTAAGTAGTACGCATAGGTTATCAATGATTATTGCATCCTTGAATTGAGCAATGTGGTTAACCATGAGTGGGTTAATCACTATCACTATTGCCTTTAAGCCCGCCCTCAAGTAAGCCTCATAATCATGTATAGTGTCCCCCACACCCATTACTTCTCTTGGTTCATTATTCATTAACCTAAGCGCCTTAATAACCGGTTCTGGATCAGGCTTACCCTTATTCACATCATCACCTGTTATAATGTAGTCCACGAGATTAATCATGTTGACTGCCTCCAGTACTGAATATGCTGAAACCCTGTTTGATGAAGTGACTACACTCAACTTAATCCCAGCATTCCTAAGGCTCTTGAGTAATTCAACTGCACAGGCCTTGGGTTTAGCTAAACCCACAAGACTCTTGAAGTAAATATTCTTCTTCTCCAATAATCTCTGAGCCAACTCAGTATTACCCTCAACAAGCTCTAGGGCTATTTCAGGAGCCCTCTTACCCAATAACTGCTCAACGCTAATACGCGCCTGTATGCCTAAATCCCTCATCGCCATTCTCCATGCCTCACCATGAATCACCGCAGTGTCCGCTAGGGTTCCATCCAAGTCAAGTACCACTCCCTTTAACACGTGCATCCCCCTCAATGCAGCTGGCCACATTCCTAAGTATTAATAGTACGATGCCCAATGCCTTACTGTACTCTGGCTTAGATAACTCTTTCAATAAGTCATTGAATGTGACCTCAGGTGCGTTTAGTATCTCAGCGTTATCTAGGCTCTTACTCATACAGCTTAGGGAGTAGGTTAATGTTACAAGGGCTGAGGGGTTTATTAGGCTTAGCATGTTAAGTATCTTAGTTAATTTATCAACTAGGTCAATTACCTTAGGTTCAGTTAATAATTTGATAACTAATGTTAGTGTTGATGATAGGTCAACGTCAGCTAACACTGATAACCCAGCCTTATCAAGCTTATCCTCAATTCTCCTCATTACCTCCAGGAGTTCCTTCAATTCCTCACACTGGCAATTGCAACTCATAATTAATATCCAGTGGCTTAAATTATAAAGATTCCCAGGGCCAATCACTAGGGTGTGGGTTTAATAACACTGGAGGCTTACCAGTAACTGCATGATTAGGCTAGCTGTAGTGGGTGATACCCATATAGTTAATGGTGGATTACCTGATAATTGCCTATTGAGGCTTATCACCAACGGGCACTTTGACTTAATAATCCACACTGGTGATTTATCTAATGAACATGTTTTAAATGATTTAAGGAAACTGGGTGAATTAATAGTGGTTGCTGGTGAAAGCGATCCAATGCCGTTGCCGGATAAGGAGTTGCTTGAACTTGAGGGTTTAAGGCTTCTCATTATTCATGGTCATCAGAAGGAGGCTAGGCTGCATTTAAGGAGGCTAGCCCATTACTTTAACGCCAGATTAGTGTTAACTGGCCATACTCATAAGGCAATGATCCAGGACCTGGGTGAATTAATAGTGGTTAATCCTGGTTCATTAATGGGTTTAAACAGTGGGGATGGAACCATGGCCATCATTACCTTGGATTCAGGACTAATTAGGGTGAGGATTCAGGGATGCGGGTGGTTTAACGAGAGTGAGTTTGGTGGATTAATAATGAGGGCTGATGAACTCACTAAGCCTAATAATGGGATTGAGTCAGGATCCTCCTTATGAGTTCACTGGCCTCCCTACCATTCCTAGCCTTAGTAATTATAGTGCCTTCACTTATCCTGAACCTACTACCGCAGTAGGGGCACATGTGGCTTACTGAACCAAGCCTCACGGCTGAGGGCATACTGCACCTGGGGCATCTGACGATTAAATACTCCACTGCATTGAATTAAGGAGTAGGATAATAAACCTTTCCGCAAATGCTTAATAACTGGACATTAACCAACCCATTAATGAGTAATACCAGTAACCTCAGTGGTTTACCGGGCTTTAGAAGGCTTGAGCTTAGTGACGTAATATTACTCATATTGAGTGAATCTAGGATGGAGGCTTTAAGACTATTCATGATACTGTACCTGCTCAGGAATCACCTGGGGGTAAGTTACGAGTATCCACCATGGTACTCAAGTGATGTTTGGAATGCTTTAAGGAAGTTGATTAATAATGGCCTAGTTAATAGGTATAGTGGGGATAGGGGGATTACCATGATGGCTATTACCGAGGAGGGTGTGTCAAGGATTAATGGCTTAATTAAGGAGTTGGGTGATTCAATGGTTATTATTGGGTCAGCATTAATAATGAGGGTAAGTGACCTAAGGCTTAGGATTAAGGAGATTACGCGTACCTACGTTAACATGCCCCTTAGGGCATTGGCCTCAGTTGCCCTTTCGGATGCTGCCCATGAGCGATACTACCTTGGAGATAAGTCAATTGCATCGAAGATTCTCTGGGAGGCGTCAAGTATACTTTAATTCAAATGCATTATGATTCATGTTTCATTAAGCTGGCTTTCATCATCCTTATCAATCTCCTTACTGGGTTGCCTCCTGGTGACTGATCTAACGTAGTTTGAGAACGTTGCCTCAGCTATATCCACTGATAAGGCTATTATTAACTGCAGTTCATGCATTATACCAGCCATCTCTTCACCGCATGGTTTCCTCACTAGGTTAAACATCCTGTTTAATAACTCCTCCCTACTCATTATAACCTTCAATGCCTGTTCCTTAGAGCCGGATTGATAGGAGTTTATTGCCCTAAGTGTGTATGACCAAACATCCTTAATCCTATTGTTAAGCTCCCTGAGGCATTCAGACTCAATATTCTGCATTCTCTTAAGGGTTCTCGCCGTTCTATCTAGGGCATCGGCAACATGCTCCATGTTCTTCACTATTATTGTATCATCTATTGATTCCTTAGGATCCCTGAAGGATAGTTTCTTAATTGTTCTTAAGGCTAGGAAGTAAAGCTTATCAACTTGATCATCCATGCTCACGGTTTCATCAAGTAGTGAGGAGTCGTTGGATTCTAGGTACGTTGATATTTTATCAAACATGGCATTGAGTATTGTTGAAGTACTGTTTATAACCATCTTAAGGTCAATGTTTGTCTCCGATGTAGCAACCTTAACTATAATACCCTCCTCACCCTCAAGTATGAGGGAGCCAGGGAGCTTGGATTCAATAATCTGGTAGGCTCGCCTAATGCTTTCCCTAGGACCCTTAACCATTATGTCGTCGAAACCCTCAATGTAGCCGGCTATTATTATCCTCATGGCCTCATCAGAACTATCACCCGATGATAATACGACAGCGTTGCTTGAACCATGCTCGGAGACAACGGGCTTTATTATTAACATATCCTCCACTGCCTTAACCTCTATTAAGTCCCCAAGCCCAATATTCAATGAATCAAGCCACTGCTTAGGTAACGTTACCCCTATGCTCTTCTCCCCAATTCTAATAACCCTACGGTACATTGACATGAATTCCTAATACACACACCAGTTAAAAAATCTTTACCCTAGAACACTCCTAAACACTCGTATTAATTCATATTAATTCATCAGTAATATGCAATAAGATTAATGATTAGTTAAAAACCACTCCTGTTAAATACACCTAATAATACTTAGGTTTAAGCACAACGTATGACTATTGATTCCGTTAACCTTAAGACGAAAGCGTTAATTAGGCTAGGTGGCGTGACCTATTATGCAGCCTTGGATTACCCTTGATAGGATACTGAACGTTAATTACGATTACATTGAAAGAAGGATAGTGGACTTCATAAGAACATACGTAAACAGCGTGGGCGCTAAGGGTGCTGTTATAGGGCTTAGTGGTGGTATTGACTCAAGTGTAACCGCATCACTGCTGGTTAGGGCTTTAGGTAAGGATAAGGTCCTAGCCTTAATAATGCCATACAAGACAACGCCGCCTGAGGATGTTAAGGACGCTATTCAACTAGCCCAGATGCTGGGTGTAAAGTATGATGTTGTTAACATAGACCCCATTAGGGCATCATTCTCAAGCACAATACCTGCCTTCAAGGAAAGTGAAATTGTTGCTAACGGCAACATACTGGCTAGAATAAGGATGACGATACTGTACTACTACGCCAACCTAAACAACATGATTGTCGCCGGTACCGGGGATAAGAGTGAGTTATTGATAGGCTACTTCACTAAGTATGGTGATGGCGGTGTTGATATATTGCCAATAGGGGATGTGTATAAGAGTCAAGTTAGAATGCTTGGGAGGCGTTTAGGCTTACCTGACTCAATAGTCACGAAACCCTCAAGCCCACGCCTATGGGAAGGTCAGACCGCTGAGGGTGAATTGGGTGTTAGTTACGCTGATATTGATGTTATCCTCCATGCGTTAGTTGACTTAAGGATGAATCCACAGAAGGCTCAGGAGGCCACTGGGAAGCCTCTTAACCTTATTGAACAGGTATGGAGGAGAGTGGTTACAACTGAGCATAAGCGTAGAACCCCAGTGGTGCCTAGGATTGGGTTAAGGACTATTGGGCTTGACTGGCGTATGCCGGTTCACTACAATGGCTACTAAGGTAAGGCTTCTAATACACCTCATCAATATTTAGGCGCAGTGATTCATAACTATGAACCTAATTTTATAAATACATGCCTTACCTTAGTTTTAACACTATAAGGCATCATAGGCTACATGGGCATGAAGGTTGGGTTTGAGTCAGTGGCTGGCTTAACCTCCTTATCTTCAAGTGCGATTCTTATGTGCCTTGGTAAAGTGAACATGTGAACGTGGGTTAACCCATCGTAATACCTGGTATTACCCTTAACATGCCTCATTAAGGCGTTATCAACATCCGCTTGAGTTAATTGAAGGGCATCAGCAGTATCACTGGCCACCATGAATCCCCAGGGGGCATCGTAGGAGTGCATGTATGATTGATAAGGCCTCACCTTACTGAACACACTCCCAATAGTCCTGTATATCACTGATAGAACCCTTAAGGCATAAGCCATGTTGGTTGCCTGCGTGGCTAAGACTCCATTGGGTGTGAGCCTACTTTTAGCAAGCTTATAGAATTCAACAGTGTAGAGGAGGTATGAGGGACCACCCTCCAATGGATCTGTTGCATCAACTATTATTACATCAAACTTCTCACTGGATTCCTCCAGGAACCTCCTCCCATCACCTATAATCAGTTTGAACCTCTTATCGTAGAATGATCCACCGTGCATTTCAGGTAAATACTCCTTGGAAACCCTAACCACCTCCTCATCAATATCAACCATCACCACTTCCTTAACCGTATCCCACTTAAGCACCTCCCTAGCTGTTGCACCCTCCCCTCCACCAATTATAAGCACCCTCTCTGGATTCCCATTAAGCACCATTGCTGGGTGAACTAGGGATTCATGGTAAACATACTCATCGAATAACGAACTCTGAACCTTACCATCAAGCACCAGTGCCTTACCTAAATCCTTAAACTCAACCACAGCTATCCTCTGGTACTTTGATTCACCTGAGTAGAGGACCCTATTAACAGCCCTTAAATGCCAACTGAATGGAGTCTCAAACTCTATGAAGTACGTACCCATTCTACTAACCTGATCCATTACACTACTCATTACGCCTAATCGCCATGAGTAATGCATAGTCCCCTTATTAAGCATTAACCCAAGTACATAATAATGAAACCCTGGATCTTCATAGTTCACTCAATGAATCTAAACCAACATAATGTATTAAACAAGTTGAATTCACTTAAGCTGAGCATTACGCATACGGGAAGTAGCGGCGGGTGGATTCGAACCACCGACCTCGGGGTTATGAGCCCCGCAGGATACCAGGCTTCCCTACGCCGCTGAAGTTCTTGAAGAGGTGGAGTGTTTATAAGGGTTTCCCCTACTCAATACTGGTTTACATAACTGCCACATGTTAATTACCATTAAATCATGCAACTGATCCACTAGTACTGGGGTTTAGACTATGAATGAATTAAAATTACGTAATATTATGGTAAAACTTATATTTAAGGAACATATTCTATATTTATGAGGGTTTCAGTGTTCTTCATAGGTGCTTCTAAGGATTTCATTGATAATGCTGAGCAACACCTATTGAAAGCCTTCCCCAGCATTGAGTTTAACTTCTTCACTATATCAAGTATTAATGAGGCAGTGGACTCAGTGTCCAAGTTACCAAGTGGCACTGTGGGTTCACTGGTTTTTAACTTCTGGAGTATTCCAGGTATTGTTAGGCCAATATTATCAAGGGGCATACCAACAATACTAGTCTCAGATACTTACGGTGGTTCAGGTGAGTTCCTAATGGAGTACTCCAGGGCGCTTAAGGCTAATTTACCAGTTTTCGGTATCGTGTTAAGGGACCTATTTAACTTAAGTCCACTGGATAAGTACGTGAGGATGCTTGAGACCATAGGTAGGTTAAGGGATTCTAGGATTATTGCCTTGATTGGGCCTGATGAATTGAATTTAATGCACCTAGAGTACCCGTTAAGCATAGATCTCTATAGTTTACCGTCTTACCTTCAATCAATATTCGGTGTTAAGGTGGATTTAATTAACATTAGGGACTTCAACGAGAAGTACTACAGTAGAGTTACTGATGATGAGGCTAAGCCTATTGCGGAGAGGTGGTTCAACAATGCTGAGAAGGTTATTGAACACACTATAAGTGACTTAATTAAACCTGCTAAGCTTTACCTGGCTCTTAGGAGGCTTATTGAAGATTATAAGGCAGATGCAGTGACAATTGATGATATAGTGCTCTATAATAGTGGCTTCCTAGATACTTGGCCATGCTTACCATTCATGGAGCTTACACTTAGGGATAGGGTTGTATCAGTATGTGAAGGAGACTTGATTTCAGGAACATTAATGCTGCTGATGAAGTTTTACGCTAATGTCCCAGGCTTCATAAATGATCCAGCACCAGATATGGGTAAAGGCGAGATTGTTTACTTCCACTGCTACGCACCAGTAAACGCTAGGGGCTTTGATTCAAGTGACTTAAGCCCATACATAATAACACCAGCACATGGAGGTGGTAAGAAGCTTTCAATACACGTTAAGCTACCTGTGAATGAAACCGTGACCGTGATTGGCTTAAGCCCAGAGGAGAGGTTATTAGCCATACATACGGCTAAGGCAATTAATAATGAATACCATTTAAAGGCATGCGCCACGAAGCTGGTGGCTAAGACTAATGTAGAGGCATTGGCGAGGAATTGGGTTTGGAGAGCTGGGTGGCATAGGGTAGTGTTTTACGGTGACTGGAGGGAGGACTTAAAGGTAATGGCAAGGCTACTTGGATTAAGGATCCTTGAGGAGGATGCATAATCAGTAAGATAATTAACGTGAATTCAAAAGACTCATTAATACCTGTGGAATTAATCACCTATATTGATCACTGAATCCCCTATATTAACTATGAGTTAAGTTTTCTGAAAGGAGAAAGTTTTATAAAACCTAGGGTGGGAGAGTAACTCGAGGTGAGTAAAATGAACATTCCAAGAAGAAGTTTCACATTAGGTTTAACTAAAGGAATCATGAGGAATAGAATCACCAATGTTAAGGTTAACAACACATATATAGACTATGAGCAAGATAATAGGAAACCCAGTAATGAAGTATTCGTGATTTACGGCGGCTTAACATTCACCACATTCACCTACGATACCGCCTCAAGAACATACAGGGTTAATTAATCAAGATCACGCTAAAACTAGCTTATGCTATGATTAAGCCAAGTGAATGAGGGCTTAAGCACTTTGTGGTTGTAGATTTAATGAAGTGGCTAAGGCATGAAGTAGCCTCTGCTCCATAGGAATTCAGCATACTTAGTACCTTTAACCTGTCTTGGTGATGCATTAATGTTGACTCTTATTAAATCCTCAGCATCATAACCCTCCTTACCTCTAGCCAATACTACTCCTCCAGGTCCCACTGCTAATGATGAGCCTATTAGCCTCCAGCTCCTCCAAGGCCCCTTACTCATTTCGCCAACACTGCTTACACCAATCATGGCTATGTCATATAATCTAGCCATTGTGGTATATGAGACTACCCAATGTTTACCATAGGGTCCATTTAAGTAACCTTCCCTACTTAAATCATACGTGGATGGTACCGCCCAACCTGATGGTGAAAGTATCATAACCGCCCCCATTCTAGCCATTGAGTGCGCTAGAACTAGGTTACTAGGTGCGTTATCTATGCATATGTTGACACCAATCCTACCGTACTCAGTCTCCACAACCCCAACCCTATCACCAACCTCATATATTGACTGCTCATCAGGAAGAAGATTAATTTTCCTATACTTCCAAAGCAAATCACCTTTAGGTGATAAGAACACTGCGGCATCATAAATCCTCCCACCATACCTCTCAGTTAAACCAGCCGCAACATAGATGCCGCTTTCTCTCGCAGCATCCGCTAATGCATCACTATATGGGCCGGGTATTGGTTTAGCTAACTCCACTGCATCAGGGTTAAGCCAACCAACATCCAGTGTTTCAGGTAAGACAACAATACTGCAACCCATTGATGCGGAGCGTTTAATGGCTTCAATAGCCCTACTTAAATTACCCTCAACATCACTGAAATTAACCTTAATCTGACCCATGCATACTGCCACTTCATTACTCATAACTCGTATACCCAATTCTTAGGTTAATTAATTTCACTATGAAGTAAAATACCCACCTAAAGTGGTATCCGTGGTGGGCCCTATTTTTAGATTAAGCAGTATGAACTTTAAGTTATTATAATTACCCCGGTGAATTAATGATGGGAAATATTTATATACCATATACTCACGTTGAGCGTAATGGGGGATCCTAAGAGGCCGAAGAAGAAGTATGTTGAGGGGAAGCCGAAGAGGCTATGGAATAGTGACTTATTGATGAGTGAGCTTAGGCTTATTGGTGAGTATGGTTTGAGGAATAAGAAGGAGCTTTGGTTAGCCAGAGCATTATTGAGGAGCATTAAGCATAGGGCTAGGGAGATACTTTCAGCACCAATGGAGATTAGGGGGGAGGCTGAGAAGAGGCTTAAGGATAGGTTATTTAGAATGGGGTTAATAAGCGATATTAATATACCATTGGATTCAGTACTAGCACTGGATGTAACAGCAGTACTTGAACGCAGGCTTCAAACACTAGTGTATAGGAAGGGTATGGCTAGGTCAATTCATGAGGCCAGGCAATTAATAGTGCACGGTCACATATCAATAAATGGTGTTAGAGTCAGGTCGCCTGGTTACCTTGTCCCAAGGAACCTTGAGGATGGCATAGGCTTCGCACCAACGTCACGCATAGTTAAGGCTAAGGTAACTCAACAGGTTAATCAGGGAGGGCAAGCGGTTAATCAATGAGGTTTGAATAATGCTTAATAAGGATACCCTTAACCCAATTCATTGAATATGAGGAAACTATTACTAATATTAGTGCTTGCAATGGCTTCACTGGCTATTGTAGCTAATCCGCAGCTTAACCCGCCCGGTGGCTTAACTAATGCAACCCACATAACCAACTACACTAAGCCCGTGCTCAACATTACTCTTAGTGTTAATTTAATCAGCTTAACGTATGAGAATTGGGTTAAGTACCCGGTTAATAACGTGGTGTCAACCCCCTTAAACTACTTCACCCTGCTAATTAACGCATCAATAATTAATTCCACTGAACCCATTAATGAGAGTACAATGCTAAGTATTAGGATTGGCAACGTATACTCATACTCAACTCTACTCAACCTCACTGCGGGTTCCTATCAATTAGTTAATGTACCAGTCTACTCACTACCATATGGTAACTACTCCATTAACGTTACCTTAAGTGTAATGAACTTCACAACAAGCAGATTCTATAACCTAATAATGTATAAACCAACAATAGTTAACGCATACTTGACTCAATGCGGCTTAACCACGTCACCCAGTAATAACTCTGAGGTAATTATACCTTACTCATCACCGATACTAAACCTTATACTTTACTCAGCTGAACCTGTTAAATTAAACCTGGTTAGTAATATGGGTGGTGTTTACTCATCTTATAACGTTACCATTAATGGTAAGTACGTGTTCCGGGAACCGTTAACATTCATGAATGGTACGGTTTCAGCTCAATTAGCATTCAATGGGCAGGCTTACTCCACGTATATGTTTCAGGTTAATTCAGTGAGACCATGGTACTCCATTAACGTTACCTATGGTTCAGCATCCTTAAGGGTTACTAACGGTTCAAGTATCCCCGTGGTAACTGGTCATAGCGTGAACTTCTATAGTTCATACTTAAGTAACTTAACCATGGAAACCATGATTAATAATCAAGTTACCGGTAATAGCTTCCTCATAGTTGACACTGGATCTTATAATGCTCAAGTAGTATTCATGTACGGTAGTTGCACTGTTGGGTTGGTTAAATTCAGCATAAATGCGTATGAACCGGTACCATTGATTACATCACCTAACTCAACGGTGCCGCTTGGTGTTAATTCTAGGATCGTTTTTAATGTTAATGTACCAGCCCCAATAGTTAATGAGAAGGTGTACATCTCCCCATTATCACCCCAGTTCCCAGTAAGCATTACTGGTAGCCCAGTGGCCCTGAGGGGTAATGGAGGATTTGAAGTTGGTTTACTGGCGCTTCAACCCGGCCCAATGCCTTTAAACGTATCTCTAATCATGGTTGATTACGGGGGATACTCATACTACTACAGCACCATAATTCTACTTAACGTACTCAAGCCAACCATGAGTATTACACCTGAGTTACTTAACATAACTTACGGGGAATTAGCCAGTATGCTAGTTAACTTAACAGCTGAGGGATACGGTATAGTTAATCAAACCCTTCAATACCAAGTAACCTTAAATGGGGTTAACGTTGCATTAGGCTCAATAACCACGAATTCAAGTGGTTACGCCTCATTAACATTTAAGCCTAATGATACTGGTGTTTACGTAGTGTACGTAACATACTCCCCATCGCAATCATTCTCAATAACTAGCCAAGCTAAGGTAATTGTTGCACCGGCTAAGGTCAATATAAGTTACTTAGTTAACTCAACCATAGTGTACGGGGATTCATTAACAGTAATGGTTAACTTAAATCCAGGAATCACAGCCTCAGTTTACCTATACTTAAATAAATCATTCATAGGTTACATTAATGTAATCAATGGTACAGGTTACACGCATGTGAAACCTAATGAGGCAGGTTACTTTAACTTAACAATATACTACCCAGGTTCCCGTAATTACTTACCATCAGTGGCTGAGGCATCACTAATGGTGTTGAAGGCTCCCTGCACAATTAGAATGAGTATTAATGGATCATTCATAGTGGGGAGTGAACTCTCAATAAGTGGTAATGTAACTGCACCAATTAGTCAAATACCAATCTACGTAAATAAGTCATTAATCATAGCCTATGTAACTAACGGTAAGTTTCAAGAATCATATAAACCACCTTACCCAGGATTATACAATATTACCGTATACTGGCCCGGTAACAATAATTACCTATCATGTGGCCTCAATGAGTTTGTGAAGGTAATTAAGGCTAATCCAAGGGTATCAATTAGGGTACTTAATAATGGTACAATAGCCTCAGGCAGCTCAATAATAATGCTCATACTAATTAAGGTTAATAATAATTTACCAACAAGGGCTAATGCATCAATACTGGTTAATTCAAGTGGAAGAGTAAGAAGTATTAATACTGTGGTGAGTAATGAAACGGTATTAAGGATAGTTACTGATAAGGCTGGGCCCTGGATTATTTACGTTAAGTACCTTGGGAATGAGTGGCTTAATGATGCTTACGTAGGCCCCATTGTGGTCTACGTTGTCTCAGGTGTGTTTGGAATCCCATGGTATATTTTCACAATATATGCATTAGCCATCATAATGGGTCTCATAATATCACTACTCATGCGCCATAGTTAACAATGAATAAAGCCTATACCTCTTCATGGCTTTACCATGGGGTATGTTTAATAAATATGCCACTACTTTAGTTAGCTGTGGATTATAAATCAATTCCAGAACATACCTGTCCAATCTTACACTTCGATGCAATGCATCTAATCTTACACATACTTTACCGTAGGGCGAACTTATGTTTATCACTGGGCTTAGACTGTATGGGATTACCAGTTGTTTCAACATCAGTGTTAACAATGAGGAATTGCGATAGGGATTCTGTATATAAATTAATTAGGAGGTTACTTAGAATGAGGAATAAATTGGGTAAGAACATTAAGCTACTTGAGTTAGGTGATATTAAGGTTTACTTAAGGATTTCAAAAACCAAGGGTAGTATCCACATTTATGATGGCTACATGATGAGTAACCGTGACTGCAGTAGGTTAAATGGCTGCATAACGGTGAATAACGTGACCCTACTCTACATTTACCTACTTATACGGCTCTCCGGTAGGAATATGGTGCTCATTAATGTTCCCGATGCATTAATATGGATTGCGAAGGTTTTCGGTAAGGAGACTGCTGTATCAATCCTGGACCTGGTTCATAATTACATGGAGAGAGGTGAACTCTCCGGTGAGGTTAATACAGTATTAAACATGGTTAATCTACTGGGGTTGAGAATAAGTAAGGAGCAGTTTGAGAATGCCTTACTGCCGACGAAGAGGATTCTACGAATAATAAGGGATGCTTAGTTTAAATTAACTTAGTGTTTAAATTAAAATCCTTACATAAGTGATTACTCACTCCGCCTCATTAACCTATCAATGAACCATGGGACAATTGAATTCTTAATAGCTGTAATAACCATGCTTAACCTACCGCTTAACAGCTCCTTCGCTAGGAATCCTGCCCTTAGGTAGAAGACCCTGTAGGCGTATTGAAGCATCTTATCAGCCTGCTGCCTAGTGAACCTGTAACCCCTCATGATGGCCCTTAATGTTGTATAATGCTCCCAGTTCCAATCCTCAATGAGATTCTCGTTAACAGCCTGGTAGTAAAGGGGTGTGCCAGGGTATGGTGTAGCTACCGTGAATTGAGCGTATGATGGGTTAAGCTTAACCGCGAATTTAGCAGTATTCTTCATGTCATCTATGGTTTCCCACGGGAAGCCTATGACGAATGACGCCACTGCATTAACCTTAAGTTCATGAACCCATTCAAACACCTTAATAGCCTGCTCAATGGTTATTTTCTTACCAATCCTATTTATTGTGTCTTGGCTTGCTGACTCAACACCGAAGTACAGTGCAGTGCACCCATGCCTTAATAACTCACTCATCATCTTCTTATCAATGGTATCAACCCTTGAACCACAGGAGAAGTTTATGTCCAGTTTCCTCTCCTCCAGTTCCCTTAGGAATTCGTAAACAAACCTCTTACCTAGGGTGAATTCATCATCAGTGAAGACTATTGTGTTTGCACCATACTTATTAACAGCGTCCTCAATCTCATCTGCAACATTCTTAGCGGATCTATACCTAATTAACCTACCCCAGTAGTATGAGGTTGAGCAGAAGGAGCAACCATATGGGCAACCGCGACTGGCCATTACGTGAATTATCTTAATTGGCTTACCGAATATGGTGTATTTATCCATTGGTAATAAGTGGCGTGCTGGAAATGGTAACTCATCCAGGTTCCTTATTGGTGGCCTATCCCTCGTCTTAATGATCTCGCCACCACTTCTGAATACTATACCGTTAATCTCCTTAAGCCCATTCCTATTCATCCCAGTCTTCTCAATGGTGTTAACGAGATCCAGGGTAGTGTACTCACCCTCACCCCTAACCACTACGTCAACCCCATTATTTAAAGCCTCCTCATACATGAATGATGCATGTGGTCCACCCATTATTACAGGTAAGTCCTTATCATACTCCTTAATTGCCTTAACTGTGTCATAAGCCTTATATATTGTTGGGGTTAATGATGTTAAGCCAACAATATCAGGGCTCCATGCCTTAACCTCATTGATGAAGGCTCCTAAGTCAATACCCTCAGTGGGTGAGTCAATTATCTTAACCTCATGACCAGCCTTCTCAAGGACCGCTGCAATCCAAGCTAACCCAAGTGGTGGTGCCCTGAGTCCAAGGACCTTATATATCTCCATTTTATCAATACCCGGTGGAACCGCCAACAGCACCCTCATTTAATCACCTCACTTAAACCCTAGCTTAGAAGCAGTGACCTTAATCTTAGCCCACTGCTCAGCCTCCTCCTTAAGCCTCCTCCACTCCTTGGAATTATATATGCAGCCTGGGTCCGGGGCTAGGACATCGCCGAAGTAGCCGTATGCCCTAGCCCTACAACCACCGCAAATCATCTTATATGGGCATTGACCACAGAAGCCCTTAAGCCTACCCCTATCCCTGAAATTCTCCATAAACGGATCCATCCAAATATCCCAGAACGACTTAGTCCTAAGGTTACCCACTGGGTAAGGTAAGAAGACGCATGGAGTGAGAGTGCCTTCTGGTTCAATGGCCGCGTATATTCTGCCAGCTCCACAGCCACCGATGAATTCTGTTAATTCCCTTGTTATCGGGTCATTGGCGATCACGAAGTGTGTTGGGGCATTGTCCTTATTGTTACTTAATTGGTTAACAACCCTACCGTAGTATGGTGCCGTGGTGACTATCTCCATGTTCCTCCTCTTCATCTCCATGTAAATATGCCTCATGAAACTCTCCCTCTCCTCGGGGGATAGGTCAATATCCAGGTTTTCACGACCCCTCCCCACTGGGACGAAGTTGAAGAAGACAACCCTCCTCACGCCTATTTCCTGGGCTAGGTCAAGTATCTTATCAACCTGGTCAATATTAGTCTTAGTCACTGTGAAGGCTAAGGCAGTGCTGAAGCCTAACTTAACGGCGTTAATAAGCCCCCTAACCGCCTTATCCCAAGCCCCCTCAACACCCCTAAACTTATCGTGGACTGCTGGATCAGCAGCATCAATACTAATCTCCACGTACCTTAACCCAGCCTTCTTAACCCTTTCAGCGAACTCCATATTAGCGAACATGAGCCCATTAGTGGCCACTGCGGAGTAGAAACCCCTCCTATTCATTTCATTTAATACTGTTAAGAAGTCTGGGTGTATTGTTGGTTCACCACCTGATAAGGCTATTGCCGGTACACCAGCCTCATCAAGCTCCTTAACAACCCTAAGCTTCTCCTCTAGGGTTAATTCATTTGGTAATGGCCTACCAGCATTCTGGTAACAGTGAATACACTTAAGGTTACATAGGTTAGTGAAGTTCCAAACTATGAAGAATGGGGCTGGAAGCTTCTGAGGCGTGGTTACACCGAATAGTGCAATACCTTTAAGTGTAGTAACAATACCCCTCCTAATAGCTGGGTCACTCAGTATTTGCTTAACCTCATCCTCATCAGCATGGAAGTAGCTCATGGTTAATTTAACCATAGCCTTAAAGAACGGTGACGCCAAATGAGCAATGGTTGGGCAGGGTTCATTACCAGCGTAGGCCGCCATAACCCACTCAAGCAGTGGCTTCCTCTCACCATTAAACTCAACCTCCTTCATTAAGGCTGATAATGCATGACGTACAGCACCCCTATTAAGCATCCTAATGGCGGCGATTAATGCACCCGTACCACTTCTCTCAGAGACTTTATTAGTAATATTATCCATGATTGAGGACATAATTCCTCATAATGCATTACCTGAATATTAGCCTGTTTACCCATTAAACCAACTTACTGCACAATGATGCTTCCACATTAAGGTGGACCTACTCATGAACTCCTCTTAACGTTAACTATGATGAATACTAGGAATGCAGCCAACATTCCTATTACCACTAGGTCGATTATTAAGGCTGCCTCAACATGAATATCAAAGGGTAATGCGAAGAGAGCCAGGACTAGGAATATTATAGATAGCGTATATGCTAAGCGTGCTACACTTGGATCCAACTCCATAACTAATCAACATCAGGGTGGTAAATATAGTTTAGCCTAAGCGTAATCATCATTAATAGACATGATGCCTTAAACCTACTCAAGGCCTTGGATTTAAGGAAGTAAGCTAATGCTCTGAAGGGGTTAACGTGAGCGTTAAGTTTAACTTTAATCAGGGTAAGTGGGCTTATGGTTAATGTAGGGTTAATAGGGTTAGGTACAATGGGCTGGAGGATTGCCAAGAATCTTAAGGATGATGGATTATTAATAGGGGTGTTTAATAGGACTATGAGCAAGGCCATTAAGTTCGCTGAGGAGAATAAGGTTAATGTGTTCAATAACCCTGCTGAATTAGCTAGGAACGTTGATGTAGTATTATCAATAGTGTCTGATGATGATGCCGTTAAATCCATTATGCTGGGTGAGAACGGTGTAATTAATGGGATTAAGCAAGGTTCCCTAGTGATTGAAATGTCAACAATATCACCCTCCACATCAATTGAGTTAGCTAACAAGATTAAGGAGAAGGGTGGGTTAATGGTTGATGCACCAATCATAGGTACTTCAATACTCATTGAGAAGCGTGAGGCTGTGGTACTTATTGGTGGTGAGAGGGAAGCTTACGAGAGGGCCTACGAGGTAGTTAAGCACTTTGCCCGCTATGTAGTTCACGTTGGGCCAAATGGGTATGGACTCTACGCAAAGTTAATTAATAATGCCCTACTCGGCTCCTACGTAGCAGCATTAGCCGAGGTGGTTAATTTAGGTGAAGCCATGGGGTTAAGCAGTAGTGTAATAATGGATGTTTTAACTAAACTGTCAAGTGCTAGGTCACCAACCTCGGAACTTAAGGTACCTAAGATGATTAACAATGATTTCACCACTCAATTCGCCACTAAACACATGAGAAAGGACCTCGACTTGGTTAATAAGGAGGCTAGCAGGTTAGGGGTCCCAGTACCAATGGCTGCATTGGCGCTTCAATTATATAGAATGAGCGAGGCAGATGGGTTAAGTGATGATGATTTCTCAGCAGTAATTAAGATACTTAAGAGACGTAACTCAACTCAACGTTAATAACGCATCAGGAGTCTTAGTGATGATTTAAACAGCTTCAATAATTAACCTTAATGAGACGCCTACGTAATGAGGAATAATATATTAATGGTGTAATACTTTAAATATCACACCTAGGCTTAGGGTATGGTTGAGGTTACTATTAGGGATTTAACCAGTAGGGTTAGTCTCGTAGGTACGTATTACGGTGATGTTGAGTTAAACATGGTTTACGTAAAGGATAGTGGAGTATTACTCGATACATCAACCTCAAGCATAATTGAGGATGTGGTTAAGGTAATAGGGCTACCTAAGGTGGCTATAATAACGCATCCCCATGAGGATCATGCAGGTGGAAGCGGTTACTTAGCCAGTAGGGGTGTTAGGGTGATTGCGCATGAGGCTGCCAGAGGGTTCTTATACAATAATGTCATTAACGTGGATTCCTTCTTCTCACTTAAATATAGGTCATGCTTCACCCCTGAATTCACGGAATCCTTCATAAGAGACTTTAGGAGTAAAGTTGGTTCACCAGTGGTTCACGAATCCTTTAGAGGTATGCTTAATTTAAATGGCGTTAAGTGTATTGAAGCCTTCGGCCACACTTCAGGTACTGTGGTGTGTATTGTGGATGATGTAATGTTTACATCAGACGCAGTGCAGGGTTTAGGCATAAGGGGGTTGAGTACAACAGATTCAATACCACAGGTTTCATCGATTGACGATTACTTACAGACACTGAATACGCTTAAGAGTATTAAGGTTAAGATGCTTGTACCAGGGCATAATTACCTACCATTCTCCAAGAGGGTTCTTGAGGGGAATGAAGTTGAAGAATTTATTGAAGCCTCAATTGAGGCTATGAATAGGCTACTGGGGATAGCCAAGGTACTCCTCAGTGAAAGACCATTAACAATCTGCGAGTTTGCGGATAACCTGATACATGAGTATGGGGTTAAGAGGAGCCTGTACCCACAGGCCTTAATAACAGCCAACGCTATAATAAGATTCTATAAGAGGAGGAGGCTGCTTAGGATTATTAAGGAGGGTGATGTTGAACTTTACTCAATTAAGTGAATCACCATACTGCACATCACTAGTAATTTAATCTCATGATAAACTGCAGTAACACTTAATTTCCCTACTTAATAAATAGAGTGATTAGAAGTAGGCGAGCGGTGTAAACCACGATGCAATTAAGAAAATTCACTTACACAGTGTGGCCTTCGTTACTCTTTAACTGCATCTCTATTTACATTAGTTCTCTGAATGTGGATATAACTGACTCGACGTCGTGAACAGCCTTAGACCAGCAGTAATCCCAGAGGCCCAGCGCGAAGTCAAGCCACTCCTTGTCCTCTGTGAGCCAAACAGCATAGTAAAACTCTGAGTCGGTGCCTGGGACGCGAGGGTCATCTATAGTGGTAGGTGTGCGCGGAGTCTTCGTTACGAGGCGTAGCTTAAGCTGATCGTATATTTCTCCTCTTAGGGATGAATCAAAGTGGGCTAATTCTAGGTTAGGGTATACCCTAGCTAGTTCGAGTAGACGCGATGCGTTTTGCAGTGAGAATTGATCAATCTTTAGTAAGACCTTTATCTCGGTGTTTGGCCGTGTTAAGAACTCTTTAAAAACGGGGATGAGCTCATTCACTGCTGAAAAGCCCTGTCTCCAAATGCGTACCTCTTCCTTTGCGTTTCTAATCAACGAGGTAAGCTCAGCCACTTCACTTCCACGACCCTTGGAAGTGAGTTGAACCCCTGTATGCGACTGTTTAATAATTTTCACAAGCTCAAGAGAGGCGTCCCGTCTAGAAAGTAGTGTGTCGTAGGTCTGATGCACCTCCACCTGTCTAATATACGACCACGCCTGTTCAACTTTAGATCTGAGAGTTGAAACCCCTAGGAAGAGGTCATCTAAGACCGATCTTGAGGTGCCTGGGATAAGTTTTAATTCGCGATCGTACACACTCGCAATCACCTCACGCTTGTCTTCTGGAAGCGTGCGCCAAGCATTACCCACGCTGACAAGTTCCTTTTCAAAACGTTTCTCTGAGAATGATCCAAAGCCAAAAAATGAAGCGAAGAGCACACCCAGCTCCCAAGCTAACCCCATGCCCGTAATAAACCTACCCACGGTTTCCGCAATACTACTCGCGGCTTCCACCGGTGATTCAGCAAAAGCCTCTGCTGCGGAGGTAAGGAGAGGGGCACTGAACACAAACATGCGCTCCGACTCACCGATTCTCTCATTCTGCTCGAAGAGTTCTTCACCATTAAGTATTTTGCGTGTTCCCTCAACAATGAGCCCAGGCAAATACACCCCGCGGAAAAGTGATTTAAAGCTCGAGTACTCTAAAACAGCATCAACATCCTTATCCCTTCTAACACCCAAGTGTTCAGCCAAGATCACGGCATCCTCCTTACTGAAGGAGAACATGTATGTGCGGAAACCATCAACAATCACCGGCTCCCATTCATAGGAGAGGGAAAGAAGCCTACGTCTCAAGCTCCTTAGACCTTGATAAATGCCTATAAACCAATCCCTGCCACCACGTACGTTGCCCCCGTTACTGAACACAAACTCTACAACATTGCTTCTACCACTAACGATAAAACGTTCCCCATGCTGATCGAGCTGCCCCTTGAGCTTGGAAAGAAGCATAGACAGTTGAGCATCTTCATTAAACGCTTTGGGTAACTCCATAATCTTAAAACCTGTTTTACCAATTCCCGCGGCGTCACTGGTGTTTAAAACCCAGTTGAGGGCTGTGGATATACCGCTACGAGGTAGACCGGTTACAATAACCGGCTCATTGCCCTCCAAAGAATCCTTAAGACGTAAATAGGAGGGAACCTCGAATATCACGCTTGTCACGTAGAAGTGAAATATAAGAATTTAAAGCTTTTGACACTATTCCTCACGCCTTAAGAGCTGTATGCCGAGGCCTTGGATGTTACTCACCTTTATGAGGCCACTTGGGCGGCATCCATGACTGAGGCTACATTAGGTTCATTGATGAACCTAATTAGGTGTTAACTTTGGACTTAAATGCCTTAAGAGGGTACTGGCCTAATGTTGGATTATAACTCCAGTTATGAATCATTAAGCCTGCTTCACGTAACCGTGGCGCCTAGGGCATGGGCCAGTGAACCCACTAGGTATGTTACCGTTAATGCAAGTAGGCTTAATCCAACATTCCTCGCAATAACACTACGCATCTTAGCGTTACTTGAAGCTGCAGTGAATACACCGGCCACTGATGTAGCTATAATCATTAGTACTATTGACGTGAATAATGCCGCATACCTGTTCACTAATCCAATGGTTGGGAACGGTAATATGACTAAGGCAGCGCCGATTATGTAGGATACACCGGTGCTCACGGCTGATTTAGCGGCATTCTCAGTGGACTCCACGTAGCCTAATTCCCTTGTTATAACCATGTCCGATACCGCATCCTTATATTCGCTTAATTCCCTTGCAATACTCCTAGCCTTCTCCTCGGGTACGCCGCTGCTTTTTAAAATGTCAAGTACCTTATCGGTAACGGTGCTAATGGGCATTACCCTGAGGGCTGTCTTAACCTTATTCACCCTGTAGTTCATTAACTCGGACTGAGCCTTAACAGACATGTAGGCTCCTATACTCATTGATATTGTACCGGCAACACCAACTATTAAGCCGGCCATGGCTATTAACAGTGGGTTAACTACAACGGGCACTAATCCGGCTAATGCTGCCATTACTTCAACTAGGCCATCACTCATACCGTATATGAAGTCCCTAATATTATTGAAGCGTTCACTCATCTTAGTTGCCTCCTCTATGAAGTAATCCTCATGTATTACCTCATCCTTAATTATCTCATCAAGCGCAGGATCCTTAACAACATCCCTGGCGTTAACATACCTTACTATAGCCTCATCCTCCTCTCTCTCCCTAAGCCTAATAACAACTGCAAGACCGAAGAGTAGCCTTAGGGTTAGGTAGAAAATAATCTTAAGCCACGGAACCTTAAACTCACCAACACTTAACCCTAACTCCCTAGCCCTTGCCTCCCAATACTTAGCATGTCTAAGTTCTGTTGAGGCAATCTCCATTAACGCGCTCCTTCTATCCTTATTCCTCTCAACCCTAGCAAGGGTACTGTACACGTAGTAATCCGTTAACTCATCCTTATAGAACCCAACATAGTCAATGTTACCCATTACCTCACTATGCTGACTCATTGCAGCCATAATACTTGCCCCTTTAAATAAACCCTTCGCAGAAGGGTATAATGTGTGTTTAAGGGAGTGAGAATATATTTAAACCACTAGTAACTATTTAGTACTATATGGTTATTGAACAAACCAGGGAAGCAGTCAGTAAAGGGGGGATTGAGGCATTGTTTTACCCATCATCGGTTGCAGTAATTGGGGCGACACCTAAGCCGGGTCATGTTGGTTACGTCATAATGAGTAATTTACTGAGTAAATTTAAGGGGAAGGTTATTCTAGTTAATCCAAGGTATGATTCAATAAATGGTGCTAAATGCTATAAGAGCATCACTGAGGTGAATGATGAAGTTGACTTAGCAGTAATAGCTGTACCAGCCCCCGTGGTCCCCCAGGTTACCGCTGAGGCTGTGAAGAAGAATGTTAAGGCATTAATAATAATCAGCGGTGGCTTCAGTGAGGTTGGGGATGAAGGTAGGAGACTTGAGGATGAGGTTAGGGAAATTGTTAAGAACACTCAGGTTAGGGTTCTTGGCCCAAATTGCATAGGGGTTTATAATGCTGATAATGGCCTCGACACCTTCTTCCTACCTGAGGATAGGATGGGTAGGCCGCCTAAGGGCCCAATAGCCTTAATAAGCCAGTCGGGGGCGGTTGCAGCGGCGATACTTGACTGGGCATCAAGGAGGAGACTGGGCATAGGTTTAGCTGTGAATTACGGTAATAAGCTTGATGTTAATGAGTCAGAGTTACTGGAGTACCTGGCTAATAATAGTAATGTTAAGGTGATTACAATATACATGGAGGGTTTAAAGTACCCTGGCGAGGGCTTAAGATTCCTTGAAACAGCTAAGAAGGTTACTCAAATAAAGCCGGTAATAGTCTATAAGGCTGGTAGAACTAAGGCATCGGCAGGTGCTGTGGCAAGCCATACTGCGGCATTAGCCGGTGACTATGAAATCTACAGGGGTGCCTTTAGGCAGGCTGGTTTAATTGAGGCTAATAGTGTTAGGGAGATGTTTGACTTAGCCAAGGCCTTAGCCACGCAACCATTACCAAGGGGTAGGAGGGTGCTTGTGCTTACTGATAGCGGTGGAATGGGGATTCAGGCAGTGGACACCTTATCAATGCTTGGTCTTGAAGTTCCTGAATTACCTGAAACGATCCAATCAATGCTTAGGAAATTCCTACCACCCTTGGCAATAGTTAGGAATCCGGTTGACGTAACCGGTAGTGCGACTGATGAGTACTATAAGATAGTGCTTGACTCAATCCTACCCACTAGTTACGTTGACATGGCCCTCATAGTAGCCTTAATGCAGATACCTGGCTTAACCCCAAACCTCGTCAACTACATTATTGATGCTAAAAGATATGGGAAACCCATGGTTGTAGTCTCCTTCGGCGGTAGCGCAATGATGGAGAAGTTCAATGAGGCCCTGGAGGATAATGGAATACCAGTTTACGCAACACCAGATAGGGGTGCTAGGGCACTATGGGCCCTGGTGCAGTACAGTATGATTAAGAGGATGCTTAGGGAGGAGGTGGAGTAGTATGGTCCATGATATAGTTACTAAAGCACTCTCAGAGGGTAGGTTTAAGCTACTTGATCATGAGGCATATGAGCTACTTGAGGCATACGGCATACCAACACCTGGGTATAGGGTGGTGTCTAATTACGAGGAAGCCATTAAGGCCGCTAATGAGGTTGGTTACCCAGTGGCAATAAAGGTGATTTCCCCTGACATAATGCATAAGACTGATGTGGGAGGTGTGATACTTAACGTTAACAGTGATGATGACGTTAAGAGGGCTTGCGGAGAAATGACCAATAACATTAAACACCTGGCACCATACGCCAGGGTATTCGGCTTCCTGGTTCAACACATGGTTCAAGGGGGACTGGAGGTAATTGTGGGTGGTTTAAGGGATAGAATATTCGGTACAGTAATCCTATTTGGAATTGGTGGCGTATTAACTGAGTTATATAAGGATACCTCAATGAGGGTGGCCCCAATCACTGAGGATGATGCCTTAAGCATGATTAAGGAGACTAAGGCTTACCAATTAATGATAGGCTACAGGGGTATGCCGAGAAGGGATATTTACTCACTCGTGGATATAATCGTTAAATTCTCCAGACTAATGATTGAGAATCCGCAGATCTCTGAAGCAGACTTGAACCCAGTTATAATGCTTGAGAATGGGAAAGGTTCATACGCAGTGGACGCAAGGTTCATAATAAAGCCTACTTAAAATTGAAATATGTTATAATAAAGCACCGTGATTACTTGTGGTTAAATCACACTGTGTCTGCTATTAGCTTAAGGCTATCCTTATCAAGTCTCTTTAAGTCAATCTCATATATATTATCATGAATATCAACTAAAGTTAACTTACTATCCATGATCATCACGTTCCTCCTGCCCCTAGTATTAACCACAACCTCACCGTAGTTAGTCACTAGATGCCACTCCAATTCATCACCCTTAACATCAATCCTCTTAACACTCAACGTTACGGGCTTGAAGTTATTCAAGGCTATTGCGGTCTCAAGTAGCTTAACTGATTCAGCGTCGAGTGCCTTATAATTACTCAGAATGAAGCGTTCCTTACCATCCTTATCATAGAATATGACGTACTCAGGCTGGGATATTGGGAACGGTAACTTTGGTTTAAGATCCTTGTAAACCTCACCATTAACGATCAATGTAACTAGACTCCTCCTACTCCCTGGCTTAACCTTAACTTTACCTGGCTCAACCATTACGTCCTTAACGTAATCCCTAAGGGTTAAGGCATTCCCATTACCGTCATCATTCTCAAGAAGCTTCAATTCACCGGTGAATAATTCAAGCTGATCCTTAAACATATTGTAGAAGTGCCCCCTCTTAGCCAATAATTCACTTGGCTTACCCTCCTCTACAATTTCCCCATTTGCCATAACTATAACCCTATCCGCACTCATGACCTCAACGAAACTATGAGTAACGAATATTGCAGTCCTACCCTTAGCCAGGTTCATGATGGCTCTGTAGACCTCAGCCTCATTAATAACGTCAAGGTTTGACGTTGCTTCATCAAGTATTACGATATCCGGCTGCTTAATAATAGCCCTAGCAATTGAAATCCTCTGCCTCTGGCCGCCGGATAATGATGAACCCCTCTCACCCAGGTTAGTGTCGTAGGCTAAAGGCAACTGCATAATCTCGTCATGAATCCTAGCCGCCTTACAAGCCGCTATGATCTCCCAAGGCTCAACATGCCTCCCACTACCGTAAGCCACATTGTAAGCCACAGTGCTATCGAATAAAGCCACCTCCTGCGGCACATACGCTATCCTATCCCTAAGGTACTGTAGGTCGATCTCCTTCACATTAACCCCATTTATCCTTATCTCCCCTGAGTCAACATCATACATCCTAAGCAGTAGCTTAGATAACGTACTCTTCCCTGAACCACTCTTACCAACCACTGCAACCTTCTCACCAACCCTTATCCTCAGGTTTATGTTCTTTAAGACAGGCGTGTACTTATCGTAACTGAACCAAACATTACTGAACAGTATATCACCCTTCAAGTCAGGTCTCTTAGGCTTCTCAGGTTCCTTAACATCAGGCTCAGCCTCCATTATCTCCCTAAGCCTATCCCCCGAGGTCACAGCCTGCTGGATGAACGGTATTATGTTGCTTAGGTTGTTTATAGGTCCGTAGAACTGGGCCATGTAGGATACGAACGCGGTCAAGGTACCTAATTGAATAGTACCTGCAATAACCTGCTCACCACCAAACCACCACATCATGACTGTTGATAATGATGTAAGTAGGCCTAGGAATGGCCAGTAACTAACATTCATTTTAGTTACCTTAACCTGGGACTCATAAAGCCTATTGAGTAAGTCATTTAACCTATTTGATTCATAATCCTCCTTGGCGAAGGACTTTATAACCATATAATTAGGTATAGTGTCTGATAGAGCACTGGTTACATCAGCACTCCTCCTCCAATTCCTGTGGTAGACCCTATGCGACCTCTTACGGTACCTATATATCATGTAAGCTATTATTGGAGTCGGCAGTAGTACGAATAGGGCTAGTTTAACATCCATGGTAAATAATATTACACCTATACCTATTAGAGTTAGTATATTAACTATGAGTGTTGGTAAGCCCCAGACCATTAGCCACTGAGTGTTGCCTGCATCATTAGTTAGCCTTGAGAGTATTCTACCCGTTGACATCCTATCTATGAATGATGCTGAAAGCCTCATAACATGCTCAAAAACCTTGGATCTTATATCGTTCACAACCCTCTGCCCAACGGTGTTGAGTATGTAGTTCTGGGCTATGGATAATGCCGTAACCCCAATATATGACCCTATTAGTGTTAGTGTTAAATTAACGAAGAGCTTCATTGAGTGGGTCTTGGTTAAGAAGACGCTATCAATCAGTATTTTAAGTAAGTAGGGTGGAACCAGGTTAAGCATTGCTATGCTTATAGATAATATAATCCCTATAAGCATCTTATGCCAGTAAGGCCTCATGAAGTTAAGTAACCAAAGCAACGTACTCCTAACGTTAGGCTTCCTATTCTCCCTACTTAACGTAACACCCTCATAATGCCCATTACCGTTTATACGCCCATTAACAAATATTGCAAACCTCCTAAACTCCTCAATAGGCTTCTTCGTGAAGTAAGCAGCCTCAACCTCCTCACCATTCTTCATAACTAGGATAAGCTTACCTATACCTATACCATCCTCAACATAAACCCTCTGCACATCACTTAATTGATAAGACTCCTCCTTACCATCACTACTCACTATTATTCTATTATCATTTGTTAAGCATACTTCACTATTCCTGAACCTGAGATCTTTATCTAAGTCGGAAATCACCTTAAAGGTACAATCCATAAATGGTTCTTAAGCCGCCTTTAACCAATCATATTAATAAACCTTTCTCCATTAGGCTTCAGTAAAGTGCTTACAATACTTAGCAGCTAAGATAAATAATATATAAGTACTATAGTAGATTATGATTTTTATATAATAATTAAGCAGTCAAGAATAAGTATTATCCCTTATTTTCGTTAGCCAACATGTCAGCCTCATTAAGTATCAAATCCGTGGGGTCTTCAAGGCCCTTTATTAAACCTACCTTACCCATTCCCATAGCCTTACGTATGCTGAAAACTAGCCTACTTGGCTTAACCCTAATTAATGGTGCACCAGCCTTAATCACATACTTATCAGTGTAGTAGGTTGATGGGAAGTACGATATCGATGGAACACCCAGTAACGCAGCCTCCACTGCGAAGGTTGATCCACCAGTTATAACTAGACTTGAGTAGTAGGCTAATTGAAGGCCGTCAATAGGCTTATCCGGCATTATCACGTTATTATTCTTTAATTCCTGGGGGAACTTACTCATCACTAACTTCCTCTGGTCATCATACCTAGGGAATACAATAACCTTAAAGCCCTCCTTTAATAGGAGTTTAATAGCCTTAACTGCAATCTTAGACTGTTCACTGTAATTATAGTAGGCTGCCTTACTCTCCTCAAACCTAAACACAACATACTCATCACCATTCCTTAAACCCAATTGCTCAACCTCACCCCAATTAGGCTTAAACCTATAAACCCACATTACCTCAAAGACACCGTTAAAGAACTTAACCTTACCCTCCTCCCCATGTGGAATATAGGCCATCAGCCTCCTCTTAGGTATGGCTGCAGGCGCAATAACACTGCTGGCTAGGGGTAATGTTAATTTATTAACATGGAATGCGTGGGCAGTATCCGTTAAGGCTATTGATGGTTTACCTAAACCGAAGGCTACTCGAAAAGCATCAGGTGATGTTAATGATACGTGGACATTAAAACCATTAACTATATTGATTAATTTAAGGCTCCTGGTAAGCCCATTAATCAGTTTACTCTTAGTATCCTCACCGTGCTTACCCTCACAGTATCCATTTACACCATACATCTTTAACACATTAATTACGTAATCGTAATTCCTACATGTAATTATGAACCCGTAACCCCTCCTCCCACCCTCCAGCACCAACACTGAGGCTATTCTAGCCTGCTTAGCCGTTAATGCATCAAACCATATTAACATTAGTGGGATAATGGATTATAAATTATTAAACTTAGCCCCACATTAGGCTTTAAGTACCTCAAGTCCTCCGTATAGTGGCTGTGGCACAGTGAACACCACCGTAACCACCAACAAGTTCACTGACGTCTATTGTTATGAAGTCTACACCTTCATTAAGCACATCAGGCCTATATGGGAAAATATACCCCTCACTCCTCATCCTCCCATAACCTGACTCCACGTACTGTAATGTAGCTTGCCTAACCGGGTCATTACTGCTTCGCAGCCTCCTAATCATCTTCTTAATATTCATCTCAATGTTAGGCACCAGTATCCTTCTATCCTTAAGGGTTAGGAAATTGGAGGCGAAGGCGGCTTGCTCAACAATGGATAAGTTAATTACGTTGAAGCCCTTTTGCCTAATGTAGTCAAGTAACGTGGCTTCACTCACCTTCTCTAACCCATCTGGAGACCTCGCGTAAACTGTGACCTGGGTATTCTTCATTAACTCCTCATTCCCTATTACTAAGCCGTCGCCGGCAACGTTAAAGTAAGTGTCAAGGTGCATTACAAGCATGTTATCCCCCCATGGGTGTTTAGGTATCTTAGCAATAACTAACTCGTCGAAGTCTAGGAGACCCATTATCTGCTTAACACCATTAATACTACTCCTCCACCCATACCCAATCACCGCGAAGTCACCCATGGGCATGAAGTCACCCCCCTCCAGGAAGCCTGGCTTAATCAACTTATACACTATGGGTGTGTTTATAGCCTTGAAGAAGAGTTCAGTGATCATTGGTTCAAGCCTCCTTTGAATCATTCGCATTCTCCCCATCACCACACCTGCCTTAACTACTAACTGTTGATCCCTAGTGTAGTATAGGTTAGCCATTGGGTTTCTGTTGATGATTCTTGCCATTAGATTGGTCTTAGTCCTCTTAATAATTATCATTGGCCTCAGTATGAGTATGTTGAATAATGTTTCAGGATCATATGAGGCTAGGCTTCTTAGGAAGTCGGTGTAGGCTTCATCACTTAAATCCCCCTTATAAACTATTGATGATTTAACAACAGACACCACAGCCTCCCTGAACTCACTACTATGCCTCATTCTCTGTATTACTATGCTTTTAAGCCTATGTACAGTAACCCCTTCACTCATCATTACGTGCTCCATGTTTTGATGTTCATAAAGCGCCTCATCCATACTGAACACACCCTCGTAGAGGAAGGCCTTGGGGTATAGTAACCCGTAGAACATTTCCACGCCAGGTCTATGAACCATAACCTCACTTAACCTATCCCATTCACTTCTAACCAGCACCAGTTATTTGGCTAAGTATAGCTTAAATAGATTATACCTAAACCTAGAATTAAGGTGAATTAAATGCCTAAGCCCGCCAAGGGGTCTGAGTACTTAAAGGGTTCGATGATTAGGGAGGTTAACGCACTGATTAATGAGCTTGAGGACAGGGGAGTGGACGTGATTAAGATGCATATTGGTCAACCTGGTGTACCACCCTCAAGTGGGTTAATAGATGAGTTCACGAGGCTACTTAAGGAGAAGTCCTTTGAGTTAAGCGCCTACTCCTCAACACCTGGGATACTTGAGTTAAGGGAGGCTATTGCTGATGATTACCACAGGTACTCGGGTGTTAAGGTGTCTCCATCAAATATCTCAGTAACCACAGGTTCCTCTGAGGCAATAATAACGTTAGCCATGGCTTTCCTAAACCCAGGTGATAAGGCTGTTGTACTTAATCCAACCTACCTACTTTATAAGCCGATTATGCAGTATTTTAATGCTAAGGTCACTGAGGTTAAGGTGAGTATTAGTAATGATTTTAACCCTGATCCTGAGGAATTGAAGAAGGCCGTGGATAAGGATACTAAGTTAATAGTACTGGTTAACCCAGATAATCCAACCGGCTCAACCCTTAGGAGTGAGGTTGTTAAGACTGCGGTGGATCTGGCTGTGGATAATGATTCATTACTAGTTTATGATGAGGCTTATAGGCATCTTTACTATGAGGGTGAGCATGTGTATGCGTTAAGGTACAATATGAGTAATGTCATTGCATTAAACACATTCTCAAAGGATCCTGCATTACCAGGTTGGAGACTTGGATTCGTGGTTGCTGATGAGGATATACTTAGCGTATTCAATAGGGTTAAGCAGTACATTAACATTAATCCACCAACCCCAGCCCAGTACATTGGTCTCCTATACATACGTAAGTATAAGGAGAACTTCATTAAAGAGACTATACCATTATTCAAGGAGAGGAGGGATGTGGTTTACAATAGTATTAAATCCATGCTGCCTGATGCTAAGGTGCTTAAGCCTAAGGCTGGATTATTCATGTTCCCTGACTTATCTAGTTACTTAAGCAGGATTAAGATGAATGACCTAGATTTCTCACTACGATTACTGAGGGAGAAGCATGTTGGTGTTGTACCAGGCTCCGCGTTCGGTGATGGGGGTGCGTTACACATTAGGATTAACTTCACCAGGGAGTCAACTGATAGGCTTCGTGAAGGTGTGGAGAGGATTGCTGAGTTATTAAGGGAATTATCGGTTCTGTGAATGGAGACTATGGTGAATGAATGACTCGCTTTTTAAAACACGTGAATTAACTGATTACGAATAGTAATTAGGGAAAGCCCCTTGATTATATTTTTCTTAGTACGCTTATTAATGATCTAGCGTTAAGGTTATGTATCTTAGTTACCTTTGGTCCAAGCATTTCAAGGGCTGAGTGTTCATTACCTATTAGTATTATCCTATAGTCACTGAAACCTGATAAACCCTGCTTAATTAACGCTAAGTCAAGTTCATCATCCTCACCATCAGTTATTAGCACTAGTTTATAATTCCTTAAGGCTGGGTTCCTGTGAGCATCATCGTAGGCTACCCTAATGGCTGAGGTTATGTTTGTTCCACCTAATGGGACCAGGGATAGGAGTGTTTTTATTATGTCCTTCTTATTAGTCATTAATTGATATATCTGCTGGTCGAAGAACCTTGCCACGACTTCATGACCCTTCATAACCATTACTATGGCTAATGCGGCTGCCCAGGTTATCTTACTCACACTACTGTACTCAAATATGTTATTCATAACTGTGTAGAACATGCTGCCGCTCTTATCTATAACCAGGTATATTTTAGGCTTCCTCATCATCTTCCTCTCCTTAACCGTTAAGCTCCCTGTGGCTAACTTGTAGGCGTATATTGGTTTAGCGAACTTAGCCAATGCCCTATTGGTTGGGGTTAGGTCCTTAACCTCATTAACCTTATCCATCCTCTTAATACCAGTCATAACCCCCTTATCAAGCATCTCATTAAGTATCCCCTCATCATACATGCGGCTTGACTCCGTGACTAGCTTAAGCAGTGAATTAAGCATGTTAACTAACCTAGCCCTATATGGGTCTATGTCCGTATCCAGTATTAATTCAGCAACCTCATGGCCTATAGCCGGTCCTAGAACGGAGCGAGCCTTATTAATAGTGTCATTAACCTTCTTCATGTTCCCCATGTAAAATGAGATTAATGATCTAATCTCCCTATCAAGCATATTTCTACTCTCCCTTGATGATTGCGACGATTTATTTGACGCATCCCTCAATGCATTGGCAAGTCTCTCGTTCCTTTCAATCCTATTAAGCATGTTAACGTATATTCTAAGTAACTTAACCGCCATTATCCTGGATAACCTACCATTTAGTTTAGTTAACCTGGAGACTTCAGCATACTGCTCACTATTAATGTAATTGCTAACTATCATTCTCCATAATGCCCTATAATTATTACTATCATTACCACTCCTAAGTATTGGTTGCCTGTAGTGTATGTAGAATGAGTCGGCGAGTATGTAGTTCCTTAACTTATCAAGGTTAGGTATCATGTGGCGCTTAGCCATTAGGTAAACCTCCCTAAGCCTATACCGGGTTAACTCCTCATCATAATCAACGTTAAGTAGTATACCGTAATCCTCTTCACTGCTCTGACCCATATATAGCACCCCTTAACCTCTGGATTAGGTACTCTGTCTCCTCTATTTCACTAATGTATAGGCTTAGGAGGGACTTATCCCACCTAGCCTTAAGCTTATTCAAAGTCTCCTCAGCCTCCTTAATCTTCTGAGCCGCCTCATTAACCATGTTATTGTTTAACAATGCCTTAGCCTCACTAACCAGGTCACTTACCTTAAGTAATTCATCAGGTAGGTGGGCGGTTAGGAAGGCCTCATACTCACTCAACTGCTCCTTATCGTGAACCAGGTAGCGGGAAACCTTCATGACGGCGACCTTAAGCATCGTTGCATTAACCTGGCTGAGTGGGAAGCCTTGTATCATTAAGTAGGCTAACGCGTATAATGGAACCTTTATCCTAGTCCTATTACTTATGGGGACATGCTCAACAAAGTCAGCTATTATTGGTGAAGTGACCTTAGCCACATCATTAATGTTAACGTAGAGGTGCCTAATTAACTCATTATAGGTATCACGAATCAACTCCATGGTCGCCACTGGGCTTAGGTTCTCGGTCTCCCTACGTAGGTACCAGCCCTTAGTGAGTAACGCCTCAGTGTCCTCGGGTGCGGCGTACTCTGTGAATATTCTTAACGGGAACCTATCGTAGAGTGCCTGAAGCTCCTCCTCCTCAGGAATCCTGTTACTGCTACCGAATACTGTCCAAGTCTTAACTGGAATAACCTTGTCACCGTCATAAACCACCCTCTCGTTTAGAAGCGAGAGGAGTGTATTCAGTATCGCGCTTGATGCATTAAATATTTCATCAAGTAGAGCGAAGTCACTCTCAACTATTGAATTAACGTAAATCCTCTCAACCTTACCCTCCAGTAGCTTAGCAACATCAATAGGGCCAAGTATCTCCTCAAGGTCAGTGAACTTGGTTAACTGCCTGTAAAACCACCTGGCATTAAGTAGCTTTGATAATACGTAAACCAGCGTTGTCTTAGCTGTGCCAGGAGGCCCTATGAGTAGGTAATTCTCCCTAGCCAGCGTTGACATTAATATGCCAGTAACCTCATTACTGTACTTGTAAAACATGCTGTTAAGCTTAAGGTACAGGTTCCTAATGTCTTCAATGCCTTTACCACCGGCTGACTCCATAATTGTATAGGCGCTGACCCATTTATAATGGTTTGTGTCGTTTTCACTCAACAAAATAATACTAAAGAATTAGCCCTTATTAGGCCACAGCCACTGTGTCACACCCAAGCCTGAATAACGCATGCAACGCAATCCAGCATCACCACGTTTTCAAACACAGGATTCCTAATCTTAACTGCGTAATCATATGCATTAATGAAATACACCTTAGTCATCTTGACCTCAACCTCTATTGATTCAGGCCTAGGTAACAAACCCTTAAGCACCGGGAGTATAAGCCTCCTATTAATGATCAGTAAAGTGGACTTATTAATTAAAGATAATGCCTAAGCACCTCAATCAACTCAAAGATAACAGCAACATTGGCCTTACCCCTAGGTATTAATAATGAGGCAACAAACCCCAACATAACATGCACGTTATTACTAAGAAGCCTTATTGCATCATATGAGCGAACCTTGGCGCAAACCAAGCAACCAACACATGAGGTTGAATCTATTAATGCCTCACCGTTACTAAGCCTAATTATGATTAAGCAAGCTATTAAACCCTGAATTAATAAGTCTAGATTGTTCATTCACAATAATATTTAACACAATCCCAAGCAGTATGGAGTTAGTAATAGGCTCTACAATGATGCGGAACTAAGATGAGATTGCCCTATTATGCATATTTAAACTATATGATCATTAAATACCACAGTAATACTTTAAAAGACATAGAGATATATTTACTGATGGCCAGGATTCAGTGGGCATCTAAACACTATGAATGGCCACCAAACGCTGGTAAGGCTATAGCATCTCAATTTCTAGGCTTCTTCTTGGATGCCTATGATTTAACGTTCGTAACGGCAATGACGCCAATATTAGCAACAGTTCTCTTCCCATCGACACTGGCTAAGTCAGTGGTTGGTTACTTCTTAACACTGCTTGGTTACGCATTCACCATGATTGCGAGACCAGTGGGTAGCGCATTATTCGGTAACTATGCCGATAGGATTGGGCGTAGGGACACCCTCATGATAACAATACTGGGCTACAGCCTCGCCAGTGCGGTCACGGCTGCGATACCAACGTACGCGGCCGTGGGTTGGGCAGCCTTTTGGATTTATGCAGTTTTAAGGTTCATATTGGGGGTCTTTGTTGGTGGTGAGTACGCGGCTGGGCATCCATTCGCCATGGAGTACTCAGCACCCAGGTGGAGGGGATTAGTTAGTGGTATAGTTCAGGGTGGTTTCTCATGGGGTGTGGCATTAGGAGGATTAGTGGTCGCGGGCTTCACAGCACTCTTTGGGGTAAAGGCTATGTATGCATATGCTTGGAGGTACGTGTTCCTAACGGGCCTAATACCAGCCGTTGTGGCCTTCATAATTAGGTATACAATGCCGGATACGCCAATCTTCCAGGAGGCTAAGGAGAAGGGCCAGCTTGAGAGGATACCGTTCTTCAGCATCTTTAAGCCTCCCGCCCTTTGGACGTTTCTGCAGGTTCTTGTCTTTATGACTGGCTTATTCTTTAGCTCCTACTCAATGTTTGATTTTGCAGTGGGTATATATACAAGGGCTGGCTTACCGGAGGGTTTGGCGAGCTTTTACTATGGTATAATGGGTATATTCGCAGCCATAGCAGCAACGCTGTGGGGCTTAGCCAGTGACTTCATTGGTAGAAAACGTGCCTTAATAATCGCCGCAGTGGTATCCGCAGTACTTGCAGTCCCAGCTTACTATGTTGTTTACTATAGCGCTGTGGTTAGGAGCGTACCGTTACTAGTCCTTGGTGCCCTTCTAATGGGTTGGCTCTCCCAATGGCCCTGGGGCTTAGTGCCCGTTTACCTAAGTGAGCGTTTTGCCACGCAGAGGAGGGGTAGTGGTGTTGGTTTTGGTTATAGTTCCGGTATATTCATATCTGCATGGATACCACTATACTCAATACCACTTTACAGCGCGTTTGCAACCATAGAGGGGACTAATATATGGTTTGTGGCTGCGTTCTGGCTAATACTAGCTGGTATTGTATATGGAGTGGCTGCGGCAATTGGTCCGGAAACAATAGGCATTGATTTAAGAATAGTAAAGGAGAAGTAAATTGTACATTGCGTATTCATTAAAAATAATTCAATATCTTCCTTATAAATTCTAAACATGAGTATACTTGATGGTATGCTAAAAATACAATAATACATTATATATCGTTATTAAGCATATTCGAGGCAATATTCTTCGCATTATTATTGCCTTTGCGTATTAATGAGCCCCATACCTACATGGAATGCCTTTATATTTTCCTCCCGCTCCCTCTTGATAACCTCTTTAATTGATTCCTCAATTGCCTTCGTACTTATGAATTTACTCACATCGGATACTGAGTACAAGGCTCCTAACATTACCATGTTCTCAAAGATCGCGTTACCGAGCTTAAGGGCTTCATTGTAGGCATCAATTACGTAAACAGTGTTATTCATCTTACGTAACTCGCTTACTAATTCATTGATACTGGGTATTTTGGCTCTAGTGGTTGGTGGTCTGATTAATCGCTTATTAACCACTATCACGGTGTTATCATTAGCGTAGTTCAATGCCCTAAAGGCTTCCAGTAATTCAAAGGCCACTATAATGTCTGCATTCCCCCTAGGTATTAAGGGTGCATGTACATTACCGATCCTTAGATGTACGTCTACGGAACCACCCCTCTGGCTTAATCCATGGGTCTCAGCCACCAGTGCCTTAAGTCCGGAATGCAATGCTGCTTGACCAAGCACTGAGGCGAAGGTGATTAATCCTTGACCACCAACGCCGGTTAAATATATGTTCATCTTCATACCATCACCTCACATTTCAGCCCACTTATCAAGCCACTCCTTTGCATTACCGCTGGGCTTTATTGCATTGTAAGGGCAGACTTGAGCGCATACTGAGCATCCCACGCACATATTGGGGTCGATCCAAGCCTTCCTGTTCTCAAGGGGTGCTATGGCTGGGCAGGCTATTAGATTGTAGCAGATGCCGCATGCCTTACATGCATCGGGGTCCACTGTGAATTTAACAATGAGTGAACTACGCCCCCTTGATGCCTCTAGGGCGCATGCCCTCTTCATAACCACTAGGGCTAATTCCCCATCCTTAACCTTCCTTAACGCATCGCTTAACGTAGCCTCAGCCTCCTTAACGTTGAAGGGGTCAATTGTGTACACGTACTTAACCCCAATTGCCTTAGCTACAGCGGCAATATCAATGACCTGCGTTGGGCTTGGTTGACCACCCGTCATCGCAGTGAACCTATTATCCATAACAATAACAAGCATTGGCGCCTTATTGTAGACTGCATTAACCAGGGCTGGTAAACCGGCGTGGAAGAACGTGGAGTCACCTATAATGGCTATGATGAATTGCCTACCACCAGTGCCTCTAAGGATACCCATGCCTAAGCCTATTGAACTACCCATATTCGTTAACACGTCTTGCTCATTAAAGGGTGGGTTTATGCCTAGGGAGTAGCAGCCTATGTCACCGCTGAAGACTGGCTTAACCATGGCCTTAGCCGTGGTTATCTTTAACTCATAGAATGATGCCGCATGGGGGCAACCTGGGCAGAAGACAGGGGGCCTTGGTGGTACATCAATGCGTTGCGCATTACTTCGCATTCCCCTTAATTCAACACCAAGTGCCTTAGCCAACCCCTCCTCAACATTCATTAGTGTTAATTCACCAACCCTGGTGAAGAAACCCTCAGCCTTACCGTACACTGGAACCCTAATACCCTCATCGTAAAGCACCTCCTTAACCTGAAACTCAACCACTGGGTCACCTTCCTCAACAACCACGACCTTATCTGAGTTAGACACTGCATTAGCTATAAGCCTCCTAGGTAGGGGTACTGGGGTGATTACGTTGAGTGTACTAACGGGGATTTCAAGGTCCCTTAAAGCCTCCTTAACGTAATTATACGCTACACCACTCGTAATAACCAGTACTCTACCATCGTTAACGTACTCGTGAGGCAAATCCTCAACGGCATACTGAATACTCTCCCAGCGTTTAATTAACTCACCTTTAAGTTGCCTAGCGTTGGATGGAACTAAGGCGTGGTGTGATGGGTCCTTGAGGTAGCCTTGGGCATAGTCAGGTTTACTGAATTCACAGACCTTAACAGGTTCCCTAACGTGGGAAACCCTAGTAACCAGTCTCATTAACACTGGGTGATTGAGGCGTTGACTCATACTCATTGATAACTTAACTAGGTCAGCTGCATTCTGTGGACTGTATGGTTCAATTACTGGAATATGGGCGTGTAAACCAACCCACCTATTATCCTGTTCATTCTGGCTTGACCACATTCCAGGGTCATCAGCGGTAATAACCAGTAAACTATTCCTAACACCAGTGTACGCGCTTGACATTAGTGGATCCATCGCTACATTTAAGCCAACATGCTTCATACTAACCAATGCCTTAGCACCGGCTAATGCTGCACCGTAAGCCACCTCGTAGGCTACCTTCTCGTTGCTTGACCATTCAACATAAACCCCAGTCTCCCTGGAGTGGTCAATAATGTACTCAATAATCTCACTACTAGGCGTACCAGGGTAACCTGCTGCAACGGCTAAACCCGCTTCTAATGCCGCATGAGCAACCGCATGATTACCCAACATGAGTCTCACTGAGCAATTAGCCATCATTACATAGACAATTTACTGTTTTTAAAACTATTGCTATAAATATAGTTTATATTTCAGTACATTTAATATTGCTTATAAGGCACCTGAACCTCACTTTACTAAGTATACGCCTAAGTAATGGTTATTCACAATAATCCACTATTCTTAGTGAAATCCCATATGGTGAAGACCTGTGGGTAATTAATGCACTTGAGTAATGTTGCATCACTGCTTCGTATTCACGCATTATACGCCACTGACTCACCCCTTGGACTAGTGACCTCAACTCTAATAATATTATCAGCGGTGTTCTCGAATGCATCAACATGTGACGTAACCACCAGTGTATCGACTACGTTAGATAAGTCACGTAGCCAGTTTGAAACCCTCCTCCTATGCTCAGAGTCCAAGTGCTCGGTTGGCTCATCCAGTAGCATTATTGGTATGTCACCTAGTATGGCCTTGGATAACGCGAATCTAAGCACTAGGGCCACTAGGTTTCTTTCACCCATTGAAAGCATGCTCACCGGTAACTCCTTACCATCACTCCTCTTAACCATGACCTCGTAGTCCTCTGTTACGTAAATGTCGATTAAGGATTCCTTATGCCTAAGCATCCTGAAGGCGTCCTTTAATTCATCATTTATGGCGTTCAGCAGCGCCTTCCTTAAAGCTGGCTTGGCATTATCTATGGCGTTAATCAACCCCGCAACCTCCTGAATCTTACCTCTAATGAACCTAAGTCTCTCACTCCTCTTACTGATTAATTCCCTTAAACGCCCGGCCTCATCCTCCAGTTCCTTTATACTGGCTTTCAATTGACTTAACATGCCGTTGTTTTTATCAAGCCTAGTCCTCAGGCTCTTAACCTCCTCCTCAGTCTCCTTAACCTTATCCTCAATCTCCCTAAGCCTAACCAACTCCTTCCCCAGTGCCTCAACCTCATTCTCCAGTTCCCTAATCCTTGCCTCAACATTAGCCTTATTCTCCATTAAATGCCTTAAATCAGCCTCAGGGTTCTTGGCTAACTCAGCATTAAGCCTCACGTACTCCTCCTGAAGCATCTCAACCTCAGTTAACCTCCTCCTTAATTCACTAAGCCTTGAATTGACTTCACTATGCCTCACCCTCAGGTTCTCCAATTCCTTAACCTCCTCCCTAGCTGTCTTCAACTCCTCATCAAGTTCATTAACCCTACTCCTCAATTCCCTTAGCCTTGACTCAAGGATGGGGATCTTCTCCGCAGCCATCTTTGCTTGGGTAAGCCTATTCCTAAGCTCCTCCTCAGTCTCCTTTAAGTCACTGTAATCCTTAAGCCTTGAGTCGATTTCCCTAATCTCCTCCCTAATTAACCTTAATTTCTCATTATTCTCCTTAATCAACCTCTCCCTATCCTCAGGCTTCAACGGTCTCTTACACACTGGGCATACTGGTTCCTTAGATGACTTCAATACGTTCAACTCCTCCTCAATGTGACTTAACTCACTCTTAAGTGACAGTTTCCTTGACTTTAATTCATCAAGCTCATTAAGCCTCGTTAAGGTTTCCTTAAGCTTCCCCTCTAACTCACTCTTACCAGCCGCCTTCTCCCTTAACTCCTCTAATTCAGTCTCAGTTTCCCTTAATTGATTGCTTAACTCTGCTCGTTGCCTCTCAAGCCCCTTTATTGTTGATTCCTTGGATTCAAGGACTATTACCCTACCCCGTAGTTCCCTCTCCTCTTCCTCAAGTTTACTGATTTCGTCCCTTAATTCCTTCATTCCCTTAAGCTTCTCCTCAATCCCCTTAACCCTAGCCCTAATGCCCTCCCTCTCCTTAATCCTGTCCTCAACATCCTTAATGCTTGCGTTAATTCTATTTAATTCATCCTTAAGTCTCCTTAACTCGTCATTAAGGGTATTGAACCTCTCCCTAATTCCAATTAGCCTCCTCTCCTCCTCCTTAAGCTTACTTAGTTCACTCTCCTTAACGCTTAATTCGCCATCAAGTTTACTGATTTCACTTTCAATTTCCTTAACCTTAACCCTGGCATCACTCAACCTCCTCTCAACCCTATCCTTCTCATCATTGTTCTCCCTAATGGCTGCCTCAAGGGCCTTCTCCTCACCCTCAAGCCTCTTCTCAATACTCCTCAATACATCAGTCTGAAGCTTATCCATTGAGTCAATCTTAAGCAACTTATCGAGCTTAAACTCCTCCCTCCTATTAACCTCAAGTATATCCCTTAACTCACCTTGCCTAACGTAAAGCAGGTTGAAGAGCTCAACATCAACACCCAGGTTCTCGGTAACCCACCTAGTCACCTCCTTATCCCTACCTGCAACCCTACTACCATCATCACTCATGACGTATGTCTGGGATTCAATAACCTTCTCCCTGGTGAAGACGCGTTGAATAATGTACCTACGCCCCTCAATATTAATCATAAGCCTAACAGCACCAGTGGAGGCGCCTATGGTAACTAACTCAGATAACTTAATCCTCCTCCTCTTAAGCCAATCAGTCCCATAGAGGGCTAGGGCTATTGAATCCAGTATAGTTGTCTTACCTGCACCGTTTAAGCCATGTATGAAGTTAACCCCGCTGCTTAACCTCACTGAGGCCTTCCTTATTGACCTAATGTTCTCAACCTCAATTAACTCCACTGAAGCCATTCAGCATCATCCCCTATACCAAGCGCCTTCTCTAAAGTAACCCTAGCCTCATTAACCTTACCATCACTCACCAGGTCAAGGGCCCTAAGGACTGCGTTAACCATAGCCTCATTACCAAGGTTCTTACCTAGTACTGATTGAATAAGTTCAATTAAACCATGCACAACCTGCCCCTTAACGCTACTACGCCTCGTGACCGTTAACTTAACGTTGACCTTAAGTGCATCACTTATTAAACCCTTAATAGTATTGAAGCCGTAATCCCTAACACTGAAGCCCTCACTTAATTCACCGGTTACGTTAACCTCAACGTAGGCGTCCCTGTAATTAAGGCTACTTAACTCACTTAAATGCTCCCTGAATACTGATGGTGATTCACCATTAATATTAACCAGGACTTTAATCATCCTACGCCCTCCATGCAGCCTAACTGGCTCAACCTTAACCCTACCGGCACCTTCATTAACATCCAGTAGCAGGAAACCCTTAGGGTCCTGTTCCTTAACCTTACTTAACTTACCATTATTAAGAACGTAGGTTTCAAACTCCTGGGAATCCCAGATCTCAAGGGAACCAGGGTAAACTGCGTTTAATGATGGATGCCTCAAGGCGTGTTCATGAATATGACCCACCGCATAGTAGGCGTCTATTGGAAGTTCATCAGCGGGTATACTGTAGTAGTCAATGTTAGGCATAGGGTACCTATACGGTGCACCCTCAATGTACTGATGCATCATGACTATGTTTAAACCACCCCCCATTAACCCCCTTAAACCCCTGGTGAGTTTACCATGTTCACTACCGGGTACGCAGCCTACACCAATGATCCTTAACTTACCGTAATCAATGTAATCCAAGTCAAGGTACTTAACCAGGCCTGATGATGATAGTACGCTTATTGGGTTATCCACAGGATTAATAACGGAAGCGTCATGATTACCCCTGGTTATAATAACATTAAGGCCTGAATCCCTAAGCCTACTAAAACCCTTAATTGCGGTTAGGTAGGTTGATGGGGATGGCCTTGGATTATCGAATAGATCCCCCGTAACAAGGACAACATCAACCCCCCTCTCCTCACGTAACTTAATGATTTCACTAATAGCATTAAGGAACGCTGCCTCATAATCCCTAGCCCTAGCCTCAAGCCCATACTGCCTCCTACCTAAGTGCACATCAGATATGTGCGCAATGAGCACAATACCGAATCTATGTTTAGGTTAAAAAGCTAGTGCATTAATTAATACTTTTCAGCAACTCTGATTAAGTAACACTCAGGGCTAATTATCCTTAACCCTTAAGCATGGGTTAATGCAGTTAATTCTGTGATTTCTTCCTCTCTAATTCCTCGATTTTCTTTCTTAATTCCTCTATCTGCCTTCTTAATTCCTGGGCTTCCTCATCCTTATTATTCACTGTGTTGTCTTGTTTACTTATGTTGGTTTGGTTTGATTGGGGTTCATTGGTTAATTGCCTAAGCTCCCTCTCAACCTCAACCTGCCCCTTCTTAAACTCACCCACAGCCCTACCCAACGCCCTAAACAACTCAGGAATCTTACTAGCACCACCAAACAATATTAACACCACCGCAATCACTATTATCCAATCCCAAACACTACCAATCATACCAAACCAACACTAACACACACTAACACCTTTAATAAACCCTTCGCCCCTACCCCATAATGCTTAAACACTACTACGCACTTAAAGCCTCTTATTCATGGTGAATGAATTTTAAGACCTGTTTCCCCTTATTTTGCATACTGGCCCACAAGGACTTGTGAATTTGAGTTAATTGAGATTAGTGATAACATTACTTAAGTGAATCAATAATCCATTAACCCGCACAGGCTAACGCAGGAGACTCTCAACGTAACCAACCCTTTAAGGCGGGGGGAAGAAATCATCCAACCTTATGCATCTTGCTTAGCTCTAATTCAATGGCCTTATTGAATATTGACATGTACTCCATAGGTAGGTTAACCATCACATCATGGAAGTAACCAAGTACTATTAGGCTTTTTGCTTCTTCTTCGTTTAATCCTCTGCTTCTTAGGTAGAATAGTTTATCTTCGCTTATTCTGCCTGTGTAGGCTTCGTGGGTAACCACTGCCGTGTCCTCGAATACTTGATCATGAGGAATAGTGTATGCCTTAGACTTATCATCAAGAATAAGCGAATCACATGAAACATGAGACCTAGCAAACCTAGCACCCCTCCTAACGTAAACAAGACCCCTATATACGGTGGTGCCACCATTTACACTCACCCCCTTATTAACTACCTTACTTGACGTGTGTGGTGCATCATGGAATACCTTAGCGCCCTCCTCCTTCCAGGTTAATCCATTGGCTAAGGCCACTGAGGTGACTGTTGTTTTAGCGTATTCACCCTTAAGCACAGTCATTGGGTAAACCATGGTTACTTTACCACCCAGTGAACCACTAAGCCACTCAACATTAGTGTTAGCTTCAGCTATTGCCCTATTATTACCGAAGTAGATAACACCCTTACTCCAATTCTTCATGTCAACGAGCTTAACCCTAGCCCCCTTATGCACGTAAACCTCGGTTACACCATCATGTAGACTAAGCCCACTGAAGACTGGGGCTGCACAAGCCACTATTAATTCAACCTGGGAATTCTCACCAACAATGATGAGTGAGTGCTCGAATTGACCAACATTAGCACTACTAATTAATACGACGAGCTCCATGGGCATTTTAACATGCGTGTTAGGTGGCACGTAGACGAATACTCCACCGCTCCATAATGCAATGTTAAGTGATGCGAACTTATATTCAGGTGGGAATATCTTCATGAAGTACTGCTTAACTAGGTCAGGGTACCTCTTAACAGCCTCATCCATGCTCATTGCCACAACCCCAGCTTCCTCAAGACTCTTCCTAACATTCTCATAAACAACCCCTGAGTCAACTTGACTAATGACTCCAGCCAATAGCCTGGACTCGACTTCAGGTATTTGAAGCGCCTCATAGTACTCCCTTAATTCCCTAGGTAACTCATCCCATGACCTAGCCCTCTCAACACTTGGCTTAGCGTATAGGATTAGTGATTCAAGGTTAATGTTACCCTCCAGGGGGAGCCAATTTGGCCAAGGCTGCTTCTCAAACATTTCAAGGGCCCTTAACCTAAGCCTCCTCATCCAATCAGGCTCACCCCTAATCCTACTCAACTCCTCAACAGTATCCCTACTTATCCTACCTGTTATTGTTACATCCCACTTAATCGGCTTAGCTGAGCCAAGCATGTTTGAGAAATCCTCAATCTTAATGAGATTCAACTTAACATCACTCACTCCTCACCACATGCTTCATTAACCTCATGACTTTATAAAGCTTTATATAAATATAAACTATTATTAAGAAAAGTTTAATGAATTCAGTACGTGGGTTCCCGATCACTGGTCACAACTTAATAATCCTCATCACTGCATCCCCTATATTAAGCCTCCTTATAAACTATGATTATTAATTCATATTTAAGCTAAGGCTCATTTAAGAGCATATTAATTTAACAATTAAGACGTAGTCAGTTATCCTATGCCTTAACCTTACTAACGGCACTTCTCTTAATTAACACAGCTAATGCGGTGCCGACTAAGGTAACTAGTATGTTTATTACCAATGCTAATACGGCAATGTAGTATAGGTGGCCTGCAATCGGGTATAGTGTTGGTGAGGCACCCTTTGTTGCAATATACCTAGTGATAAACATGTATACACCTGTTAATATTCCCGAAGCCCAACCAGCCATGAGTGCATACTTATTAAACCTATTAGTGACTAAGCCAAGGAATATTGGGGGTAGTGTTTGGGTTATTATTATTCCCCCAAGTAGTTGAAGGTTTATTGACACTGAGGCTAATGCCGGTATTAAGGCGAAGACAAGTGCAAGGAACTTAAAGAAAACTGAAGCCCACTTAGCCAACCTGGCCTCGCCCTGGGGGGTTAATTTAACCACATACCTAGCCACATTCCTGGTCAGTAAATTCGCCTGAGCCATAGCCATAATTGCCGCAGGCACCATACCCCCAATGAAAATGCCCAGTAACGCCACCCCGGCTAACCAATCAGGCAGTATTGTGGCTGCTAGGGCTGGTATGGGTAAGTTACCTTTAATTACAGCGGCGTACCCAGTTGATGGGAAACTCCTTATAATGTTAAGGGCCTGTGAATCAGCGTAAACCAGTATTCCGTAAAGAGCCAGTAAGGCAAGCCCAATACCGTATATTGGCAGTAGGGCCGTGCTCACAGCTAGTTTACGCCTACTCTCGGCGCTTAAGGCTCCATTAACGGAGTGGGGGTATAGGTAAAGCGCCAGTGAACTACCAACCCAAAGTGATAAGTAGGCTGAGGAGAATACTGAATTAAGGCTACTGGTGCCTGTGGGTAAGCCTTTACCGCTGTTTAGGCTTGAGGCTACCTTGAAGGCTGTGTGGAATGCCCCTGGTATGGCTATGGGTGCGGCAATAAGTATTGCTATTATGCTTAGGAATATTAACGCATCCTTAAACACGGCCGTTAAGGTAGCACCCCTTAAACCACTGGTGTATGTGAAGGCCGCCAGTATTATGAACGCTATGGTTAAGGCTAAGTCACTCACAAACTCAAGGCTAGCCCCAGGGACAACATTAAGCAGCATAACGGCTAACACAGCACTCATACCCACTATTTGAAGCGCAATGTAAGGTAACTCAGCCACTATACCAGTTAACGCCACTAATGCAGCCAATAACCTACTGTTAAACCTATCCTCAACGAAGTCAGCGGCCGTAATGTAACCCCTCCTCCTAGACCACTCCCAGAGAGGGGGCATAACTGCCGTGGCTAATGCGAATACAGTGGCCACGTAGGGTACCGCGAAGAAGTATAATGCACCCTTCGCAAATACGCCAGCGGGAACGGCGACGAATGTGTATGCCGTGTATAAGTCCGCGCCAACTAGGAACCAAACCAGGAACGTGCCTAACCTCCTACCTGCTAAGGCCCACTCATCAAGCCTACTTAAATCACCCCTACGCCACCTAGCCCCATAGAAGCCCAGCAGCACGAAGATTACGAAGAGTACTAGGAATGATACCCAACCAGCAATCCCAATCATGACTCACCACCATAAATCAAATACACTCCTATTAGGCTTAATACAGCGGCTATAATTAACCAAAGGGTTTGAAACCAGTAGAAGAATGGTACACCACCAACCTCAGGATTAACCCTATTATACACTGGTAACACTAGGTAGAAAACCCACGGCACTATGAAGAGTATTGCGGCAGTAACCCTTCTACCTAAGCCAACATTACTAGACATAAAAAGGAGCTATTCTTAATTCCTTATAAGCATTACCCCCTATAACTACTTAGATTTAACATTAATGCAAATTGTGAAATAACATACTCTATATATTAATATAATTATGGTTCACAGGTAGTCCTTAAATACATAAATCATTCAAACATTATGAATTAACAGACGCGACACGTTTTTAAAATACCATAAATCAAATGCGCCATGGCTAGGCTAGTTATACATACGGCTAAGAAACCATACGTATATAAGCTTCCCAGCGGGGAAACAGTAGCCATATGCATGTGTGGGCTGAGTGATAAGTACCCGTTCTGCAGTGGGAAGCATAAACTAGTGCAGGATGAGGATGATGCCAAGGTCTACACGTATGATGAAACAGGCTATAAGAGGCTGGGTGAAGCCAGCATTGATGCTAGGGGATTAAGGAGGGTTTAAACACGGCTTAATTTAAAAAAGGCCCTAAGCAAGTATTTCAATAATACCTAGAAGTATTCCTAACCGTGAATTAGTTTTAAAGCTGAGCACAGTTCCTTATTCATGGTGCTTAACTTAACTAACATGAGCGGGGAGGTAACGTACAAGTGCCCTAAATGCGGCTTCACAACCGAGGCTAATACCTGGCTTATCAAGTGCCCTAGATGCGGGTCACCGTTGAATGTGAATTATGATTTAAGGAGACCTAGGGAGCTTAGTAGAAGTGAATTAACGAGGATTCTACCTGTTAAGGAGCCGTTAAGCCTTGGTGAAGGTTTAACCCCACTGGTTAGGAGGGGTGATTACTACTTTAAGCTTGAGTACCTTAACCCCACTGGTTCATTTAAGGATAGGGGGTGGAGTCTTGCCCTATCAGTACTACGTAATGACGTCACTGTGGTTGAGGATTCAAGCGGTAATGCTGGACTATCCCTAGCAGCATACTCCGCGGTTAAGGGGGTTAGGGCTAGGATTTACGTCCCTAAGACGGCCCCTGAGGCTAAGAAGAGACTTATGAGGCTCCTAGGCGCTAATGTGGTTGAGGCTGCAACTAGGGCTGATGCATCATCACTTGCCATGAGCTTCACAGAGGGGGTTTACGTTGGTCATTCATGGAACCCCTTCTTCATACATGGCGTTAAGTTAATAGCTTATGAACTAGCATTAGAATTAGGGAACATTGATAATGTTGTTGCACCCCTAGGTAACGGTACCTTAACCCTAGGCCTATACTTAGGTTTCAAGGAGGCTGAGGAATTGAAGCTTATTAAAGACACACCTAGGATAATAGCCGTTGAGGCATCAGGCTACGAGTGGGCTTACAGTATGCTTCACAACACACCCATGGGTGTTAAGGCAACCTTACCCGACGGCATAATAGTGCCCCAGCCACCTAGGTTAACTCAGATAATTGACGCGATACGGGACACTGGAGGTGACGTGGTGGTTGTTAATGATCAGGGGGTTATTGAGGGGTTAAGGGAGGGTATTAGGTTAGGGTTCATAATTGAGCCAACAAGCGCAGTTGTCTTTAAGGCCCTTAAGGAAGTGAACCTAAGTGGCACAACTGTAGTTATTTTAACGGGTTCAGGCTTAAAGCTGAGTAATGAACTGTATCGGTTAATATACGGTGAATGATCTAAGACCCATGATTCACCTTAAATATCGTACTCATCCTCACTAGACTTAGTAAACCCTCGAGGACTAATTTATGTAAGATGCGTTAAGTTGAGTTAATTACTTATGATTAAAACCAGGGCACTGTTAGGTAAATGCCCTAATATTCCTCAGGGGTTAACTTTTTAAGATGCGTTAAGCCTCTAGGATCATGGGTTACTTGAAGTGGCTTGGGCATGCGGCCTTTGAAGTGGAATTAATGGGTAAGAGAATACTTATTGACCCATGGATATCAAACCCCAATTCCCCAGTAACCCTAGGTGAGTTAAGTAAGGTAGACTTCATACTGGTGACCCATGATCACTCAGATCACTTGGGTGAGGCGGTTCAAATAGCCAATAAGACTAACGCCACGGTTGTATCAATATTCGAGCTAGCCGTTTACCTAGCCGAGAAGGAGGGGGTTAAGAACACCATAGGTATGAACATTGGTGGACCCGTTAAATTAACTAACGAGATAGAGGTTTACATGACTCCAGCACTACACAGCTCAACCCATGGTTCACCAGTAGGCTTCGTAATTAAGTCCCCTGAGGCCGTTATTTATCACGCCGGTGACACGGGTTTATTCAGTGACATGGAGTTGATAGGCAGATTATATAAGCCTGACGTGGCCCTACTACCCATAGGCGGTTACTTCACAATGAGTCCACGGGAAGCGGCCTACGCAGTATCCCTAATAAACCCCAGGGCTGTGGTGCCAATGCACTACAACACCTTCCCCCAGATTAGGCAGGATCCTGAGGAATTCAGGAACCTAACCGAGTCCCTAGCCCCCCACGTGAGGGTTTACGTGATGAAGCCTGGAGATGTACTTAACCTGCCTATTAAGTGAAATAAGGAGCTTTTAATTTAAGGCTTAAATTAAAAATTAGTTTAAACAACCCTCCTCTTCTCAAGTATGCTATCTATCAACGTTACGGAGTAACCATCCTTCTCAATAACCTGCTTAGCCGGTGGTAATTCCAGGTAATTACTTATCCTGGAGAGCATCCTCTCCTCATATATGGGTACTAGCTCATTCTTATAGAATATGCCCACTGGTATCCTATCACCCCATTCACTGGCGATCTCCATGGCCTTCAACCTCTTTTCATTAGCCTCCTTTTCATCATGCACCACTGGGTCCCATTTCTCATTGTCTAGCTTGTATACTCTTTTGTCGTACCATTCCTTTGTGTTTATGTCGTTGTATGTTGGGCATGGTTGTAGGACGTCTACTAGTGCTGTTCCCTTATGCCTAATAGCCTCCTTTATCACGTCCTTTAAGTGTCTTGTATCGTATGCGTATGCCCTAGCTACGAAGGTGTATCCACTGGCTAGGGCTAGGATTATTGGGTTGACTGCATCCTTAATATTAGGCTTAGGTAATGCCTTAGTCTTAACATTCCTAGGTAATGTTGGTGAAGCCTGACCCTTAGTTAAACCATAGACACCATTATTATGAAGAATAATGGTTAAATCAACATTATACCTACCAGCACTAACAAAATGACCAACACCAATACCAAGCAAATCACCATCACCACCATTAACAATAACCTCTAGGCTTGGGTCAGCGAGCTTAATACCCATGGCGTACGGTATAGCCCTACCATGAAGAGTGTGGACGCCATTAACGTTTAGGAAGTCAGGCATCCTGCTTGAGCAGCCTATCCCCGAGACGACGACAATTCTCCTGGGGTCAAGGCCTAATTCAGCGAAGGCTTGGGTCTCAGCAGCCAAAATACCGAAATTACCACAACCAGGACACCAATCAATCCACTTCTTACCCCTATACTGCTGTGGATTCAGGGCTACCTTAAGCACCGCCATTTAGGACCACCTTCTTCTCATTTGTGCTTAGAATGTGTTTAATAGCCCACTTAACCTCGGTCCTAGTTATTGGTCTACCATTCCACTTAAGCACGTAGTGGGTTGGTTCAATACCAGTGTTAAGCTTCATTAACTGAGCCGCTTGAGCCGTGTAGTTGGCCTCAAGGGCAATTATCATCCTCTTACCCTCAAGAAGCTTCCTAATTAGGTTCCTTGGGTATGGGTTAAACATCCTAACTTGAATAACTTGAATATTAACGCCCTCACTCTTTAATTCCTGTAATGCATCCACCGCTGGACCCTTTGGTGAACCCCATGTAACCACTGCAATGTCGGATTCATCACCGTAAACCCTAAGCCTCTGCTCCTCCGGAATCTCCTTATCAGCGGTTTCAAGCTTCTTAAGCCTCTTCTCATACATCCTAATCCTATTCTCACTCTCCTCAGTTATTATACCGTACTCATTATGCTCATCACCAGTGTAGTGCATTACTGCGTAGCCTAATGGAATCCTCGGTGATATGCCATCATCAGTGAACTCGAATCTCTTATAGTCATCAACCTCCTTGAGCATTAACTTACCCCTATCAATAATCTTCTTATTCCTGTAATCTAACTCCTCCTCATCAATTATTGAGTATGAGTTAGCCAGGAACTTATCAACAAGGTGTATTACTGGGGTTTGGTAGCGTTCAGCTAGGTTAAGTGCCCATATTGCGTCCCAGAAGGCCTCCACGTGGTCCCCTGAGGCTATAACTATCCTTGGGAATTCACCGTGACTAACATTAACTGCGAATAATAGGTCAGCCTGCTGGCCCCTGGTTGGCATGCCGGTGGATGGGGCACCCCTCATGTAGTATGTTATAACCACTGGCGCCTCATTCATACCGGCCCAACCAATACCCTCAGCCATTAGTGAGAATCCCGGCCCAGAGGTTGCTGTTGCTGCCCTGGCCCCTGTTAAGGCTGCTCCAATGGCCATGTTAACTGCGGATAACTCATCCTCTGATTGAAAAACAAGGACACCTGCCTTACGTAATTCCTTGGTTTCAGGGTCAATGACGTCCACAACCTCATTATCCTCAATGAACATGCTTTCATCAGCGGCGGGGGTTATTGGGTAGTAGGTCTGCACCCTTAAGCCACCTGCAATCTTACCGATGGCTACAGCCGTGTTACCGTCTAATTGAACCCTATGTCCCTTAACTGGTATTTCAGCTAGGTTATAGGCTGGTTGAACAAGGTCGTAACTCTTCTCTGAGGCCCTCTCATTCATCTTAACGTAGAGTTCATTCCTGAAGAAGACCCTTAAGGCAGCCCTTAGGTAATCCAGCTTGATGCCGAGTAGTCTTAATGATACTGCTGAGGCTATTAGGTTCCTAGCCCTCTCCACAACGGATACTGGGAGCTTTAATTCACTGGCTACCTCGCTTATTATCTTACCGTAATCAACTGGAATAATCTTAACACCCTTACTGGCTGCGTAGTTTAAGGCATCCTTTATTGTTGTGCCGTAGCCGCTTGAGGTTAGGATCTTCTCAATCTTCTCAGCCCTCTCAGGCTCCATACTCTGCACTGCACTTATCTTAGTGCCCTCAAGGGCCTTATCGTATATTATGTAGTCCTTAACCTCAGTGAAGTGTTGGAAAACAGTCTCGGCATCGAAGGTGGCTAATATATTTACCTCGTCGGATAGGCTATTAACTTTAACGTCACTTATCGTTAGGTTGAAGTAACTGTGCCTACCCTTAATGTTTGAGTGATACTCCCTATTACCGTAAATGTAGTATCCAGCCCTAGCCACCGCGTTACCGAATATGCTTGCTGATGTGTCAACACCACTTCCCTGGGCTCCACCTATCATCCACGTTAATTTAACCGTCATAAACCTCGCTTAAATAATCCCCTTGATATTTTTAAATCTTTCTAAGTAAACCGCTTGACTATTAGCAATATATTTTGAATAGAAACCAATAATAAAATAGATTCAGTTAAAAATAATTTATAGATCAATGTAGTTTGCATCTTTATATATGTTAAATATTACTTAACTCCTTAAACATTACCTTAAAAGCATCATTCAGTCTTGGCATAGCTCATCAAGGCTCAGGGCCGTCTGGGTTCATCACACTTAAGGCCCTTTAACAGCGCTTAAACGCTTAACTATCATTAGTTATTAGACGCCTAGTACTAATCCTCCCCATAATCATCCTAATAACCTTACCTCTACCGCAACCACCCCTACTAAGCCTACTCACTGAACCAATGAAGAAGTCACCGAGGGGTGGATTCACCCTCACACCCCTCCCGATGGATAAGGCTGCCACGGTTACAAGCCTCTTACCCAATGGGTCACTAATCCTCTTAGCCTCATTAATCTGCGTCGTGCATTGCACGTAAAGCATAGCCTCAACGTTAGCATCCCTGGCTATTGAAACACCATCATTAACATTCCTGTGGGCTAAATAAAGGTAGTACAGTAGATCATTCACCGTGGGTGATGTTGAACCATCAATGATAATGAACACGTCAGCCTCAGTATTGCTTAGGAGCATGCTTAAAGCCTCATTACTAAGCGGCTCCTCAAGCAGCATTGTGTAGACTATGAATTGAGCCTCCTCATCACCTAACTTAAGCCTAATTGGTTCAATCACCGTGATTAACCGGCATTGGGTTTAAATAAATTAACCTCCATGAATATAGGATAGGAAGAGTACTACGTCACCGTTATTCAACCTAGTGTCGAGTCCATTAAGCAGCCTAATGTCAGTGTCATTAATGGCTACGTAGACACCTGGCCAGAGTCCATCATCCTCAATAAGCCTCCTCTTCAACCTAGGGTTCACACTGGCTAATTGCCTAAGCAAATCCCTAAGCGTTGAACCGCATTTCACACCCACATCAATGGTTTCCGAACCGGCAAATGTAACAAGTACACCGGCGAACTTAACCTTAACCCTGCATTCCTCCACCATTACTACGCATCATTACTGTTTATAAACCATACTTTGGAGTAATTACCATGGTATCAGCATAGGTAACGGTTTTTAAGGTTTAAAAATTGAATCAGTTCGTGAAGAATAGCGATCAACTATGGAGGCTGGGTAAGAGTGACCTAGGGCTCTTGGTTCACAGGGATTTCAAGGGATTGGTGGATAAGACCACGATAATTAGAATCAGTTCATTTCTACGCAAGTTCAGTAACATCAACATTACTGATTACGTTGAACCAGACCCATTAACTGTGGTTAGGATGGCTAAGATACCTAATGATAATTTAGGCCTAGTTATGCTTGCAATACTAGCCATACCGAGGGGTTTCGTAGCCTCCTACAGTGACTTAGCTGAATTACTCAACATGACCCCACGCCTAATAGGCCTATTCGCCTCAAAGAACCCTATGCCCGTCCTTATCCCATGCCATAGGGTTATTAACAGGGATGGCACAATAGGCGGGTACAGTGCGTGGCATAGGGATGGTAAGGGTATTAAGGCGATGCTTTTAAGCATGGAGAACGTGAGGGTTAATGGTATTAAGGTTAGTAAGGATAACTTCGTGGACTCCAGTGAACTTAAGGATAACTTCTACAGAATATACAACTACTACCACTCATTAATGAGTGAGTACAGCTCTAGCGAACAATCTGAATAACATCACCCTCACTTAACCCATACTCACTGGAGAAACTCCCCCCATTAATCGCCAATTCTAGGAAACCCATACTATTAAAGAGGGCGAGGGCCTCACCCTTGTTAACGTACCCGTAGGACCTATTAACCCCAAGCCTAATCCCCCTACCCTTAACGTTAACCGTAATGTAGTCGCCATAATTTATGTTAAACATACCCCTCCTAACACTGGTGTAGACGTTACCGAACTTATCCACGTAAACCACCTGGGCCTCAATTACACCATTCCTCTCAACGGGCTTAGGCATGGTTAACTTAACGTAATCACTCACTAATGGTCCATAATCCTTAAAATCAATTAAACCAAGGTAAGCCGCCGCGGGTGCAAACACATCCCTACCGTGGAATGTTGATGAAACATCACTCAACATAACCCCCCTATTACTTATCTCCCTAACCTCCAATACACCATCATCCTCAGCAGCCATGGTTAAGACACCGTTATCCGGGCCTATGAAGTAGTAATTCCTACTCATTACTGCAATAGCCCTCCTACTGGTTCCAACACCCGGATCAACGACGGCAACGTGAACACTACCCCTTGGGAAGTATCTGTAGGTTGCCCATAGTATGAATGCTGCCTTACGTATGTTGAAGGATGGTACATCATGCGTTATATCAATTATGGTTACGTTAGGGTTAATACCCAGTATAACCCCCTTCATTGATGCCACGAAGTAATCCCCATTACCGAAGTCAGTGAGTAGGGTTATTACACGCATGGGGATGCCTCAATGACTCCTTTTTAAATTAATCCAAGTAGGGTAAACTCAACTTAAACATAACCCTACGTACTTATCATTAACCCAACCATTAACCCAATGCAACCAATGGAGGCCGTTGAGGAGGCGATAATACTAGTCGCCTCAATAGCTGCAGTCACCATAATATTAACCTACGCATCAGTGAGCTACAGTAACTACTCCCGTTACTTAATTGCACATGAGGAGTTAGCCAACATTGTGCTCGAGGCCTACGGCTTCGCAATGAGTAACTCAACACTCATAATCCTCGGTAACTTGGGTAGGGTTAACGCCTACTTAGACGGCATGTACGCTTTAACCAATAATTCAGGCGTATTAATAGGCGTGAACTCAATCATGGATTACTTAACCTACACTATACTTAACCATAGTGAACCAATAGTAATCAACGGTAGACTACTCCTGGAGCCCGGGCACGCATTATTAATGATCATTAAGGGGCATTACAACGGCATATCTGTTAAAGTATGCCCAACACAGGCATCAAATACGTGTAACTGGGTAATGTTAAGATGGGTAATAACTGAATACGGTAACGGCACTGGTGAGACACAGGCATCAAGTAGTGGGGAGGGTTCAGTGACCATAATGATTACTAATGATTCATTAGGCATCCCGTGGAGCATCAACGTTGGCATCAATGGCCCAGGCGGCTACAGTTACCAGAGAAGTGGAAGCGGGGACTACGCTTGGGTTCAATACTCAACAATCAGATATTACTCCCTTTATGGGGCTACTTCTAAAGAAATTAGAATTGGTGCTTTTATCATGAGAAGTATGGGAAAGGATTCAAATTAATGAATAAGAATGAAACACATTGAGTAGTCACATATTCATCCATCCTAATTATGGCTAGATAATATACAGAATTCTAACACTACTCTTAATTCATTGAAAACCTCCTTTAATGAAGATGGTTCTTAAATTTAGATTAATGTTAATCATGAACTTACAGTAAATGGTTCCTCTGTAGCAACCCAGAGGGCACTAGGAGGAGTAAATACGTATAATACCGGAACCAACTATTATGGAACCAACTACTATAAATACTTCTCCAGCTAATGTAAATGTTGATATTGCGGGATTCAGGAAGTTTACATTAGCAGGAATATTTATTCCAGTGATATTAGAAAACCAAGTTATGGAAACCTCAACTAAGTTAGCTAACTTATATGATGCAATAAGCACTATCGCAATTATTGCAACTCCTACAATAATTAATAATATATCCTTTATTTCACTATCCATAGTATAAGGGCTTAAGCATTCTTTATAAACCTTTCTCTATATTTCTCCGTTTTTCTAGGATAGGTTATATTCGCTATTTTGGAGCATTGCTTACTCTTTACTCGGATCAATAGAGTCCTATAATACTGAGTCTTAATTAATTGAGGAAAATAGGTTGTTTATCTCAATAAAGAATTCATGTTTTAAATTTAAATCATTAGCCTACAATGAATGGACTTACCATGGTGAAGACTGTTCTATCCTGGACTGAATCCAAGACCCAATCAGAATCCCAGCAGCCAATGCCGCCATCGCCAATAGTGCTGCTCCAGTTAATTCAAGTATTAGTGCTTCAATAAGGGTGATTATTCCATTATTAGAAAGCAAAATTATAAAATATGGTAGCCAGTAGCCAATTATTATTCCCATTATTACTGTCACCATTACTAATACCACATATTCTACTAATGAATCTTGTGTTCCAATCATAAGATAGTAAACATTCAGGAGTATCTTAAGAACCTATCGTTTATTTTATCCAGTAAGCCTCTTTTGTAAAGCTGAAATAAACCATATGGTGGATGGTGTGATGTGGGTGTTTAGGTTGTGGAATATGGGGAATAAATCCAGGTGCACTGAGGGAGGGTTTACCTCCATATGAACCAGGAGGATTAATCACTACTCAGTTTCAATAAATCAACCCCTAAGAAGAGACTTGAGATTAAGGAGGCAGGCTTGAAGACATGGTGAGAAGCATAATTAATGTTAATTTAATTAACCTATAGGTGTAGGAAGGTTTAAATTTAGCATACAGCTTAAATATATAAAAGAATATGCCTATGGCAGTAATTAGGAGGAGAGGTGGGAAGTATGGTTAAGTGTCCGTACTGTGGTTATGAAGGTAATTTCAGGCTTATAAAGCAGTGGAGGTTCAGGTTCTACATTGTTAAGGAGCTTGAGTGCCCAAAATGTCATGGAGTATTCAACCATTACTATGGTGTAAATACTCAATCCAACAAAGTCTCGGAATTCGTAATAAGGGTGAAACCTAAGAGTAGGTGATGTTGCTTGAGTAGAGAAACCGTGTTTATAGTCTTTTTAGAGAAACTTAAGCAGTATCTGAAGGAGTCCAGTGGCATAGTCTAGGAAAAGGTGCCTGACATAGTTATTACAGATATCAATAATGTACATCAGCTCATCATAGAGATTAAGATGAAAATAGGGTAAGCTTGAGGGAACTAAAGCTGCACGTTGAATAGTTGTGGAACTATGCCTAGGAGATGATGGAGATGAGGATTAAGAGAGCTAGAGAGCCTACAAGATAGGGCACTGAGGTATCCGTGAAAATCAATATATGTGAGGAGAAGGGGTCGCATGAGGAAGAGGGATTATTCAGTAGCAAACATGTCTACTTGTAAATGATTATAGCCTGGGGATAAAGTGAGGAGAACCTTACGTCATCCATACGATTACACCTAGTATCGGCTCTAAGACTTGGACTGACACCCCAGTCTAAATGAATCAAGTAATAATGATTCAATAACTAAGCCACTCCTCAATTACCTAAATCAGTGGAGAAAACATTGAGGAACTAAAGAATACGGGCTTGCACCCTACCTCACCTGGTTTAAAGTAATAGGAGCCATTCTTACAACTCCCTCATTAGGGTTGTCCTTGAGGCCTTTCTCATGTAGTTTTTATCCTTTCACAATATATGATAATTCCTCTCTTTGAAATTCTGAGGGAGACAACTTATGCATCCAATCTCTGATTCTCTGTCTTAGTTCTACTACATGCCCAGTGACTATATCCAACTCTCTTTTATCAAATTCTAGGTTTGGGAAGAGGAGTTTAATGAATGCACTTAGCATTTTCTTAATCGCCTTCTCATCTCTAATCGTCACCTCTCCCATTAACTCTATATGCTTACTAACTTCACCTACTAAGGTCTCCTTCCTCATTGTATGTAATGCTTCTGAGAAGTAATCTAGAGCAATCCCATAACCTTGGGACAAATGATATTTAACCATACCTATTTTAGGGAGTTCCCATCCTGGTATAAGCCCTCTAACCCTATCTATTAGGGCTGAGTCCCTCATGGGCTTTGGCAGTATGTATGTTAAGTCCTCCACGGGCACGTAAGCCCCCTCCCTCTCCTCAACCTCTACATTCCCAAGCATAACTATAGAAGAACCAGATGCAACTCTCTGCTTACCCCTCTCATACTGACTACTCTCCATGAAGTCCTTGAGTTTAGCAACTATCTCATCAGGGTTGGGGAATCTGACCTTGGATATCTCATCGAATACCACAGAATCCCTAATGGCTATCTCGCCCGGCATACCATTCCTGAGGTTGTAGAACAAGGCTGCTGGGCTTATCATACCACCCACGATAATCCTCGTATACCTACTCACATTCCTAAACACGTAAGTCTTACCAGTGGCCTTAGGCCCAAACTCTACAATGTGCAAATTCTCCTCCACCAGCGGTAAGAGCCTTGAGAGGAGGACAAGCTTCCTCCTAATACCCGGGTAAGCATTGTGATTATAACCAATGGTGTTTATGAGAACATCAAGCCACTCCTCAAAGGTAAAGTAACCTCGGGCCTCAGCAAGTATCTTGGGATCCGAGGTGGGTGCCTGGAATGGTGTGAAATCAGTCACAATGACTGGATTTTCTATAAGCTCTCCGTTAATATCCCTCTTAGCGGTTTCAGGTGAGTATTCAAGCTCAATGAGACCCCACATCCCTGTAATCATGGTCATGGGATAATTACTGGCTATATCCGGTGGGACTCTTATGTCGCTCTCACCAATGGATTGAATTACACCCCTATGTTCACCACTCTCCAAATCCACCCAAACCCTTAACTCATCTATAATCTTAATGCGCCTCTCCTCAATAAGCCTATGCTTAAGGTACTCCTTTTCACTGGTCTCAAAATAATGCTGTGTAATGAACTCCCTAAGCCTCGTCTGCCAATCATTGGGATACTCCATCGCAAACTCCGTTATGAGATACTCAGCAACAAAACCCGGCAACCTAGATATCTCCGTCTCATGAAGTAGGCTTTTATCCACAGCATAATCCCCAAAAGCCCTCCTAATCTTAACATAAAGATCACCCATAACCATCACCCAAGTCTAAGAGTCCTGGACCTCCTAGGCCCCTCCGGCACCTTGGAGGATGCCGTTACCTTAACACTACCATCATACTCATAACCAGAGCACTTAAAACTATACGCAACCTCATAAACCCCCTCAGGGACCTTAACCTCAATCCTATGCCTACCATCATCAAGGTTCAGCGTCTGCGTGCCCCAGGGCCACTTAAGAATGAGTACGGCCTTATCACAAAGCCCCGCAGTCACAATATTAACCTCCAGGTAATCAGTCTGCCCAGCAACAACATTGACCTTGAGAAACTCCACCGAGGGCCTAACAACCCCCACAACACTCTCTTCCTCTTCTGGAACGCTCTCGCCAGACAACACACCCAGTAACTTCCTGAACTCCTCCAGGGCATCTTCGGGTATGCCGTAGAGCTGAGCCACGGCCCTATCAAGCTCATCCTCAATCTTCCTGAGCCCACCCTCGGGGTCCCTAATGAACCCACAGTACTCGGGCTTGGCACTGGCGTGGATACACCTGGCAATCTCGTGAGCCCTCCTGGAGAGCTCGGAAATCCTCCCATGCAATTCATTATTAGGATCATAACGAGGAATTCTTATAAAATCGACTATATGCGTTTCCTGTCTCAACTCGTATGTATATGCTGCTATTGTTGTCCTTACGATAATTGAATTAAGGACGCCAGCAATATAGTAGGCCTCCTTCGGATCTTTGAGATCTATTAGTATAGTTCCATCATCAGGTATCACAGGCTTTTTACCTAGATCCTTTATCTCTATGGGTTCTACTACAGCACATGAAAAACTAACAGCCTTACCACTAATGCCCCCGGCAATTCTACTCCACACTACCTTGTAGGGAACTAGGCTAGGCTCTACGTTGAACACCCAGTAAAACGGCGGTGCGCTTTTTTCCGCCACCTCAAGTGGTAACCTCCTATAAGGTTCTAACTTACTTTTGTAGGGCTCACCACCCCTATTCACTAGATCCCTGAAGAACTCATAGAAGTATCTATACGTATTGGGGTACTTTATCTTCATTTCATAATGCTTAATCATATTTCCCTGCTCATCTGTAGGAAGAATGATATACCTCTCCTTGTAGTCTACGTACCACCTCTTGACGTCCCTACCCCTAATGAGCGGGTAGACCAGGTCAGGCTCTATAGTCACCTCGACCTGCTTAACCCTCTTCTTCTGCCCAGGCTCCGGCGGGTTGATGATTAGTAGCTTACCGTCTGGGAGTCTCTGCTTGATCTGTATGAAGTATACCTGGTTTAGAGCTGTATAAACGCCTGCATGTGCCTCGTATGGTGAGGTCCCGGAGGTTATCTTCCTAATGTAGGGTAGTACTTTACTTGTTACCTGCATCCAGGGGCTTGACGGGTCCCTCTCCACTACGGGTGCCATTATGGCCTCGAACCTCTCCGTAACTTTGAGGACATCCTCTAAGTGCGCATCGGTGGGTATGGGCTTCCCTGTTCTGTTAACCCATATGATGTGCCTAACCCCACCCTTGTTCCCCGTAGCGTTGCCCGTCTCGGGTTTCTCAACAACTATTGCCGAGACCCTGTTCACGGCCCCCTCGAATGGGTACAGAGTTACCATGTCATGTACAACGTGCACCCTGGTTTTTGTGGCTAGGAACCTCCTGAACCCTGAACCAGCCTGTGTCTTGAATACTGTGAATGGCATTAGGAATGCGTGCTTACCGCCGGGTTTTAGGTATAGGTCGAAGCACCTGGCCATGAAGAGCATCGCCAAGTCCCTCTTAACCTTACCCAACCCCATCTTCCCCCTAATCTCGGCCAGCCCATAGTGCTGCCACAAGTCATTGGACAACTCCCTGAAGTCCTCCGGCAGGTTTTCCCAATTAACCCATGGTGGGTTACCCACAATGTAGTCGAACTTGCCCCTCAGTATTGGTGCGAAGGCGTTCCTTATTATGGATACCCACACATCGTCCTTACCCTCCTCCTCCAGCTTTAGGAGTGTGCTGTAGAAATCCAACAGGACGCTGAGCTCGTTTTCTCCCAACTCCTTGAATCTGTACTGTAGTCTTGCTTTGAACTCCTCCGGCTTGTACCTGTTCCTCAATGCGTCAGTCACCTCGTGGAGTATATCCGGCAGTAGGTTCTTCTCGATGATGTTTGCCGGTATCCTGAACTCCCCAGCCGTTGTCCTCAGCGCATAAACATCACCCATTAGTGTGGATCTCCTCTCAACCATCAATGAGTCAGCCATGTAAATCGGTATCTCTATTGTTCCCTTCTTTGGCAAGTCCGCAATCATGAGTAGGTAGTTTGTTCTGGCGGTGAGTACCGCCAGTGGGTTTAGGTCATAGCCAACCACGTTCTGTAGTACGTAGTCCACGAGTACATCCTCCAGGAAGTACTCCCTGGCATAAGCCCTAAGCCTCGCTATGTACCTCACTAGGAAGGTGCCCGAGCCACATGCCGGGTCCAGAACCCTCAGTTGCTGCAGTGGCTTCAGTGAGTCCTCCTTACCCATCTCCATGAGGTTCCCTAGGCTAAGCCCCACCTCATCGAGTAGGAAGTCAGCGAGCCAGTCAGGCGTGTAGTACTCGCCAAGATTATGCCTTATGTCGCGGGGCATTAATTCCTGGTAAAGTCTCTTGAGTAGGTCCCTAGCGTACTCGGGCTCTAATTGAGGCGTTGCCGGCTCGTAGTCCGAGAGTCTCCTGATCACCTCAGCCAGCGCCCCAGCAAGCTCCCCATCAAGCTCCTCCAGGTACCAGGAGAAGTAATCACCCTCTAGGAAATTCTCATAGCCGAAGTGCCTAAAAATGCCACCGCTTTCCAACTCCCTAAGCTCATCCCTTAGGGCGTTGACACTGCCCCTTGTGTATGCGTCATCGAGATCGGCTATGTAGGATATGTAAAACCTACCACCGCCGTATAGGTAAACAACCTCCGCGGCGAGGAGCTTTAGTATGAAGGCGTAGTATGTTTGTATTGCGAATATTAATGCATCGAAGTTCACATTATCGGCTAACCCGTACTCCTGAGCCAACGTGGGTAATTCCTCAAGCTCCTCAGGCCTATAACCTGTTGCTTGTCTGAAGAGCCTCATCCAATCCTCAAACAACACCCTAGTCCTCGGGTTCCCAGTCTCAATGAGCCTCCTGTACAACGCCCTAATAACTCTCCCAGCAAGTTCCGACTGGGAGCCGAAGTCCCTCAAGAGGTTATCCACACTGAGCGCCTTCCTCCTTAGCCCCCTCAGGGCCTCAATAATCTTTATAATGCTCTCCCTGGTAATGTTATACGGGCCCCTTAGGATCCAGGTATCCTGCGGTTTGTAGTACCTCACGAAGGCTATTCTATCACTGATTATAATACCCAGATACCTATCCCACTCAGCTTTTGAGGCGGCCTCGGTTTTAATGTAGTTTATGACTTGGTCCTTGGCCTTGGTTATGTCGGTGTTTGTTGAGAGTCTGCCTGGGGCTTTATATTCTATGATTACGTGTCCGTAGAGGGCATCCACCCTAGCCCCAGAGACTAGGGTGTACTCATAGCGACCACCGTACTGTGTTATGCCGAGTGGCTCGAGGATCATATCCTCTATGCACCTGGATATCCTGATCCTCAACTCTTCCTCATTATTAGCCTCCCTAATGCCTTGTAGAAAACAGTTTAAAACATCATCAATGCTTATTTGAGGTTGAGCAGCCATATCTGAGACACTATTTTAATTTTAAGGAAATTTAATATAAACTTAACCCTTATCCTTCTGGTAATAATTTAATGACTTCACAGCATCTCGGATACTCCAGAAATTTCACAGCATAGAATCTGAGCTCTACATCCTTTAAGCTTGAAATCACCTTCATAGCCATAGTAAGGGTACTTAGTCATGTCGTTAACCCTGATTATATCGAGACCCTGGCGCCAGCACCCTAAAGGATACTGTTATCTTGATACTACCGCATGAGGAAGAGGGATTATTCAGTAGCAAACATGTCTACTTGTAAATGATTATAGCCTGGGGATAAAGTGAGGAGAACCTTACGTCATCCATACGATTACACCTAGTATCGGCTCTGAGTACTGGTTATGGTTATAACACCGTGGGTGGAGGGTCTTGTTTTTAAGGTGGGTTTAATGCAATCTTTTTAACCCAGCAGCGGTAAAGATCTTTATGGAGACTCGAGACCGAACGCACCGTGAGGTGCGTTCCATCGATGGGGGAATCGCGACACTTAGTGTGAAGATTCGCCCATCGGGTCTCGGGCTCCCTCTCCTTGTTGAAAGGTACATGAATGCGAAGAGGCTTGTTCTTAAATGGTTATTTGAAAGTAGGATAAATCCCAATGAGAAGGGGGTCTTGTCTATGGTGCACAATAACATGTATAGGGTGTTAAGGGAGAAATTTAGTTTGAATTCAAGACTAGCGGAAGATTGCTATAGGGATGCGTTAGCACTGTATAAGGCATGGTACAATAACCCTAGGAAGGGGAGATACCCAGTGCTAAGGAATGTGTCATTGTGGCTAACTTCAAGATACTCCTTCAGCTTAGATCTAGAGAAAATGAAGTGTACGATACTGGGTAAGCATGTGGAGGTTACTGGTTACCCGCATAACATAGGCTTCTATAGGGGATGGTTTGTTAAGGAGGCTAGACTGGTTAAGAGGAGTGGGGAGTGGTTTCTGAAGGTAATTGTGAGCAAGGAAAAGAAGAGGAGGGGTAGGAGGGGGGAAGGAGATGGTTTTACCCCAACTGGTTTAGTGGCTGTGGATATTAATATGAGTGGGGTTGTTGTGGGTAGTGATGATGAGCATTACGTGAGGATTCCCACTAGGCTAGAGGATGCTCACCACTATAAGGCTCTGGCTGAGTTACTGCAAAGGAAGTATCCTAAGCGGTGGAGGGAGAGTAGAAGGATTCTAAATAGGATTCGCCACTTCCATAATCATGCAGGAAACATTCTTAATGATTCCGCAAGGAAGACTGGTAAATTGGTTGTGGATATTGCTGAGGGTATGAATGCTAACGTCATAGTACTGGAGAACTTGAATAATATGATTACCTGTGTGGAAAAGTTAGGGAAAGCATATAGAGACAAGTTATATCTTATGCAGTATAGAAGGATTCAATACTGGATTGAGTGGCAGGCATTGAAGCGTGGTCTTAAGGTCATCTACGTTAACCCCGCATATACATCAACCCAATGCCCAAAATGCGGTGTAGAGATGAGGGAGGTTAGGCATAGGTGGTTCAAATGCCTTAAGTGTGGTTATGAGAATGACCGTGACATCATTGCAATCATTAACCTCTATATACGTGGGAGGGGGTCTCTGACCCTCTCGACTGCCCCCCAAGTGAGAGATGTAAACCCGAATCAATGGGGGGAACCTCCCACCCTTTAGGGCAGGGAGGAAATCAGTGTACTGGTTATTGTTGCCGTATAGTATACTGGTGTGGTTGTGGTGTATGTTGTTGTTACTGTGGTTAATTGAACTGTAGTGGTGGTTGTTGTGGTGGTTACCGTGTTATTAATGATTTGTGGAGTGGTGAGTGTGATTACATTGGTTGCTGTGTGGTTGATGATTAATGTGGTGGTATTTGTTATAATCCTTGTAATGAATGTTGATACTGGTTTATAATACGTAATGGTGGTTCTTAAGTGTAGTGTATTAGCCAGTGGGGTGAAGCCGCTGAGGAGTAGGCCAAGTAATACGGCTAGGGTTATTGTTAATACTAATAGTATTTTAGGGAGCTTGTAGTACCTTAATTCCCATGTCATTTAAACACCTAAATATTAACCAGTGGAGGCGTATTTAAAGTATATTGTAGATTGTTTTAACTCTTTAGGTTAGCTTAATTATTTTAGGAGCTTGGGGTCTTCATTATTAATTCAGCGTCCTTAATTATTCTCTCTAAGGCGTGCTCTGAACCCTGCTTAAAGTGGTTGATTATCCACTTACTCATGGGGGTTAGGAGTGGGTTTAATTTAATGTTCCATTCACTGGTTAATTCACCATCCTTAACCTTAATAATGTGTGTGCCTTTAAATGGACCCTTAAGGAAGTTGAAGGTAACCGTATAGTTGCCTAACTCCACGTAGGCTGTGCCGTGGTTTAATGGGCCATTGAAGGCGAATCTAATGTTAACCAGAAGTTTACCCCCACTACTGCCTATTACCTTAACCTCTCTATGTCCATGCCAGTACTTCGGGTAATCCTCCACCCTGGAGACTAGGCTCCATAAGGTGTCCTTAGGTATGCTTGTCCTCTTACTTACCGTGAATTGAATCATTACTAGGCCTATGTATTATTGCTAAATAATCCCTTCGCGGCTGGTGGGGTATTATCCCCCATTACCTGGTATTCTTAGGTTTATTGAACCTATCCTAAGTCTCTTAGCTAGGTTAATTAGTATTAGGTTTCTGAAAATCTCCATATACGCCTCAGCTGGTTCAGGGGAGTGTAGTTTAATACCGTATTTATTGGCAATGTCTTTAACATTCCTTGTGCAAAGCGACCTAAGAGGGCATGTTGAGCAGTAATCCCCCGTTGAGTCCCTGAATATAACTAGGCCGTGGACTGGGTCCAGGAAGGCTCCCTTATTCGGCATTAGCTTAATCATAATGGTTTCATTAACCTCCTCCACATTGGATACTACGTAGACTGATGCGGAGAAGCCGTATTCACCATTACTCTTACTCAACCACCCACTCTTAATGAGTGCCCTCAAGTGCCTTGATAATTGACCCCTGGGTACTGATGTCGCCTTAAGTATTTCATTAAACCTATGAGCCCCCTTGGCTATTGATGAGACTATGGTTAAGTTAATGTCATTGAATATTGCATTGAAGTTTCGTTCACTCATAATCACGTATGAACCCTCCTCAATACTTGTCTCCAATCTACCCGGTAGAACAATTATATCGGGCTTAAACTCAGCCACATTAGGGATTAGGGTAAGGTTATTATTAAGCCTTAGTGGATTGTTCAGTGGATTGGTGTTAATTAGGGGTAGGGTATTTTTAGGTACAGTTATAAAGGGGGCTTAGGCAAGGGGTCATTATGCAGAGTACCCAGGGGATTGAGCGGAGTGGGGAGCATGGGAGGGTTATTGTTGCTGCAGTTAGGATTAGGGGTTTAGTTGACGTTAGCCCTGAGGTTAACCATACGTTAAACCTACTGAGGCTTAGGAGGAGGTTCACGTGCAGTGTATACGTGTTGTCTGATTCAATTAAGGGTATGCTTAAGTCTGTTGAGAGTTGGGCTACGTGGGGTGAGTTAAGTAGGGATACATTAATTCAACTACTCAGGAGGAGGGGTAGGATTGTGGGTGACTTACCTTTAACGGATGAGTACCTTAAGAAGTATGGGTGGGGTAGTGTTGAGGAGTTGGTGGATGCTTACCTTAAGGGTGAGGTTAAGAGCCTATGGTGCAGGAGGGGTGAGGGACCTAGGATGATTAACGGTAAGGCCTCCTGCATACCGGGCCTTAAACCATTCTTCAGACTACACCCACCTAAGGGTGGATTCAAGGGGAGTATTAAGAAGCCCTATGGGGCTGGTGGGGAGTTGGGTTACAGGGGTTTAGACATTAATGATCTTATACTGAGGATGATTTAAGCCCTAAGCCTCTTAACCACTAGGCCGGGTGCATTAACCTCCTTAAACCTCCTAATCCTAATAATAGGCCCCCTTGGTGCGTAGGTTAACCCATCTATGAAGCTCACCTCACAGCACCCTGGCTTCACGGGTCTAATGTACATTATTGAATCATAACTCCTATACTCATCAATACTCCCGTAGAATAACTGGGACTCGAAGACCTCGGATAGGGTTAAGGCTAATTGAACCCCAGGTTGAGTCACAGTGACCATGGTGTTCGCCTTACCTAGAATCGGCCTTGAGGGCAGTATGTCCTTAAGCAGTTTAACACCTGTTAAGGTTATTACGTAGGGTAGTTTAACCAATGAATTCTCCCTAATCCTGTATATTACCATTGATGATGGGTTACCGTGGAATGAATTGAAGACAACAATGTGCCTAGCCCCCATCTCCAGGGCATTTAAGGCTAAGTCAACTAAACCACTCCTACCCCTATTAACCTTAACGGCATTAGGCACCGCTAACTCAAGCTCATTAATGAATTGCCTAAGCCTAGTGGAGGCATCCCTCGAGGTAGTTAAAACAACCACCATTTCCCCTAAACCATAGTTACGGGGATTAAAAACCTTAATCGCACCTAAGGCATATCTTAAAATACACCGCACTACCTGGCATGCGTGAGGAGGAGTAAGTTAACACTATGGGAGGCCACAGCCGTGGGGTTAGGTAACATTATTGGGGCAGGCATATTCGTTATGGCTGGTTCAGCAATAAACCTAGCTGGACCTGGGGCGTTACTCGCCTTCATAGTGACTGCGGCCCTAGCCATTGGGGTTGGGTTAAATAGTGCTGAAATGGCCTCAGCCTTCCCCAACGTTGAGGGTGGGGTGTACTCCTTCGCTAAATTAACCCTAGGTGACTCCGTGGGTTTCCTGGTTGGTTTACTTAGGGTTGTATCCTACGTAATCGGTGGGGCTGCTGTTGCGTTAGGGTTCTCAGGTTACTTAACCTCAATGGGGGTGCCGCGGTACTTAACTTACCCAGTGTCAGTGGCGTTAATTGTGATTCTATCCCTACTCTACAGGTCTGGTTTAAAGATTGCCTCAGAGTTTGAGAAGTACTTAACGTCAATCAACGTGGCTGGCTTAGTAATATTCATTGCCGCTGGTTTACTTTACTCGGGTCCATTTAAGTCAAGTCACTTTAAGCCACTGCTACCTCATGGTTTATTCGGCCTCATTGAATCATCGTCACTGGCCTTCTTCGCCTACTCAGGCTTCAACACAATAGCCACATTAACACCATCCGTGGAGAATGGGGAGAGGAACGTGCCTAAGGCAATAATACTATCCTTAAGCATAACCACGGTAATATACATCCTAGTGGTCTTCACAATGCTCTACATAGCCCCCTGGCAACTATACGGTACCAGGCCTGATCCATTAAGCTTCGCCCTTGAGGAGGCTAGGGCCCCCTATGTGGTTAGGTTAATTGTCTCATCAGTAGCCTTGTTATCAACCTTCACAGTGACGTTATCAATGATTATAGCTGGGGTAAGGACCTTGAGCCAGATGGCTGAGGATAATGTAGCACCGAGGAGGCTTGCCCACGGTGACTGGCCACTGGTAATAGTGACTACGGCAACCTTAGCATCATTGGCGCTTGGTAACGTGGAGACCCTTGGCCTAGTGGCTAATTTCGGCGTCGTGTTCTCCTACATAACAACACCAATAGCCGTAGTGGTGGCTAGGAGGAGGGGTATTACTGGGTCCTTTAAGGCCCCCTTATTCCCAATACTGCAGTTACTAACCATTATCCTATCCCTACTAATCACCAGTGCCCTTGGTTATAATTCCCTTGAAATAGGGGCTATGACATTAATAGTAGGTATACTGATTTATGAGGTTCACGAGGAGTTTAACATTATTGGGAGGAGACGTAAAGTTACTGCGGATGGTTGATCATGCTTAACATCACTGCTCAGGGAGGAAAGTTTTATATATCCTTACTCTAATGAGGGGTTGATGCGGATTCCGTTCTGCGAATTCTGCGTGAAGACGAGGCTGTTTTGCAGCAAATGCCAGTCCCTGCTTAACAGTGGACAGTACGAGATGCATGACGTCGACGTCATAGATGCTATCCTTAAGTTAACTGATAATGACCAGAAGCTTAATAATATGCTTAGTAACGTTGAGTACTATAAGTCCTATGAGGTTGATGACACATACTTCATCGCCTTAAAGGGTATTAGGCGAGTACCGATTAACGTAGTTAGGCAAATTGAGGATAAGCTCTCAGAGGCCCTTAATAGGAGGGTTAAGATAATTGAGTACACGGCTGATATTAATGAATTAGTGACCCAGGTGGCTTACCCAGCTAGGCCAACTGTGGCCACGACTTGGCTGCCTGATGGAACTAATGAAACTGAGGTTAGGATAATGAGGAGGGATGCTAGGAGGCTGAGGCTTAGGCCATCTGACATGGCTAGGTTACTGAGCGCCATAACTAATAGGAACGTTAAGGTTAAGGTAATTAGCCACGATCAATTAAACACCGCGTAATCAAGGAGGGGAGGCTTAACTAGGCATTAACCCAGCTTACACCATACACGGCGTTATGATGCCACTTCCCTTAGGTTAGATTCCACAGCCCTAGTAATCAACCCCTCAGCCTCATCGGTAACCCTACTCCACCTGGCTAACCTAGCCTCATAAGTGCCCTTAATGAATGATGCCTTAATGGGTATGTAACCCACGTAGTCATTAACGTAACCAACAACCATGGTTTCCCTAAACCCCGTGCCCTCAGCTGCATTACTAATGGTTAACGCTGATTCAATGAATGGTTCACCCGGTATAGTGACCATGAGTAGGTCCCCAATCCTCACTAAGTTTACCTCAGTCTCAATGAGGCTTCTATTATCCTTAGAGACCTCATACTCCTCATCACTGTACATTAACGTTAAGTAATCCTCATCAACCCATATTGATTCAGTGGGTTCACTGGGTAACCCACCCTTAGCCTTAACCCTCCTAAGCGCCTCCTCATACCTCAACTCAGCCTCCTCCCTGTTAACAGTCCTAAGGGGTAGGGTGACTTTAATCCCCTTAACACTAATGACTGGGGCTGTGGGTTTAAGGGAGTTTAAGGCTTTAATCACAGATGAGGATAATGAGTACCCGAGGTAATTCATGAAACCCCTACCCTTCTTAATTGGATCAATGTCACCTGCTGCCCCGGTTAGGAACATTGACTCGACACCGTTACTGAGAAGCACCTCATATGTAACCCCGGGGTAATCCGCTGAGAAGCCTAAGTCAGTGTTGCAGACTGGGTGGCATGGGTAGTTGATTAAAGCCACCTTACCCTTATTGAACTTAACCATTAGTATTGGTGATTCACCACTTATTAACCCACCCTTAAAGGACCTGTTGAAGCATAATTCACCAACCTCCCCTGCACCAATACTTAACTCAACCCTTTCAGTACCATTAAGCCTACCCGCAGCCTCAGTTAACTTACCCACTACTCCTGTGAACCAATCATTGTACTTAACCCTCTCCTCACCACTGTAGGGTAGGGTGTTAGGCCACATTGGTATAATGGTTTCAGGCGCTGAGTGAGTGTGGGTTGAGGCTACTATTACGTTATCCTCCTTAACCCCAGTCACCTTACTCACACTCCTCCTAATTAGTGACGCATCCCTACTGTATAAGCCTAGTAAATCCATTTGAATAATAATAACTTCAACATCACCACTGGATAATAATAGTAGTCTAGCGTATAAGTCATCGTGAACCCTGTTTGATGGTTTACCAAGCCTATGGGCATAACCCCCTAGTCTAAGGCCGATGGGTGGCGTTATGTTTACTTTACTGTACGATGCCTCAATGACCATAACCACCACTCAGCATTAACTTAACGTCACTTAAGCTCAACTCCCTTAACTCACCCCACCCAACGCACTCACCCCTGATCCAATCATCAACGTACTTAGCCGTGAAGTCATCATCCCTGAGGTGGGGGTATGATGAGTAAACCCTATTAATCTCATCAAGCTGCCCTGGTGATAAATCCTCCTCAGGATCAAGCGTCCACCTACCCGCCAGTAGTCGGCTGCGTGTTAAAACCTCATTAATACCCGGTATCACTCCCCTGAATTCATTGGCCGCATCAAACACTGCACCATTAGCATCAGTGACCTGGGCGCTTAGGGTTAGTAGCTCTGGGGGTATGTGTTCTGATTCAGCAATTGATTTAACAAGCCTGAATATCTCCATGGATCTCTTAGTCCAGAAGGACCAGTGGCCAAGTAACCCACCCACTATCTTAACCTCATTAAGGCCACCGCGCCTATCCGTGAACCTGAACTTTGTTAATAAGTCAATGATTATGTTATCATCATTACCAGTGTAGAGGGCAACCTCCCCAACTCTCCCAGCATCAACCACAGCCCTGGCTACATCAATTGTGGCGTATCTGTTGAAGGGAGCTACCTTAATGGCAACCAGGTTCTCAACCTCCTCAATAAGCCTCCTCCAAAAGCCGTAACCAAGCCTAACCCCACCCACCGCTGGTTGAAGGTAAAATCCGAAGACAGGTATCTCCCTGGCCACGGCCTTCACATGCTCAATAACCTTATCCTGAGGCTCACCGGCTAGGCTGTGTAAGCTAACTAAGCCGGCATGGTAACCAAGCCCGTAAGCCAACCTAGCCTCCTTGACAGCTTGCTGGGTGCCGCCAACAATGCCCGCAACCTTAACAACCTTACCAACCCTTCCACTGCATTGATCCACCACCTCACTGGTGATTTTAAGGAGGGGTTCATACATGCCGTTCTCATGAACCTTAAACTGAGTAGTATGCACACCAATAGCCACTCCCCCAGCCCCGGAGACTAGGTAGTATATTGTTAAGGCCCTCTGCCTGGCCTCATCAATCCTCCTATCCCTAGTTAAGGCGAGCGGGTGAGCAACTATGGCTACACCACTCCTAATCATGTCGTAAATATCCCTTGGTGGTTTAGGGAAATTACTCATATATTTTTACTCCATGGCGTGGGGATTTAAATGCTAGTCCACTGGTTAATGCATTAGGTTACGGGTCTTGGGGAAAGCTAAATAAACCAGTTTAAGTAAACTGAATTTAATGTCAACTAGGCGTAGGAGGAGGAATAGCGGTATGCAGCCTTTAATGAGCGCCGGCCTACTGATGTTTAGGGATGTTAAGGAGGTTGAGAGAATTAAGATACCGCCGGCGGTAACCATAATGATTGGGTTAGCTGTACCAATAATAGTAATACTACTTTACCTACTTGTCCCTGTTTAACCAAGGGGGCTGAGGCATTATTAACAAGTATGGTTTAAAAGTAGGTTAACCCAGGTTACAGCGTGGAGTGTGGTAAGGCTAGGGTTGAGGAGTTGCTTAAGGAGGTTAACGCCGAGTATAATGAGCCTATTGAAACCTACAGGACTATGATTGAGGAAAACTGCTTCGCACAGGCTAAGGTGTTTAGGCTTAGGGATAAGTACCTAGTCTACATGGTTGATGAGGAGCAGGCGTGTGTTGAGGTTGTTGATAGCCTTGATGATGCCAGGGTTATTGCTAAGAAATTCACCGACTCAGTGTGCATGTAGAGTGGGGGTTATGGTTATTAATAGGCATATGCTCAGTAAGAAGGATATTAAGAGGCTTATGAATGAGGTTCCATGGTTAAGTGAAGTTTACGGGAACATTGAGGAAGCCGAGGTTATTAAGGCTAATGATAACTTGGAAATCTACAGAATAATGAATGACACCGCATTAGTTAAGGCTGTGGTAAGCGTAAGTAACACAAGCATGAACCTAACCTACCCAACACTACTTGCCGCTAATAAGTACCCATCACTGGTGAAGTACTACCCAGTGGTTCAGGTTGATGAGGGTGCTGTTAAGCCAATAGCCACTGGGGCTGATGTAATGAGGCCTGGTATAAGGGAATTAACCGGTTCATTTAAACCAGGGGAAATTGTACTGGTTAAGAGCCCTGGGGGGAGGGTAATAGCTGTGACTGTTAGCCTATACAGTAGTGATGAGGTGATTAACATGAGTAGGGGGAAGGTTCTTAAGAATATTCACCACGTTGATGATTACGTCTGGAGATTAATGAGTGAAGTGCATGAGCATAAGTAACGTAATAGCCTCCTACAATGAGTTAAGTAAACTCGACTTAAGGGTGCTTAGGGTAATTGAGGTCCTCCACAGGAATCACGAGTACGTTCCGGTTAAGAGGATTGTGAATTACATGGGTTTAAGTGAGGAGGTTATTGATAAGTCTATTTCAAAGATGAATAAGCTTAAACTACTGGTTAGGAGGGGGCCTGATAACGTTAGGTTAACATTCCCAGCCTACGACATACTGTCAATACACACCATGGTTAAGAAGGGTGTTATAGATGCCATAGCCCCAACACCCCTTGGTGTTGGTAAGGAATCAGACGTATACGCTGCTGATGCGCCAAATGGGGAAAAATACGCCTTAAAGTTCCATAGGATTGGTAGAGTTAGTTTCAGGAATACTAGGAAGTATAGGGTTTGGATTGGGGAGAGGAGGCATGTTACTTGGCTTTACGAAGCTAAGATATCAGCACACATGGAGTACCTAGCGTTAACCGAAGCCTATAAGGCTAAGGTACCTGCACCAAGGCCTAGGGCTGTGACAAGGCACTTGGTGGCCATGGAGTACGTTAATGGTGTTGAATTATTTAGGGTTAAGTTAAGTAATCCTGAGGATGTTCTTGAACAGATTATTTCAGCCATTGAGGATCTCCTGAGGATAAACATTATTCACGGTGACTTAAACGAATACAATATCCTAGTTAATCCAAGTGATGAGAAAATAACAATAATAGATTGGCCCCAGTGGATGTACGCTAACGTTAAGGGATCTAGGGTAATCCTAATGAGGGACCTCAACATTATACTGAGGCACTTTAAGTCAAACTACGGGTTAAACGTAGGCATTGATGCAGTTATGAGTAGGCTAGCCCCATTAATACCGAACAGTGAATTACCACCTGAGAAGGCGTACTCCAGGTTAATTAAGAGAGTAACATCCTTAGTTAAATGACTCAATTACAATACATCAATTTAACATTTAAACAATTAGTATTATTAAACTCAATTTTGATTAAACATCCCCCTGTATAGAGTTATTCCAGTGGTGAATTTATTTATATCATGCTTTTAAGGCGTCATCAATTCTCTTTAAATCATCTTGACTCAACTTAATGTTTAATGCACCTAGGTTATCCTCAAGGTGCTCCATTCTACTAACCCCTATGATGGGTATTATGTTAACCCCAAACCTCTCCTGCATGCTGATTAACCAGGCTAATGAGACTTGGCTTAAGGTGGCTCCCTTAGCCTTAGCTATTTCATTAAGCTCCAGGAGAACCTTAAGGTTCCTATCATTGAAGTAACCCTGTAATCCACTTGATATTACAGCCCTTGAATCACTGGGTGTGGTCCATTTCTTAGCATTGAAGTCCACGTACTTCCCCGTTAACACTCCTTGAGCCAGGGGTGAGTAGGCTAGTATTGCCATACCGTACCTCTTGGCTACAGGTATCTTGTCCCTCTCAATATCCCTGACTAGGATATTGTAAATCTCTTGCATTGTTGTGAAGGGTTCTAGGTTGTGTTTGTCGGCTAGCTCCATGAATTCCACTATGTCGTGTGCTGGGTGGTTGCTTTCACCAATATAATTCACTAAACCATCCTCAACAAGCTGATTCAAAGCCCTAAGAGTCTCAATCTTAGGAGTATCGGGGTCAGGCCAGTGAATTTGATATAGGTCAATGTAACTCGTCCCTAATCTCCTTAATGACTCCTTAATCTGCCACCTAATGTGCTTCCTAGATAAACCCTCACCATTAGGCCAAGGAGCCATCTGCCCCCTAACCTTAGTGGCTAATACAATGGACTCCCTATCCACAGTCTTCAGGAATTCACCAACCACGCGCTCGGAGTTACCCACATGGTTTAAGTCAACGGGTGCCATGGCTCCATGATACCTATTAGCAGTATCAATGCAGTTAATACCCTCATCGTAAGCCCTCCTCATTATCTTAATGGTTAACTCCACGTCAACCTTATGAACACCATACTCATCCTTCTCATTAAGCCTAGGCAGGTACCAGGTGCCGAGGCATAGTTGTGAAACCTTAACCCCAGACCAACCAAGCTTAACATACTGCATAAGCCAGCCACCGGGCCTTAGTTTTAAAACATTTCATGTCAAGTAACGTTCACTTTAGCGTTTATAGCGCAGTAATGCTTAAAAATAGTTAACCGAAATACACCTATGAGGGACGGTAAGCTCCAATGGGTATAAGTAGGCCCGCCTTGGGCCTATATTTAACGGCAACGTACCCAAGTACTAAACGCTTCCTAGAGACCCTTGATAAGATAAGTGGCCTCGTGGACTTCCTGGAAATAGGCATACCGACACGTAATCCTAAGTATGATGGGCCGGTTATAAGGATGGCTCACCAGGGTGCTGAGTTAATGGGTCTTAATGCAGTTAAGGTTACTGATGACTACAGTAAGTATGGTAAAGTACCTGTGCTAATGGGTTATATTAGTGATTACGTGAACTCACTCAATGATGTGGCTAAGACAGCTAGTGATGTTGGGGCCGCCACTGTATTATTCCCTGACCTAATATTCGATTACCCTGAGTTAATAGGTAGGTACATTGAGGTTATGAGGAGTAATGGATTAGCCCCCAGCTTCTTCATATCAAGTAAAACACCCTATAGGTTAATTAGGAGCCTAAGTGAACAGGAACCATTATTCATATACCTAGGCCTATACGCGGCCACTGGTATTAAGTTGCCTATTTACATTGAGCAGAATGTAGTAACTATTAGGGGTGTTTTAGGTGATGCATTCCTTATCGTGGGTTTCGCAGTTAATAGCCCTGATATGGTTAGGTCATTGATTAAGGCTGGGGCTGATGGGGTTGTTGTTGGTTCAGCCTTCATTCAAAGAATGAGTGACCTTAATGATGCGTTAAGCTTCCTTAAGTGGCTTAGGGGTGGTTTACCGTGAGTGGTGTTCCAACTCATTGGTATAACATAGCCGTTGACCTACCTAAACCACTACCACCACCCATGGATCCCTATGAGGGTGAGTCCAGGATAGCTTTACTTAATAGGATAATGCCGAGTGAATTACTTCACCAGGAATTCACCTCATTAATGTACGTACCCATTCCCGATGAGGTTAGGGAAATATACATGAGGCTTGGTAGACCAACACCACTGAGGAGGGCTAGGGGTTTGGAGAAGCTTATAGGTAATGGGGTTAAGATCTACTATAAATTCGAGGGTGCGTTACCGGGTGGTTCACATAAACTCAACACAGCAGTGCCTCAGGTGTATTATGCGTCTAAGGATGGGGCTAAGGAGGTTGCCACTGAGACTGGGGCTGGGCAATGGGGCTTAGCAGTATCCATTGCGGCTGCGTTAATTGGGATTAAGGCCGTGGTCTTCATGACCAAGAGCTCCTACTTGAGTAAGAGGCAGAGGGTTATGTTCATGAGGACTTACGGGGCCATGGTTTACCCAAGCCCCAGTGAGGTTACTAAGTACGGAGTTGAGGCCGTTAAGGCTAACCCCAATCACCCAGGTAGCTTAGGCTTAGCCATAAGTGAGGCAATAGACTACGTGCTTCAGGGTGAGGGGAGGAGGTATATTCCAGGTAGTGTGCTTGAATTCGTCCTAATGCATCAAACAGTTATCGGGCAGGAGGCCATTAATCAAATACCCGAGGAACCTGACCTAGTGGTTGGATGCGTTGGCGGTGGAAGCAACTTCGCTGGTTTAACGTACCCATTCATAGGGGCTAAACTAAGGGGTGAGGGTTTTGAGAAGACTAGGTTCCTTGCAGTTGAATCCAAGGCAGCACCCAAGTTGACTCAAGGCAGGTATGAATACGACTTCCCTGATTCAGGGGGTTTACTACCCATGATTAGAATGCTAACCCTCGGTCACAATTACGTACCACCGCCAAGCCATGCAGCCGGCTTAAGGTACCATGGGGCTGCCCCAAGCCTATCACTACTCGTTAAGGAGGGTGTTGTTGAGACAAGAGCCTACACGCAGGAGGAGGCTCTTGAGGCGGGTGTATTATTTGCAAGGAGTGAAGGCATTATACCTGCCCCTGAGTCGTCTCATGCAATAAGGGCTGTTATTGATGAAGCCAGGAGAATGCCTAAGGGCAGTGTAATATTGTTTAACCTATCTGGGCATGGTTTACTGGATCCTGACGCCTACGAGAAGGTGAACGCATCATGAGGCCACTCCTAGAGAAGATAGCTAGGGGTCTTGAGTTGAGTCTTGAGGAGGCCTATAACGCCGCCTTAGCCATATTAAAGATGGAGGCAGGTGAGGCTGAGACTGCTGCGTTACTCATGGGGCTTAGGGTGAGGGGTGAGCGTGCCTTTGAGGTTGCAGGCTTCGCTAAGGCGCTTAGGGAAACATGCCTAAGAATACCGGTTAATGACCCATACGTAATAGATACAGCTGGCACTGGGGGTGATGGGTTAAGGACAATGAACGTATCCACTATTTCAGCATTACTGGCAGCCTACCTGGGGGTTAAGGTGCTTAAGCACGGTAATAGGAGTGTCTCATCATCATCAGGCAGCGCAGACTTCCTGGAGGCCCTCGGCTTCAACATAAGTGTGAAACCTGAAACTGCATTACTAATGCTGAATAACCATAGGTTCTCATTCGCCTTCGCGCCAATGTACCACCCAGCCATGAAGAATGTTATGCCTGTTAGGAGGAGGCTCGGTATAAGAACTATATTTAACCTAGTGGGTCCATTGGCTAATCCAGGCCTTGTGAGGAGGCAGGTGCTTGGTGTGGCTGAGGCTGGAATAATGGGGGTTATGGCTGAGGCAGCTGGTTTAATAGGTTATGACCACCTCCTGTTAGTTCACGGTGAACCAGGTATTGATGAGGTTTCAGTATTCGGGAGAACAATGATATATGAGGTTAAGGGTAATTCCATTGATAAATACGTAATTGAGCCCCCTGAACTTGGTTTACGCATACATGAGTTAAGGGATGTAGTGGTCTCTAACCCAATGGAGAGCATTGAGAAGGCTAAGAGGGGTTTAATGGGTGTTGATGAAGCTGCCTTAGACTTCATAGCCGCCAACACAGCAATGGCGCTCTACGTCGCTGGTAAGGTTAAGGATCCTAGGGATGGTGTTGAGGCCGTTAAGCAGATTGCAGGTAATTCAAACGACTTCTGGAGCTACGTTAATAATGTCGCAGCAGTGAGTAGGCGTGACTCTGCTTAAGGTTTGCGGATTAACGAGGAGGATTGACGTAGAGTTCATTGATAAGCACGCCGATTACGCAGGCTTCATAATTCACTCAGATGTTAAGACCCAGAGGCTACTGAGCCCCAATGAGGCTAGGGACTTGGCTTCAACACTCTCCAAGGCTAAGCCAGTGGCCGTGGTTAGGGGATTGGGGTTAAGGGACGCAGTGGAGTTGGCTACTGGCTTAGGCTTCCCAATCCTACAGTACCACGGTGTGGTTAACGTTGATGAGTACCTTAGTGGACAGGGTAACATTAACCTTGCACCAGTAATTGAGTATAGTGACGATTCCACCGTAGTGAAGACTATTGAGGAGTACTTAACCATGAGTAACGTGGAGTACATCCTCATTGACGCCCCTAAGGCTGGTTACAGGTTATTTGAATACGGTTTGAAAATACCACTAAGCATTATTAGGCGTGTCGTGGGTTTAAGCAGGATTGGTGTTGCTGGGGGTATTGGGCCAGGTAACGTTAAGTTCATTATTAAGTATAATCCATTTTTAATAGATGTTAATTCAGGGGTTGAATCAAGCCCCGGTGTTAAGGATTGGAGACTAATCATGGAGGTTGTTAAGGTGATTAAGGGTGAAGGTGCCCCTTGAGGAGTTACCTAAGCCTAGGGAATTAGTTAGGGTTCTTATTGAGAATGGTGAGGATCACGTTACACTACTTGAGAGTGGGCCAGGATTCCCTGAGAGGGCTAGGTTCACCATAGTGGCCTGGGGGGTTAAGGACTTAGTGACTATTAATGATAACTTATATGATGAGCTTAAGTCCCTTTACAGGGGACTGGGTAGGTTTGAGGATGGTAATATCGCTGTGGGTTACTTATCCTATGAGGCCATTGCATCAATAGAGCCTCACTTAGCTGGTTTAATTAAGATGAGTGATTGGCCTCAGGCTGAATTCATGATACCCAGTAACGTGGTTATCTACGATTACTTCCTGGGGAGGGCCTACGTTAAGGGTGAGTTACCTAGGAGTAAGCCTGGTGATGAGGGTGATTTCAAGGTCACTGGGTTAGTGACCGCCACGGATCCCGTTGAGTACATGAAGTGGGTTTCAGAGGCCATTGAGGATATTAAGAATGGTGAGGTCTTCCAAGTGGTTTTATCAAGGTATGAGGAGTATGGGTTCACGGGGGATTTAATGACTCTTTACGGGAAGTTAGCTGACCTTAACCCATCACCATACATGTACTTCATGAGGATGAGTGATAAGTACATAATAGGCACAAGCCCTGAACTACTGGTTAAGGTTGATGGACTCAGGGTTGAGACACACCCAATAGCTGGAACAAGACCTAGGGGGAGGGATTCATGGAGTGATATTAGGCTTGAGGAGGAATTACTCTCAAGCATTAAGGATAGGGCTGAACACGTAATGCTCGTTGACTTAGCTAGGAACGATATAGGTAAGGTATGCGTATACGGTAGTGTTAAGGTTAAGGAACTATACGCCATTGAGAAGTATCAAAGCGTCCAACACCTTGTTTCCAGGGTTGAGGGAATGCTGAGTAAGGGTAATGATATTGTCGACGCCTTAGTCTCAACATTCCCAGCAGGCACAGTGAGTGGTGCACCTAAGCCAAGGGCAATGGAGCTAATAGCCAAGTACGAGAATTCACCAAGAGGACCCTACGCAGGTGCATTGGGCATTATGCATAGTGGTGGTGGGGAATTCGCCATAATAATAAGAAGCCTATTCTCAATGAACGATAAAGTAAGGATTCAGGCAGGCGCCGGCATAGTTTACGATTCAATACCTGAAGCCGAGCTTCAGGAAACTGAGGATAAGCTTGGAAGCATTAAGAGGGTGTTAGGTGTATGGCGGACATAACAGTGATAATAGATAACTACGATTCATTCGTGTACAATATCGCCCAGTACGTGGGTGAATTAGACAGTAGACCACTGGTCTTTAGGAATGATGAAGTAAGCATAAAGGCCCTGGAGAGGATTAGGCCGGATAGGATAATAATATCACCAGGCCCAGGAACACCACTAAACCCAAGGGACATAGGCATATCAAAGGATGTAATACTGCACTTCAAGGGTAAAGTACCCATACTGGGTGTATGCATGGGCCACCAAACCATAGGAGTAGCCTTCGGAGCCAGGATAAGGAGGGCTAGGACAATAAAACATGGTAAAACCAGTGTAATAAGGATAATAAAGACATCACCCATATTCAGCGGAATACCCAGTGAAATAGAGGGAATGAGATACCACAGCCTAGTAATCGATAACCCACCACCGGAACTAGAGGTCACGGCAGTATCCACTGATGATGACGAGATCATGGCTATACAACACGTGGAACACCCCATATTCGGAGTCCAATTCCACCCAGAAAGCATTGGAACACCAATGGGTAAGAAAATACTGAAAAACTTCCTAAACCTATACTAATTAACGCCTCCTAAGAAGCAGAACCAATAAAACTATAACAACGATAATGACACCGTACATGGGTCCAGTTACTGACCAGTCTATACTCCAGTTCACAGTCATATCAATGGGTTTATTAGTGATGAGTGTGTATCCTGGTTCATTCATGAATACACCGTTTGTAAATACCGTAGCTGGAGCTATGGTGAATACCACGCCTTGGTTTAACCATTGAGTGAAGCGCGTGGTTGATGTATCATATTGTAACTGAGTGTGCGCTAACAATCATAATTAAATACTGCCTCTGGAATTCACTTAAACCTGCATTCAAGGTGATTAGTGAATTTATGGTAATTGACTCATTGTTTCCAAGTTAGATTAACCTCATATTGCTATTAAACACATATTCTAGACGTATAAACACTAGCATTTGAGCCGAGCCGCTACACATTCATTCAGGGTGTAATTCCATGTACTCAGAGAGAGCATCAATATAGGTTAAGGGTAATTAAGAATCCCTAAGCCTAGTTTAGGTAATAGCCTTAATTAGGGAGTATATCATGCTCCATTGAACGGCGATGCCATAGGCTATGCCGGCTAATGCCGCGATAATGATCCATGGCTTGGTGTTGGGCTTAGCCCTATGCATGGCTAATACTAGTTCAAGGGGTATTAATGGTGCGAAGTCCATGGTGTAGTAACTGTATAGCGTAGTATTGCCCAGTAGGTATATCATCCAGAAGCCTAACCACATGGTCAGTATAGTGACTGGTATTGAGTACTCGTTGAATTGAATATTACTGAATAGTAATTTCCTGGATTGGGGAATAATCATTAGGAATGAGTAAACTAAGGCAACTAGGTATGCCCCAGGTAACCCCATTGCATATAATGGTGGTGAAACATTATTGACAAAACTGTCTACGCCTATGAGCCAGTCGAATGGATTAGATGCAACGGGTCCAGGTGGCCTGGATTCAGTAAACCATTTTAGGTAGAAGAATACGTCTGAAATGTAGTTACTTAAGCCGCCGACGAGGTGAATTATGGGTAATTGAGGTATTATGAATACTATGAGTGATATCGCTAAGTAGACTAATGCCCATAAGCCATTACGCCTATAAGCCTCTAAGTAGGCCCCAGCGAAGACTGTGAAGACTCCTGGGTACTTGCTGGCTGCCGCTAGGCCGGCGGCCACTGATGATGAGGTGAAGCGCTTGGTTACGTATAGGTATACTGTGAGTAGTGTGAAGAAGCCTATGTAAACATCCAGGAGGGCTATTATACCAACGTCGCGGAATGATGCATCCATGAGTAGAGCCAGGGATGCTAGGGATGCGTAGGCCACGTTATTACTTATGTACAATGCAATGTAGTAGACTAGTATTAGCATTAGGGCTGATAGTATCATTGAAGGCACCCTCCAGGTAACTGGCTTATCACCCAGTAGGAGCATTGAGAGAACCATGAAGCATTTACCGAACCATGGATGCTCAATGTTAAGGTAAGTAACTATGCTTTGCTTATCCGGGTAATAGTAACCGAACCTAACTATGCAGGTGGAATTATCCATCAGGCTCTTCAACTGGGTGTAGGTTACATTACTGTACCACGCCATTAAATTATCCTTATAGTATATAGCCGGTGTAGCACCGGTTACATTACATGGTGGTGAAGGGGCTACTGTAACTCCGTAACTGACTAAGTACCTGCCTAACCCAACCTCATTTATGAAATTCCTAGCCGCTGAAACGTACCAAATCTCATCACTGGTGTAGGAGTTTAAGTGGGGTTGAATAGCCACTAGGTAAAGCGTGAAAACCACCAGCACTATGACTAGTGGCAGCCACCTCTTCAATAAGCTTAACATACCCATAACGTAGGCTTAAAGCCTAGACTTAATAATTATTTTTCTAATGAATTAATGAGAAGCTTGAATACTAGTTTAAAAACCCATACCCAGTAGTGACACATGCATGAGGCTAAGAGGACGCTTAGATTCAGGCCCTGGATAACCGAGGAGGATACTAAGGCTGTTGTGGATGCATTAATGAGCGGTAACCTGGTTTCACCATACGGTAAGTACGGTAAACTGCTTGAGGAGGAGTTAACCAAGTACCTTAATACTAGGCACGCGTTAGCGGTCTCAAGTGGAACAACGGCCCTTCACCTAGCCTTAAGGGCGATTGGGGTTGGGCCTGGTGATGAGGTTATTGTACCGGCATTCACCTTCCTAGCAACCGCATCAGCTGTACTGCACTCCAACGCTGTACCAGTGTTCGCAGACATCTCCCTTGAAACCCTGGGCCTTGATTCAAGTAGTGTTGAGTCTAAGATTAGTGATAGGACTAGGGCAATAATAGTGGTTCACATGGCTGGTATGCCCGCTGAAATGGATGAATTAATTAAGGTTGCTAAGGAGCATAACCTATACCTAATTGAGGACACTGCCCAAGCCCTTGGTGCAGTCTACCGTGGTGTTAAGGCTGGGGCCCTGGGGGATTTGGGTACATTCAGCTTCTACCCAACCAAGACAATAACCAGTAGTGAGGGGGGTGCTGTATCCACTAACTCCAGTGAATTGGCTAATAGGGTTAGGTTACTTAGGAGCCATGGGGAAACAGGGAAGTACTACTACGAGGAGTTGGGTTACAATTACAGGATGGGTGAATTGCAGGCAGCCTTAGCCTACTCCCAACTCCTCAGGGTGGAGGAGATTATTAGGAGGAAGGAGGCCTTCGCCAAGACCCTTACAGAGGAGTTAAGTAGATTAGATAACGACTTACTGATTCTACCTAAACCCAAGCCCTATGTTAGGCATGCCTGGCACATTTACCAAATCCTATTAACCAGTAGGGTTAAGGCGCCTAGGGATAAGGTGGTTGAGGAGCTTAAGGCTAAGGGTATTGAGGCGGTGACTGTAGCCTACCCCATACCGTTATACAGGACTCCATTATTCATTAATAAGATTGGGTACGGTAAGGGTTGCCCATGGTCATGCCCATTCTATGGTAGGGAGGTTAAGTATGAACCATTACCCAACACTGAGGAGGCTACTAGGAGGATATTCGGTATCTTGATATCACCATACTTCACGGAGGATGATGCGGTGTACGCGGCTAAGGTGATTAAGGATACATTAATGGCGTTAAGTTGACTTAATTACGTGGAAAACATTAGGAATCAGGAACTTAGTGAATTATGATTAGGCTGTGGTGAATTAAAAGTTAAGGTTCATACCGGTGTTATGGCACGTGAGTGTAATGCTTAAATCCCTTAATTAGTTAAAGGTTAATATGAGTATTAAGTTTGATGTGGTGGATGTTAAGTATCCACCTGACTCAAACGTAATAATAGGGTACTCGCACTTCATAATGACTGTTGAGGATCTTTACGAAGCCCTAGTATCCTCAGTCCCAGGCATTAAGTTTGGGTTAGCCTTCTGCGAGGCCAGTGGTAAGAGGCTTATTAGGCATGAGGGTAATGATGAGGAGCTTAGGGGCGCCGCCATTGACCTATGCTCAAGAATAGCGGCTGGGCACGTATTCGTAATATTCATTAGGAACGCCTACCCGATAAACGTCTTAAACGCTATAAAGAATGTTAAGGAGGTTACCAGGATACTTGCAGCCACAGGTAACCCCCTCTCCATAATAGTTGCTGAAATAGCCCCTGAACGCAGGGGTGTGGTTGGTGTTGTGGATGGTTACTCACCCCTAGGGGTTGAAAAACCTGAGGATGCTAAGGAACGTAAGGAATTGGTTAGGAGGTTCGGTTACAAGATGGCTCCTTAACCGGTGATTAAACTGAACTGTGATGATGCCTACTGGGATTTAAGGAATAGGCTTGAGGTGGCTTGTGGACCATTATCAATGTTTAGGAGAATAATGGGTATTGGGGACACTGATGATGTTGCCGTCCACGTAAGTGACATTGATGCAGTACCGGGAGGGTTAAGGGTGTTTAAGGTTGGGGTGGTGGGCTTCTCCAATAGGGCTGTATACATTGGTGGCTTACCTCACGTTAGCCTAGAGGACTTCATAGCATCACTACCACTCAACAGTACTGAGTACTGGGGATTAGTTAATAGAATTAATTTAACCCAAGTCAACATACCATTAATACTTAGGTTAGCCGAGGAGGCTGGTACACTTAAGGGGGTTATTAAATTGCTTAAGGATTTTAACTTAAGTAAAATACCTACCACTGGGGAGTTGGGTTAAGGCATGGGTAAGCCTTATAAGCCTTAATATACTAAGCCCAGCGGCGGGGGTGCCCGAGCTTGGTCAAAGGGGGCGGGTTGAGGTCCCGTTGGCGTAGGCCTGCGTGGGTTCAAATCCCACCCCCCGCACCATTGCCTTCATGCAGGGTAAAGTTCTCAAACTCGTAACCAGGGAACGCACTGAGTGTGGGATTACGAGGATTAGGAGGATGAGTTATAGGGAATGACTGCTTAATAGGATGAGTAGGGAGGCGTACTGGAGTCTAGTTAACTTGAACATGAATCATGGTTTTAATAATCCATTAATGAAACTTATTTACTTGATCTCAATACTAATCCTAATATTATAAGTATTACTCCAATTATACCTACTACTATGCTTACTATAACCAATACGCCGCTCACTATTGATGAGGATAATGCTAAGTTAACTATACTATACTTAACCGTAACCGGCGCTGAGTAATTATTAATCAAATACAGTGCACTGGTACCATTAAGTATTGTGAAGACGACTACGTAGTAGCCAGCCCTATAAGTAGTGGCCATGAAGCCTGACTCATTAGTGTATACCCTCAATGGCTTATTTATTGAATCCGTGTAATACATTGTTAATGCCCTCCCAGGCGTCGCAACACCGATTGTTTCATTTTCACCAGGATTCAATGTTACTGTTGTAGTTAATGGCTTAAAGGATCTACTAATGGCATAGGCACCTACTATGAAGAGCACCAGTGCAGCCACAATAAGTGCAATGCCTGTAATTAATAACCCCCTCATCATACTTGCATAATCCTCTACAAGTTAATAAATGCTTTCCTCCTTGACTGCATCTCAATGCTAGCCATATTTAGTAATCTTAAGGATTGAGGCTACGTTAACCATAATGCAGGCATAAAATTCACTTAACTATGCTGCACATTATTTTAGGGCTTTTCCATGGTGATTAACTAGCGGTATTTTTAATAGTCCTGATGGGTATTAAAGTACACTGCCTTATGGTGGTTAATGTAGGAATACTTTAGATACCTATTGAGTTAAGGCTAGGTGGTAATTATGGGGTTGATTACCGTAGTGGGTTTGGGTCCAATGGGTAGGGCTGCCTCATACTACTTGATTAAGCACACTAATCATGAGGTATTGGGTTACGATAAATCCAGTGAGGCGGTTAATGCTGCATTAAGCCTGGGGATTAATGCCGTTAAGGCTGATGCCATGAATGATGAGGTCGCCAGGAGGATTGCCGGTGATTCTGATGTAGTATTAACCGCTGTGCCACAGTCCATTGCCGATTCACTGGTTTTTAAGCTTCATGAATATGGGGCTAAGGTTATTGATTTAATATTCCTATGGAGGTTTAATAGTGAAACCGCTGGGAGGGTTAGTAATGGATCCCTTGTAATACCGGCCTGCGGTTGGGCTCCAGGCTTAACCAACCTACTTGCAGCTGCAGCATCCTCAGAGTTGGATGCTGTTGAGGAGTTGGGGATTCATGTTGGTGGTAATCCAGTGAACCCAAGGCCACCACTGTACTATGATGTGTTATTCTCCGTTGAAAGCACCATTGAGGAGTACGTGAGGCCGGCCACAATTATGATTAACGGTGAGTTAAAGAGTGTTGACCCATTATCATCAATATACCCGTTTAGGACCTGGCTCATTGACGGTGACTTCTCTGAATTCTACACCGACGGTTTATCAACACTAATCGTCACCATGCCTAGGCGGTTTAAGTCAATTAAAACAATGTATGAGAGAACCATTAGGTGGAGTAGGCACCTTGAGGTTATGAGGATTCTTAAGGATGTTGGCTTACTGGGTAGTGAGGCATTGGTTAAATCCTTAAGCAGCATAATGAGGCAGGGTGTTGAGGATTTCTCACTAACTGTGGTGGAGGCTAGGGGTGTGATTAATGGTGAGCCTGCCAGGGTTGCCTTTGAGGGTATTGATTACGCAAGGGGTGGCTTCACGTCAATGGCTAGGTTAACTGGGTTCACAGCAGCCGTGGTAGCTGACTTAGTGGCAAGGGGTGTGATTAAGGGTAGTGGCTTGCTCCCAATTGAGGAGGCTTATTTTGAGAATAAGGATGTATTGAGGCATGTTCTCAATGGACTTAAGGCTGAGGGCGTGAAGCTTATGCTCACTAAAACAGTAACCGCACCCTAGCTTAAACCTTACCTCAACCCTTGAGAAGTAGGGTATTATGAATTTGCCATTAGGTTCACTTGGTTTAAATAGGGATTCTTTTCCTTAAGCCTGAAGGCATTATTGATTAGTCCTAGCTAACTTAGCCACCTCCTTAGCCAGTGAGACAACGTTAAGCGCAACCTCAACGGCATTACTACCGAACACGTAGGTTATCGGCTCAACACCATAACCCCCAGTGTCCACGATTACCCTGGGTTTACCGGTTATGTAGGCTGAAACAACCCTACTTATTATCTCCTCCTCACTGGGCTTCATTGACCCACTGGTCTTCACCATACTCCACCCAAGGGACTTAATAGCCTCCTCCACATCACTCCCCCACTTAATTGAAGCCACAGCCCTAGTGGATGGGTCACTGTGGGAAATACCTATGAGTATCATTGCCAAGTGACCACTGGCCCCGTAGGCTGGGGGATTCCACGCCTTCACCCTCCCCTCAACCCTATCTATTCTACCTGGTACAGCAGCCACATCAGCTGGATCCCTGGGGTTGGGTATTGCCTCAGCTATATTCATTAAGACACCAGGCACCAGCAACGCAACCTCAGGGTTCGCCTCAAGAATCCTAACAGCCTCCTCAACATTCATAATAACCGCATCCCTAGGCATTATCAGTATTGAACACACACTACAATTAGCCGGTATATCCGTCTTAACCATCCTATGGGCATCACAGAGCCTTAGGCTAGCTAAATCAAGTAATAGAGTACTCATAATGTACCTTGAGGCTTCATCATAACGATCACTAATAATCATCTCAACCACAGCCCTACTAACATTAACCACCATACCCCATAGGTTCAGTTTCCTAGCCTTCTCAACATAATACTCATACTGGTTCATTAACCTATTAACCATTGGTTGAGTAACCCCAAGTATCTTAGCTATCCTAGACTGGGAATAACCCCTCTCAGCAAGCTCCCTAGCAACCTCCGCCTTAATCAACGGCACCACTTCATCAACCAGGAATTCCAAGCCAAGGTTAAGCACATTAATCAAACCAACTAATATTCTTGGCTTAAAAACCATTCTAATTACCCTCTAAAAATTCCTTTTGGGATTTTCGATTTATTCATATTCATTATAATATTCTTAAACATGTACTCGCCTACTGAGGTCGCTAATACCTTCATACTGGTAGACAATATTGAATACTACATTTAATCCACTTTTACCAATATACAAAGGCTAATGCAGCGGCTACTGCGCCAATGGCTACGGTTGCTAGTGGAAATATTGGAATATTCTTCATCATGGTTTTATTAACGTATTTCTCAACTAATTCAATCACAGTATTCTTCAATTCCTCAGTGTCAATACTACGTAGTAGCATGTTTTGCCTTAATAAATTCTCCTGAAGTTTGGTGAACATAGCCACCAGTAGTAACCTCCTCACAAACTCACCAAACTTGCAAAAGTCGGGGCTTACCCACGAGACAGTTGGGGTATTTACCACCATAACTCCTCCTATTAATGGGCATAACGTAATCGCAAGACCTAAATCGAGGAACCCCAGAGTCCTCCACGACAGCCACCACTTCATGGCCCAGTATTAACCAATCCTTATTGGTGGTGGCCTCGCCATTGATAACCTATCATTAACAATCTCCCTATCACTACCGCATACACCATTCATAATAATCCTAACCTTAACGGATGAGTTACCATGCCTAGGGACCTCACTTATATCCTTAATCTCAACAATTATTAAATAATGTCCTAGGTTTTAGGGATTGATTTATCAACCCTTTGTGCCAGCGCCCAGGGCCAGCAACCCCCTTATGAAGTACCTACCCAGTAGTATGAAGATCACCAGCGGCACTATAGCCGCTATTAATGCCGCAGCGTAGAATTCATTATACAGTACCCCGTAACCGCCCATGTATCTCTCAACGGCGAGTGCTATGGGCCTTAACTCAGGTGATTTTATGACGACCAGTGGTATGAAGAAGTTGTTCCAGGACATTATTAGTATGTATATTGCAGTAGCTATGACACCGGGCATTGTCAGGGGTAGTACTATCCTCAGGAACACCGTTAAGTCACTAGCACCGTCTATGTACGCCATCTCCACATAGTCCTTGGGTATTACTGAGATGAATATGGACATTAACAAGGCCCCTGCGGGTACGAAGAATATTAAGTATGCCAGTATCAACCCCCAGTAGGAGTTAAAGAGTCCCAGGGGCACCATTATCTTCACAAGCGGTACAGCAGCCACTTGATAGGGTATGAAGGTGCCTATGGCCACTAGCGTAAAGAGGAAGTCACTAAGCCAATGCTTAACCCTATAGAATCCAAATGCCGATAAGGCGCCCAGTAATGTGGATATTACCACAGTGGGTAACACAACAATCACACTATTAACTAAGCCATACGCCAACGCCTGGGCCGCGGTGACTATATTACTAACATGGAACCCCCGAGGTATAAGCACCGGTGTTGATAGAGCATCCATGTTGGATTTGAAGGAGTTAATGACCATGGCATAGAGTGGTATTAACCAAATCGCAATGATTACGCCAAGGACCAGCTGATAAAGTACGTACCTGGCGCTGGGCATTCACATCACCCCTGCAGCACCCACCTCTTCAGCCCATACAATGCGTAGGGTACTATTACTGCAACGGATATGGCGATTAATATACCGGCTATTGCGGTGGATTCAGCGAAGAACTCGGTTATATAGTCCCAGTACAGGTTTATCACCGCGGTCTCCACGAATGGGTTAAGACCCACCATGCCGTAGGGTAATGAGAATATTCTCAGGGCAAAGAGGAATAGTAATGCTGAGGATATTATGAGGGCCCCCCTAGCATTGGGTAGCAGGACCCTTAGGTATATGGTCATTGTGCCCGCGCCATCAACCTTAGCGGCGTCGATTATTGATGATGGTACATTCATGAGCATTGCCAGGTAGAAGAGGACCGCAAGCCCTGAGTATGCCCAGATGGTGATTAAGAATATGCTCCAGAAGGCATTTGATGAGCCCAGCCAATTAATTGTGGGTAGCCCCATTAACTTAAACAGCCAGTCAAACCCATACTGAACATTATACAGCCACAGCCATACGAAGGCGCTGGCTATCATGGGCATTGCAAATGGGTATATTATTATTGATAGGTACACATTACGCTGAACATTACTCCTTAGGAAGAATAATAAGCCGGCTATGGCAATACCAACCACATTACCAGCAGCAACAACTAATACCGCAAGTAGCAGGGACCTCTCCAGGGAGGCTACGGTGATTGGTGTCTTTAAAATCTTAATGTATGTCTGTAAACCCACGAATTGAGGCGTTGGATTAAATAATGACCAATTCGTAAACGAGTAGTAATAAGTCCACGCGAATATGTAGAGTAAGAAGGCGCCGAAGAATAGTACGGGTAGGGAAAATGTAAATATAATTTTGAGATTAGATCTCATAAAAATCACCGTACTAGCTACCCGAGGTGTTGGTGTTGCTAACCCACGGTGGTACGTAACAGCCCAGGTAATGCCCTGGCCAGCCCAGGTACCCAAGGCCTAGGCTATTGGCCTTCAACCACTCTGCCTTTTCCTCAGCTAATGCCGAGGCCAGGGTGCTCATCCATTGAGACGTACCCACAGAACCCACCTCGGCGTATGTGAGTAGTCCTTGATTAACCTGTGCAAATACGTCATCGAATACCCCACCATCACTTAGTTGATAAACAAAGTTACACCAATCACTTGGGTTCTTACTCATGTTCGTCAATTGCTGATAACTCCACCACTGCTCTGGCGTGTTGTAGTAGTCCGTGGTTATGTTGGTGTAAAATGTGGCTGACTTCCACTTGGTCCATGATGGATCGCCACCGGGTATCCCACTGCCCCAATACCAGGAGCTCCACCACTCAGCAAACAAAACACCATACTTCTCCTCGGGACTCACGGGCACAGCCACTGCATCAACGTCCAGCGCATATACATTGGCTGTCCCTGGGAATGGCTCCGTCATGACTGTTATGTTGGTCCAGCTGGTGTATGGTGGTATTGCTGGGTATGTTGTTGCGTTTAGGAAGTCATAGGCATAGTTAACCCACCAATCACCAAGTGTCTGGAATGCTGCCTTACCCTCAATAACCCAAGCTAGCCCCTGGGTCCAGGTCAGGGACTCCCAGCCTGGGCAGTCGAGGGCTTGGAACTTCAGGAACCAGGTGTTGGTCTCGTTAATTATTTCCTGAACCTGTGGGTCACTTAAGTTAAGGGTTCCGTATAGGAACTCCATGTATAACTTGGGCCCGCCCAGTGCCAGGAATATGTTTTCCCATAGGTTGAATTGATCCCAACCACTGTCCGCGCCCGGTATCATGAAGCATATTCCATGCTGATATAGAACCTTGGCATCATAGTATAACTGCTCTATTGTGGTTGGTATTGGTAGGTTATACTCACGAAGTACCTGTGGGTTAAAGAATAGGAGCGCACCCCTATGTACATTAACTGGGAATAGGTACATATGGCCATTGTACATCCCAGCCTCTATTACTGGGATGGACACATTACCCGTGGTCACCAATGACATCCAGTATGAGGTTGTGTTATAGAATGAATTAGCACCCTGGGGCGCAATCTCAATATAACTAACCATCTCAGGCCCCTCATGACTCTGGAATGCGGTTGGAGGCTTACCAGCCTCTATCAACGCTATAATAGCATACTTAGCGGCAGTACCGCCAGCGCCGGGAACAACATACGGTGAAACGGAAATATGGAAGTACTGCGAAAACAGGGGCCAGGTATGCTCACCAGCCACCCTACCTTCGGTGGCCCACCAGGTATAGAATAGAATTGACTTGGGCGTTGGCGTTGGCGTTGGCCTTGTTACATAATACGCAACCACACCACCCACCACCACAACAACCACAACCACGGCCACTATGACTATGAGCACCGTTCTAGAGATCCCAGACTTATGAATATTCCTCGTCATAAATAGAGTCTATTACTTCTTCCTTTTAAGTTTTTCCACATATAGGGAAACAAAAATTTCATGAGCGATAGTGTTATATTGTAAATCAACACGTAGTTATAAGCGTAGAGGGTTGAGTTATAATAACGTTTAGTGTGACGAAGCCGCTGGATACCGTGAGTCTAAGCATGTAGAGTATGTATATTGAGGCATGCCTAAAACGAGTATTATCACATTGCTGCCATTGAGAGGCACTGGGGTTAATGCACTATTTACATAGACCAGGAGTGTGGATTGGGCTCCGTGGGTAGTGCTATGGTCATGAAGGAACCTATGTATGTGGTGTTTAGGCTCGTTATTGATTATCTATTTTGAAATATGGTAAACACCCAAATGATGAGGGTATTAACATCATTAGTTTAAGGAATCACAAGCATAAATTTAAGAATCAAGTACCCGGCTTCCAGCCACTAATGTACCTTCTCTACTCCTCAGTATAATTGATCAATCCTTATACTCATGGTCTCCAACTTAAGCCTAGTAACCTCCATGTCCAGTTCACCGGGAGGTTTATGAACACCAAGTGGTAACTTACCCTTATTCTTAACGATGTACTCCACAGCAGGCATCTGAATTACTAATTACTAAGGACATATCCATAACCTCACTTGGATGACCTTCCGCAGCCATCAGGTTGACCAGCCTACCCTTACCTAGCCCGTAAACCCTCTTACCATTGGGTAGCCTGCACTATTCCTAGGTGGTCCTTCTCTCAAGCAACCTCCTCAAAGCTGGACACGTCAACCTCCACATTGAAGCGCTCCGCATTGGCCAGTATGGCCCCATCCTTCACCTTGAGTATGTGTCCCAAGGTTATTATATTAATATCCCAGTGGTCGTTATGAAGATGTCGCTAACCTCTGTAGCCTCGTTCATGGGCATGACCTCGAAGCCTTCAAAAATAGCCTCGAGCATCCTCACCGGGTCTACCTCCGTGACTATGACTCTACGGGCACCAAGGCCCCTAGCCCTCATTGCTATGTTGCCTTGGGTATCTTATTCCAAGTGGATTGGCTTGTACCGTACCTATTGTTAAAGAGGTACTTTATGTATGAGTCATTCATGGAAATTATTGGTACCTCAAAGTGCCTCTCTGGCCATGGCTCTGAGCCTAATAACACCTTCAGTTTTAATCTGTGGATTATTAACCGTAGATTAGGGTCTCGGTTGACTTATTAAAGAGCTTAATCTTATTCATGTTGAAGTACACATTAACCTGGTCACCAATACCGAAACTACTCGAGGAAACCACCTTCAACTCTATGCCACTCATCCTAACCATGACATTGAACTTACCACCTGCAAACTCCGAAATCTCCACAACACCTCTACCCACATTAACCAACCCATCACCAACCTGTAACTCCTCTCTACTCAACACAATATCCTCGGGCCTAATACCAAGAACCACACTGGAACGCTCATCCAGGGCCTCCAACAACTTTTCACTTAGGGGTATCTTCACATCACCGCCATTGAACAAAACCCCTGGGCCATTACTCTCTATGAAACCCTCAATCAGGTTTATATCACCAATGAAATTGGCAACGAAGATGTTGAACGGCTTATCATAAACCTCACTGGGCAACCCAATCTGCTGCACCACACCCCTCCTAAGCACAGCAATCCTATCAGCGAGAGTCAACGCGTCGGCTGGATCGTGGGTCACTAGTATCGTTGTTATGCCCAGCCTCCTCTGTATATCCTTCACGAAGGCCCTAGCCATAACCCTAACCCTGGCATCAAGGTTACTAAAGGGCTCATCCATGAGCAGGACCTGGGGCTCCTTAACTAAGGCCCTGGCAATGGCAACCCTCTGCTGCTGACCCCCCGATAACTGCCTTGGGTACCTGTCGAGGGTCTCCGCAATACCCAGCACCTCTGCGACCTCCTTAACCTTCTTCTCAATCTCCTGCCTGGGCATATTCTTAATCCTCAGGGGGAAGGCTATGTTATCGAAAACCTTCATGTGTGGGTAAAGGGCCCAGTTCTGGAACACCATACCCACATTCCTATCCTTAGGCGGGATAAACACACCCTTCCTAGCTGAGGCCACTAGCTTATCACCAATCCAAACATCACCATCAGTGGGCTCCTCAAGCCCAGCCGTAATCCTAAGGAGCGTGGTCTTACCATGCCCAGAGGGACCCATAACCACCATAAACTCACCCGACTTAACCTCAAGCTCCACATGATCCAAAGCTATCACTGACTTACTAAACACCTTAGTCACATCATGCAGATAAACCCTAACCATTATAAAATATTATAAATTAACTATTTATAAATTTTTTCTCATGAAGATTACATTTAATTATTAAATTAAACCCCAACCCCAGGGGGAAGTTGATAAGGAGCAGGCTGAGGGAAAAACCGTGATCATGATCTCGAGTTCTGAGTCATTATGATGGTCGCATAGATGATGACCATGAACAACAGAGTTATTTAACGGAAATTAAACGCACCCCTCACCATGGAGTATACGTGGAGAATTTAACAAATATCGTAGAAAGTAGTGCTAATGAATAGTAAAGATGGATACAGTAGAAATAAAGGCCATGCTGAAAACATTAACTACGGATTCACTACAATACAAGGCAGGGTTCACATTAATAAAGGTGCTAATACTCACGAACCTCGGAGGCGCTGGGCATTGGGAGGACCGGCTAACGTGGCGATTAGGTTTAATAGTATAGATAACCCTGGAGAGGTTAGATACTGAGGATCAGGCACGTGAGGGGACTCACGGCGTTAAACCATTCACAAAGCAACTGCAGAACCCAAGAAGGAAAACACTCAGTGCCGGTGAATAAGCAGTAGAAGGGGGCAAAAAGTCATTAATAAAAATAAAAGCCCCTCAGTGATATACCCGTAGAAAGAGCAAATTAATGCTGAAAAGAAGATAGAAACACGATTAGGAAGGTATATTAACAACATTCAATTACTCACAATGCAGGCCAGAATAAATAGAAATTGAGAATAAGCAAAGTGGTAACCACAATAATACTAATAGCCGTAACCATAGCATTAGCCGTCGCAGTGGCCGTATGAGCCTTCGGACTAGCAGGCTCAGCAGCAAAGACCACACCATAAATATACAGACCGTAACCCTAGCCCTAAACAGTACGAGCGGTACTGCGGTCTCACTGACTGGTATAAGCATTGGCGGTTACACATGCACAGCCAATATGCAACAGTATATGTGCCGTGCTAATGTTTCTGTAAATGGAACAGCGTGGACGTGCACCAGCATTGGGAACTTCACTGCCGGTGTTCAGTATTTCAGTATAGTGGCAGGTAATAATAAGTACTGGCGCCACTTACCCATTCACTGTGACCGCCAGCTCATAGGGTATTCTCCTGCTCAGTAGTGCTAGGGTTGTGATGAATATTGTGCCGTTGAACCAGCTGATTAGGAGTTTTGCCTGGTGTTGTTTATGTTCTTTATGATGTAGAAGTTCTTGGATGCAGCAACCTCTTCACTGATGTAGTTTGCGAAAACACTCTATTCCTGAAGAGCAGGTCCACCTTATCCAGTATGAAGACCCTTCCAAACGGCCTCTTAATCATCACCTGCCTGTAAACGTGGCTATACCAGTACTTTCCATGCGCATTCATGGCAGGTTTTGCAGTGTTTGATTTAATCCCCACTTGATATATTCCTGTAAGACAACTGGTAGTTCATTAATTTCAACAGGGGTATTGAAGGCATGAATGTGTTTACGTCTGCAATTATTCTATGGCTGTATAGGCTTGGTTTGTGTAGGGTCTTTACCAGGTAGTTCCTGCTGATGGTTAGTTCCTAGTGCCCATTTCCTATCCTCACCGAGTCCCACCGCTCTTCCATGATTTTCCAGTGTTTGTTTAGTATGAAGAAGAATTCAGGCCTTACATCTCAATACCCCTAATGATGCCGTGGGTGCCTCGCCATGCTCCTTCACGGCCACCATAATGACCTTCTTGAAGACACCGTCCGCTGAGAATGAGGGTCTTAACCCATTCCCTATTATTGCTTTCACCATATACCTCTCCCTGAGTAGTTCCTTGAGTCCCTGCCGTATATTATGTGGAAGGTGGATGTTGGTAATACAGTGATCAATAGCCCACTGTACCTTAGGATGCTGTCTATGAGTGAAGATGAATATTACCTGGAGGCTAGCGTCCCCTCGTTATGTACCTACCATAGCTCAGTCCCTCTATTGTGGACATCACAAGTCCCATAGTCCCTCTCAAGGCTACCCCACTTGGTGAATGGTGGGTTTGTTAGCACCACATCAGGTCTAAGGACACTTGCCTGTGGGGTTTGTGGTAGGATCCTTGGTACCTCTCTGAAGGCATCCCGAGGATCACATTCACGGCCTCCCTGGCCTGCTATATACCAATGGGAACACTGTAATCAGTAGCGAAAATCCCAAAAAGATTAGAAATACTGATGTGTATTATGCGTGGTTAAGGGGGTTAACGGTTTAAAGCCTCCACTGTTTCTCACATATGGCTAGGCGGGGACCGGTGAACTTTTATATGATGCCAGTTATCTTAACTATCCTACTCCTAGTGGGTGTGTATGCAATTAGTATAACTATATTAACGATAAGACACCCGGTTAATAATCCTCAATTAATGTATACGTCGTTAATTTCCTGGGGGATTAATGAAACGAAGACCCTGCTCCTAGAGGCAGTGAACTCATCTCCGCCTCAGGAATACCTGCATGGTATTAGTCTTAACAGTTTACTGAGCATTAGGGTTGTTAACTCTGATTCACTGGTGATAGGTAATTTAACGTACTGTTATGCGCCAGTTGAATTATCGATTAATAATGCCTTAATATGGCTCAGTAACGTAACCATGGGTGATTATTCAATTAACGTAAGGGTCTTCAACACCACGTACTATAACGGTAGTTACCTCGTGACGTTAAGTGCCTATAAGGGTGGTGAATTAATAGGCTCCATTACTTATGATTACATTGTACCATTGTTAGCGGTAAGGTCGCCTCAGGTGAATGTATTGAGTATTGGTAACGTTACGGTATTAATGATGGATGCTTGGTACTACTTAGTTATTAATAAGCCTGAACAATTAGTGTCAACCGGTAATCAAACACTTTACCCTCATGGGTCACTCTCACTGTGGTTGGTTGTAATACCTAGAGGTTCCTGTGAATCATGCTGCGTGATTAATTATACAGGAATCAAGTGATTTTCATCATATTCTTACCCTCTCCCCTGCCTTCACCCTAATTCTCTCCATCCTCCCCTCCTTCACGTAAGCCATTGTTCCATCCTCCCTAGCCTCCACCATTAATTCACCGTTAATTGGGGTTGCCTTAATTGCGTATGGTGGCAGCGCCTTCTCCACTATGCCTAATGCAGCCTTACCGTTGATTAATGGCGCCAGCACTACTACCTCAGCCTCTAATTCACTTAACTCAACCTTAATTGAATCATCAGGCTTAACGATGCCCCAATCCCCACTAATCACCTTGTAGTATGCGTATTGGCCATTTAACTTCATGGGCATATTAACTAGTTTAAACTCCTCACTAATCCTTACACCATTCTTATTAACATTCATGAAGGCGATGGCTGGGTAACCATTGACTGTTGAGGCTAGTTTAAGTAGTACAGTCTCATTGTAGGGGTCTCTGAATAAGATATCCCTAGTTGGTAATGCTGGTTCATCAACCCTAATGACCTCGCCATTACTGAGTGTAATCCATTTAATTAACTCAACATTGGTTTTCTCAGGTTCACGGTCAGTAATGTATACTGGGCCACCGCTGAATATGCGGCTGACGGCTATTAGCCTTGCTGATGGGTCGTAGCTAATCCACATGTCGTAGTCGGGGTAACCGAAGTTACTGTAGAGTAGGCTATTGTAGGCACTCCACATTGTGTGAAGCTTAGCGTCAGTCCTCCACATTGGGATGTAGTCTATTGAAACCCTTAAGGCATTACTAATGGCGTAGTTACTGTAGTTACCGGGGAGCATGCTCATGCAGTTTAATACATCTAAACCATTAGTGGTGGCTGCTAATTGAAGGCCTAATTCAACGGCCGCAGCGGCCTCGGCATCATTTGCAAACCCCCTGTATAAGTGGTGTATTGACCACTGGTTATCAACCTTAACGAAACTGAAGCCATTACTCTTAAGCACCCTGAACCAGGCATCATAGAGCTTGAAGGAGTCCTCAAGGTTAGGCTTAGGTACGTAGCCTCTACTTGTCTTAAAGCCCTCAGCGTTAAGAGCCTTAATGAAGGCTTCAGAGGCGCCGTTCCAGTATAGGTTTATGGTGAACCATAATCCAATATTACTAACACCCAGGTTCCTTAACTCATCCACCACGGCTTTAAAGCCCCTTGGGAACTTCACCTTACTTGGCTCAATGCTATTAATTACACCATTCCAAAGGTCCTGCCAACCATCATCAATAATAACCCAGCTAATGGGTACTCCCCTATCCCTAAGCCCCTTAACTATCTTAACCACATTATCATGGCTTAAATCATCACTGAGTAATGCATTCCAACTACACCACCCTAACCCATTCATGAATAGGGGCTTAGCCTTACGACTCCTCGTCTTAAACACAGTAACCCTGGAGGCTGAGGAAACAGCCTTAGCCACTGCATCGTATGGGTCACTGCCTGTGGCTATGGAGGCTACGTAACTTAACTTAACCTCGTCACTGGGCTTACTGGTGTAGGTTCTTATCACTAGGCCCTTATCAAGCCATGCGGTTAATTGATTGTTGGAGAAGGTGAATAATGCTGTGTATGATCCATTACCTGAATCAATAAGCACCATTACGGTGTATGGGTGTAGTTCACCATAATTATTAACAAGCATTGGGTAGGACCAGCAGTCCAATGGATCAGACTCAACTAAACCACTTGCCTTAACCCCCGGTGGGTACTCTGGTTTATCAGGCGGTGGCTCGGACCTAGGCTGCTTACCCTGGGCAACGTAGTTATAGTAACCGAAGGCCTTACCGATGAATGGGCCTGCTAGGCCTAGGAAGGTTAAGGCAAGCACCCTACTTGGCTTAGGTTGATTAAGCACCAGTGATACTGGGTACTTGCTTAATTGTTTACTTGCCTTAAGGGTTAAGCCTATTAGTAATGCTGATTCATCACTAGTAACCCTTAATTCACCTGAACCAAAACCACAGAGGTTGAAGGAGGCTGAGGGTGAATCAACATTGCAGGTTGAACCATCGTCAAAACTTATTACTATGCTGGTAATTAAGTTACTTACACTCATTAGGCTTGAATCCCCTGTCTTAGTTTTAAAGCATTATCAATATGCATGCTGATTAAGGTATTAAGACTTAAGTTGACTCACTCTTACTCATTAATATACCTAACCATGGGTTATCCTTAATGAAGCTTGGCACATTATCAGGTACCTGCACATTAACCCCCTGCTCCATCACCCCTGTTCGTGCAGTTTCCTCACCCCTCTGGGTGCCGCGTCTAAGTTCATTAACCACCTGTGTTAATTGGTTAAGCTTATCCTCAAGTTCCTTAACCTTACCCTCAAGGGTATTAATAACCCTCTCCAGGTGCTCAATCCTCTGATCAGCATCCCTCCCCCTACTGGGTGTTGTCTCAATGGGTATGCTTCTCATAACCTCCTTAATTGATGAGTCATCAGCAACCATCACCCCTATACCAAGCTTCTTAATTAAACCACCATCTATGAAATTCACCACCTCAGGCGTGGTGACTATGTAGTACTTATTGTAGAGAACCCTATCCTTAGCCATTAGGGCAATCTCCTTAGCAACATCACCCTCAGTGGGTATTTCCAAGTAAAGACCCCTATACATGACTGTATTATTACCCTCCCTGCAGATTACGTAATCATCACCCTTATCCACCTCCACTAGCCCATTCTCCTTAATCCACTTCTCCAGGAACTCCATGACTTTAGCAGTAATGAAACTAACCATTACAGGATAATAAGATTGACGCTGAAGAATATAAACTTAACTTTTTAACGCCTGGTTAAGCCCATATTTTAGCTAACTCACTTGAGGTTATTACTGGGAAGAACATCCTCATGTTTTGCAGGGATCTCTCATGCCCATCCTTATTGTACGATGAAACCGCGTCACTGATTATGACTGGTATGAAGCCTAAGGCATATGCATGCCTAGCACTAGTCTCAACACCAATCTCTGTTGCAATGCCTGTGAATACTATTGTTGACCTACCTGAGTTACGTAGTAGGAGTTCAAAGTTAGTGCCAACGAATATGCTCCAAGTATTCTTATTAAGCACTATTTCATTCTCCTGGGGCTGAATAACTAACTCCATGTCCTCAGGTCTAAATCCACCCCTCCACTGCACTAGCCTAGAAGCCGGTGGTTCAAAGCCCCTTGGGTATGGTGTTATCTTAGTGAAAACCACAGGCACCTTAACCCTCCTGGCTGCCTCAATAACCCTGTTTAAGGCGTTTAGGAACTCATCCTTATTGAATATTGAGTTATAGAGGGCCTTATGCACATCCCAGACAACTAGTATTGAGTAGTTTGGTTTAAGTATATCCCTTAACACATCCTCACTTAGGTTAAGCGCCATATCGATATCGGCCTTAGCTCATTAATAAATCATTCCCCATTATAAAACACGTAAATCACTCTCAATGAGAAACCCATTAAAGTAATCACGGTACTTAATGCTACACAACTTAGCGTAATGTATTTAAGCAGTAAAATAATTCATTAATCCATGTCAACTCAACTAGACCCAATATCAGTAGCCAGAATGCCTGAAAAACAGAGGGAAAGCACCATTAGGGGTGTTTTAGAGGGGCTCTTTAAGATGAAGCAGGATGACGCCTTTAAGGCGTTGAAATCCGTGATCCAAACCCTAGCTGAAAAAGCCACCGACGATGAGTACATTAACTGGTGTATAACAACAATGAGGATACTGGCCAGTTACCCAGATGATGTCGTTAAGGCCGGTTTAACACTTAGGAGAAACGTGGTGTCAAGCCTTGATAAGAGGCTTGCCGATAGGGATGCTGCAATAATCAGTAGGGTACTTAACATGCTTGATAATAACACTAGGCAGAAGCTAATGCGAAACATGCCTTAAGTACCTTTCTCCCTTTAAATCCCTTAAACACAAGCATTATTACTCCCTGTTACCCGCCTAATGAGTGGTTAATGCAGTATCCTACCTTAGGGTTTCCACGGAGGAGCAGGAGCTTGGTCTTGATGCTCAACGTGAGGGTGTTGTTAAATTCGCCTCAATGAGGGGTATTGAGGTTAAGGAATTCTTCATTGATCAGGGCGTAAGCGGTAGCGTGCCTGCCTTGGAGAGGACTGGTTTTAGGAGGGCTGTGGATTACGCTAAGGCTAATGGGGTAAACCTAATTGTCGTCTACAGTCTTGATAGGCTTAGTAGGAGCTTCACTGATTTATTCAACCTACTTAGGAGGCTTGATGAGGATGGTATAAGCATAATCAGTGTCCGTGAGGAGTTCCTACAGGACCTTAACCCAATGGTTAGGAGACTGGTGTTAAGCATACTGGCTTGGGCGGCGGACTATGAAAGATACTTAATCAGGGAGAGGACTAGGGCTGCACTTAGGGCTAAGGGTATTGTTAAGGCAACTAGAATCGACCCAAGCCTAGCTAAGGCTGTTACGGCACTGTACCAGTACGGTGAATCAATAAGGTCAATATCCAGTAAAGTCGGGTTAAGTGAAAGACAGGTTAGGAAAATACTGTACAGTAACGGCGCATTAACACCACCACCAGGCACATGCCCAAGATGCTTCCACAGGCTTAAGTGGGATGAACAATACAACACATGGTACTGCCCAAACTGCGGGTACTTGAAGCCTTAATCCCACTCATTCACGTTTATGAAAGAACGGCAAGCCTCGTCTTTTTAAGGTGAGGTAGGGTTTTAACTAATGCGTTCAAGCAACACTCGTCACCAGTTCTAGAGGACTGGCAAGGTGGAGTAATGAAAGGAAGCCTCACCCTAAAGGGTGAGGCAGCTCACTAGGCATTCAGAACCATTATGCTTAATACTGCATTTACTAATTAATTCATTAACCATGTTTAATGTACGTCCAATACCCCTGTGATGACTACCAACCCAGTAATACTTGCCGCATGACTCGCACTTGAGGAGTGTGGGGTTCCTTTTAATGACGTTAACTGGTACTTCACCAGCAGCATTCCTTGAATCCACCTTAATTAACCTACCACCGCATACTGGGCATAGTGAGTTATCACCTATGATTGGTTTAACGTTAAGCACCATTAATGATGCAACTAACCAATGAACATGATTATCAGTCAGGAGGAGTAGGGTATCGCCACGCCGCCTATTGAATAAACCCCTATCCCTAGTTATAACTAATCCACCTAAGCCGGCTAACTCATCATCACTGAAGTCATCCCTATATATGGTCATTACCCCAATCATCCTCAGCCATCTAGATAACCAACCAAGCATGGAGTCAACGTAAACAATCCCCCTAGTAACCTCACATGGCTTAACTAAACCTATAGCCCTCATTCAACACGTAGTCTAACACGGATAAGGCTTAATAACTTACCGCTTGAATAAATGTAAGTGATGTGAGGGAGTACGTCTGAACACTGATGAAGTGGTCCTAAGCTGAATTCACTTAATCCCTGAAACTCAGTAATGCAGGAGGTGTATTCATTAATACAGTGATTCAAATAATGGAATTATTCTCAGCTTAAGTAAGCTTAACGCCATGGATTAACCCTTACACAACACCGCAATAACTGTTACTGATGCACTGACTGATCCTGGCCCTGGATTAACCTGAGGCGGTGATGGTAATGATGATGTGTAAGGTTGAATAACATAATACTGTTCATTAACAACCTTAACTGAGACTACGGTTTCATTTAATGCACCAGCTATGGCATTAACTTTACTGTAAGCGTTTAATACAGCCATCTTCAAGACATATAACTCAGCCTCCTGGGTTAATTTCGGGTTTATGTAGGAGCTTATTGAGACACTATTCACCCTAACGCCAACTAAGCCTGTTAATAATTCACTCAGCAAGGTTTGATTTAATGGTACTATTACGGTCATTGAGAAGGATGCCTCATAACCCTCAAATACGTTGTATGAACCATACTGCGGGTTCATTGAGAAGGAGCTGGTGTAGTTTAATCCAAGCTCCTTAACTAGGTTAACTGCTTCATTAGCCCTGGTTACCACATTTACGTAGGCCTCAGTGGCATTCATGTCCGGTGACTGAGTCCCTATTGAAACACTAACCGTGAAGCCGCTTGATGGTATTGAGGCACTATAAGACCCATCCACGTTAACAGTGGTGTTTAATGAGCAATCAGTTAATTCATTATTATTCGGGTCACGGTAACCGACATGGGAATTAACTAGAAGCGCTATAATCCCCATTAACACTAATGCCATTATTAAGGCCACCGTCACATTATTAATTCTAATAAAGGCGTTGCTTACACTGTTTTAAAAATTTTACTATCCCATGGTGTAGTAAATGTAATCAGTTTAAAACAATTATACTTAACCACTGCATTAGTATTAATTAGATGGCTGTGGGGCTTGGGTGGATAGTGTTTATTAAGCTCACCGTGGTTAGGTTAAGTAATGGCTACTATAGTCATCTCCCCGCTATTCCTGGATATAGTCTTCTCGCTAGTGATAATTGTACTTGGCTTCGTAATATTCGTTGAATCCCTCAGTGATTACAGGTTGGTTTCAGCAATTAAGAGGATTATGGCTAAGAGAGTCATTATAAATCCGGTTAACGTTAAGCAGTACGCCATTATTCAACTATACCAGAGGGGTATGATTAGGGGTTACTTTAAGGTTGTTGACGCTGCCTTAAAGGATCCATCAATAGGGTCGATACTGATAAGTGAGGATAAGGTGCTGGTTAAGCTGGCTGAGGGCATTAGAACCCCAGTGGACACTGAACTACTCGTTACAGTTAGTGTTAGGGGTAGGTTGGATGAGTACTACATTAGGAGTGGGATTAAGATTAACGTTAAGTTAGCTGAGTAGGTTCACATTCTACTCAACACCGGTATACCCAGTATATTCATTGAATTCTCCAACACTATTTTAACAGCCTTAACTAAGGCAAGCCTAAACTCCCTAAGCCCGGGCTCGGCATTTAAGACAGGGTACTTCTCGTAGAAGGTATTGAACTCTAGGGCTAACCTATTCATGAAACTAACCAGGTTCTCCAACTTAAGGTCCTCTGAAACCCTTAATAAAACCTCAGGGAATTCACCAATCATTAATATTAAGTCACCCTCCTCCTGACTTAAGGTAGGGGGCACGGTGTATTGAATGTGGTCTAGGTTCGCCTTACTTAATATTGAGTAGGCCCTCACGTAGGTGTACTGTATGAATGGGCCACTGTTCTGATTCATATCCAATACCCTACCCCAATCGAAGACTATTTGCTTACTTGGTGAAACTGAGACGAAGTAATACCTAATAGCCCCCACCGCCACTGCGTAGGCTACATCATCCGTATTCAACCCACTGCGCCCTGAGGCTATTGCCTTAACCCTCTTAACAGCATCATCGAGGAGGCCATCAATCGTCACCGCCTGCCCCCTACGGCTACTCATCTTTGCCTCACCTAGGTTAACCATCTCGTAGGCGTAGTGCACTATGCGGGATGCATCATAGCCAAGTAGCTTAAGCATTATCCTCAACTGAGCCTGGGGGTGAGTCTGCTCCACTGCAATAACCCTTACCACGACGTCCGGGTTACAGTTGGTTAAACACCATACTGCGTAGGCTACGTCCCTAGTTAAGTATAGTGTCGTCCCATCACTCCTATTCAACGTGGCAGGTGGTATGAATTTAGGTAGTTTAAGCTCATCCCAGAGCTTAAGCTCGGCGGCAGCCTTATCAGCCCTGAATACGTATACACCATCCTTAAACTCCACGTACTTCGGCGCTGCCTTAACTAGATCCATTATTATGCGTTTAGCTAAACCACTGTAGACCGCTATCTCTGATTCCCAGTCGTATGAATCGAACTTAACGTTAAATAACTTGAAGGTTTCCTCAAAACCCTTAAGGACTAGGTTAACAGCCTCCCTCACAATTCCCTTAACCTTTTCATCACCATCCTCATACATCTTAGCCATTCTAGCAACCTCAGCGTTAACGTCAATGCTTGATAAGGCCTCAACCAGAGCATTGACGAGTTCCTTATCCTTACTTAACCAATCAGCAATAACCCCAACCCACTCATCCCTCTCCTTAATCAACTCCCTATACTCCTCCTCACTCTTACCCTCAAGTACTTTACTAATCCTCTGCACCTCAGCAACGGCATTGGTTACTGAGTATATTACCCACATTACGTGGTCTGGTTTTTGACCTGATTCAATACGGTTTTTAGCTAATTCCCTAACCTTACTGTAACCTAAGGCAAGGTACATTACCTGGATCCCAGTGTCATCGAGGTAAAACCTCGCTGAGACATTATGGCCCATGAATCTAAGTAACCTGACTAAGGAATCCCCCAGAACCATATTCCTGCAATGACCTATGTGCAATGGGTGAAGTGGATTAGCGCTAGTATGCTCAACTATCACGTTAAGCCGCTTTACACCTGGAACCTTACCGTAATCAGGCCCTAGGCCTATGGTTGAGTCAAGCACGAGCCTACTGTAGTTAATTAGGTTAACGTTAGTGTTTAGGAACCCATTAATGAACCTTAAGTCAGTTAGGTATTGAGCCTTAACCCCCTTAATCCCCTCATTAATCTCACTACCTAGGCTAGGCCTACTCCTGATTAAGTCATGGAGAGGTATTGATAAGTAACCAAAGCCAGCCCTAGCCTTAATAACTTGTAAATCCTCTACACCTGTTAATTTACCTGCAATACTCTTAAATTCACTTACTAAGGCCTTATATGGATTATACTCCACTAGAGCTTAATCATTACAAGGCTAAAAACATTTCCTCCAATCAACAGGACCTTACTTAAGCCTCCTGGCAGTTAATGGAGTTTAGGCTTAATTCACATTGTATTAATTCATTACCCTTAGGCTCAACCTCATCAACAGTACCATTACCTAGGCCATATGCCTTAATAAGTGTACTGGATGCCATTACTGCACCTAGACTTGACTTAATCATGAATAAGTTATAGTACTTCCTCCTCTTCTCATTGCTTAAAACACTTGAACTGTACATTGAAGTTACGTATACGTTAACGGCGCTTGGCTTAATAAGTAGAATCCCGGTATTTAACGCTGATTTAAGCCAATTACCATCCCTAATTAAGCCGGCTAACCTACTTAATACATGACTTAAGTCACCGGTGTCATCGTAGATTCTAGCTAGTAATTGAGCTAGTACGTACGTGTCGTTCATTAACTCAACCCTAAGCCTAACACCGTACTTACTCCGTAAGTATTCGTAAACCTTAAACTTATCCACAACACCATTATGAACCAGGTATAATTCCCCATCACTAACCTGTGCATTAACAGGGTGCACTGTTATTGTGTTAACCACGCTCTTATCATCGGCGTTAAGCACATGCACCACACCACTGTAAACCACACCCTTTGATTGCGTAATCAATTCAAGCATAGTGTTGAAGCTTGAGTCACTGTAAATGGGTTTAGTGGCCTTATATAATGTGAGGACACCGTCCCTAGGGTTACCCTGCATTACCGCTAAACCCCATCCATCACTGTGATCCACCACACCACTGGGCCCCATTGGATCCACCCTAGCTGCCTCCTTAAGCTTGAGCAAAGTCTCCTTAACCAAGACAGGGTCACTTACGGTTAAAGCCGCGAACCTACACATGATTAAGTCAACTAACATTAAACTTATAAGTAGTACCTATATATGCGCCTACATTACATGTAATTAAGGACCCAATACTTAAACACCCCTAGTTACCATAGGATTATGGGTAATCTAAGGGTTGTGGTATATGGCTTAGGCCCCATAGGTCAATTAATAACTAGGGTTGCGTTGGAGAGGGGAATGGAGATTGCTGGGGTAATAGACATTGACCCTGGTAAGGTTGGTAGGGATGTTGGTGAAGTGCTTGGTTTAGGTAAGAGCATTGGTGTTAAGGTTGAGGGTGATGCTGATAAGGTGTTATCAAGCTCAAAACCTGATATTGTACTCCACTCAACTGGCACATGGTTAGATAAGGTTTACCCACAGTTGGTTAAGGCGATTAAGGTTGGTGCCGACGTGGTATCAACCTGTGAGACTTTATCATGGCCATGGTACAGGTACCCTGACTTAGCTGAGCTAATAGACAGTTACGCTAAGACCCATGACTCAACTGTACTCGGTGCCGGGGTTAACCCAGGTTTCATCTTTGATGCATTACCGGCAGTGTTATCCGCAACATTGATTAGGCTTGATAAGATAAGTATCATTAGGTCACTTAACGCCGCTGAGAGGAGGCTATCATTCCAGAGGAAGATTGGGCTAGGTATGACTCCTAGTCAATTTAAGGAGGCGTTAAGTAGAGGTGAGATAACGGCACACGTTGGTTTCGCTGAATCCATACTCTTAACAGCAGGCATCATTGGCATTAACCTAACTGAAGTTAGGGAGAGCCAGGAGGCTGTAATTGCTGATAAGCATTATGAGACCCAGTACTTTAAGATTGAGCCTGGTCAAGTCCGCGGTGTTGATGGTTATGGGGTTGGGTTAATTAATGGGCGTGAAGTCATTAGGGTTGAGTTAAGGGCATGCGTTGCCTGTGAGAATTTCGAGGAGGTTAGGCTTGAGGGTGAACCAACCATAACCTGGAGGAGCAGTGGAACACCAGGTGACCCAGCCACCGCCGCTGTGGTTGTTAATTTAGCTAGTAGGGTTACTGAGGCTAAGCCTGGTTTAATTACGCTTAAGGACCTAATAAACTACTCATACAGTACGTGAAATTCAATAATATTGAGGACAGTAACCCCCACGTGGCCGGCTAGATGAGCTTCAAGTAGGCGTAGTAAATACTGGCGTTAACTAGGGTTACTGGTATACCGTAGAGTAGGAATTCCACGTAACTGAAGCGTGGACCACCCCTCTTCTCACTTGCCTGCAGTATTATTATGTTGCTTGCAGCCCCTATTAGCGTTAAGTTACCTGCTATTGTGCTTGCAGCAGCTAAGCCAACCCAGTCATTAATCATCCCTGGCCCAACACCTAGGCTTGTCATTAAGGGTAAGTATAATGCAACCATGGGTACATTACTTATGACTTGGCTTAACAGTATGCTTGCTAAGAAAATGCCCCAGAGCGTTGTTGGTGCTGGTAATGCATGCGCCAGGTAATTTAAAACACCTGAAGTGTAAGCGCCCTCACTTACTATGAATAATCCCATGAAGAACACCAGCGTCTGCCAATCCACATTACTCAACACCTCCCCCCTCCTATCACTTAGGGCGTAAACCACAGTTGCCCCAATTAATGCGATTAACGCCGCATCTAGGTTTAAGCCAACTAGGTCTGATGCAACAAGTACTACAACAATAATTACCAGGATTACTAATGCTAAGTTAGATAAGGCTGGGTCATTTAGCCTCATGTTTACTCTCTTAACCTCTAAGTCATCCATAGCCCTCTTCCTAAAGAGGATGAGCATTAAGATGTATGTTACCGCCAGGTTGATTAACGTTGGCACTGCTAAGTATTTAATGAAGCTCACGAATGGTTTAGGTATCCCTGATTCAATGGCTATGAGTAGGTTTTGCGGGTTACCAATGGGCATCATCACTGAGCCTATGGTAACCCCATAGGCGAGGGCGTATAGAAGTGGCTTAACATCAATGCCTTCAGCCGCCTTACCACTCTCAATAATCATCGGTGTGAAGCTTGCTGCTAATCCATCATTGGAAATAACCATGCTTAATACTGCTGATGATAAGAATACTTTACCTATCAGGTTATACATTTTCCTGCTTGATGATACTAGCCTATAGGCTACGTAGGATAGGAAGCCGCTTACCTCAAGTGCTGATGCTATTGTGAAGAGGGAGAAGAGGAATATTATTACGTTTAGGTTAATTGAACCCAAGGCCTCACTGGGTGTTACGACTCCTGTGGCTATCATTATTGATGCACCAATTAGCATGGCTACCCATGCTGGTACGTCAAACCTCCTTGACACACCCCTTAACGCTATTAGGCTGTATGTTATAATTAAGGCTATTGACGCCGCAATGAACCTATACTCCATGGCAAATACCCATTATTACGTACCTCTTATAAACCTATGCCTATTTTAACGAATACATCAATATGATGCAGTGGCCTTACCCTTTAATAGCGAGTACAGGAAGTCTAATGCACTGGACCAGTCTAGGACGTCGTCATCATAGTCAACATGCCTCATTAATATGATCCTCTTCCGTATTGTGACGCTTAGATTGCACTTATCGCAGTATAATTGAACATACTTATTATACTCCCTCAAGGTGAGCTTATTACCGCATCGAGGGCAGTCTAGTGTTAACTTTAATTCAAGGGTCATTATTCCTAATCCCTGCTTGAAGCTTATCAGACTATTAGTTATTTTAACCATTATATTGAAATACACTTAAATCACCTGAAGTCATGTGAATAAGTACACTAATAGTTTTAGGGATAACCCATGGATAGTGATAATTAAGGAGCATCCAACCAATGCAGAGAGGCTTAGGCATTATGGGGTTAGAATTAGGCAGGTGTCTTCAAGGCTTGAGAATTAATACATGAATAATTGCCTCCTCTCATCAATCTTAAGGAAAAGCACCACCAGTGGCTGCTGGGTCTTGGCGATATCATTAACCCTAGAGACCACGTAGGATAACACAGTTGGGTCATTATCCTTAATCATTTGATTAACCCTTGAAGCACCATACAGGTCTATTAACTCTCTTAGGAATTGCATGGTTAGGTAATTGGATACTGCATCAATACCACATATCTCATTATTCTCAATGAGAGCCCTCCTAATTAACCTACCCATCTTACCAACCTCCCTCTTACCCACTAGCTTTAAATCATCAGTAAACTCCATTCCCTGATCCTCCTGGCTCTCACGGAACATTAACTTAACCCTCTGCCTCCACTTAACAACCCATAATTCAATCCACTCGTTAACAAATCCCTTTAATTCACCATTCCTGTAAAGCCTACATAAGTAATTTAATGACCTACTTCCATGAAGTGTCTTAACATACGTTATGAAGTCATCCTTAGCAAATGAAGCCAATACCCTCGTTTCATTTGGGTTAATGTTTTGAATACCATTAACTAACCCATCAATGAGTAGTTGATTCACTATACCTTCCAACTCACCCTTATCACATGCTTGGGGTTCCACAGTTCCCGCCTCCTCTTTAGAATTCAGAGGAGAGGGTGTTAATAAAGGTTATTCAGTGTTTAGCTATTAAGTCCTATTTAGGCCGTGGAATTATGCAAAAATAATCATCTAACTAAGTAAAGTACCATAATGAAACGCAGCCCCAGGGGACTCCTTACCCAGTTCACTCGCAACCATGTCTATTATCAGTGTGGTCCAGCCGAAGTCAGGGGCACCCATTGGTTCCCCGGTGCTACTATTGTAATTCTCATTACAGGTCATTGACCTACCCATTACTTCAAGGACTTTATTAAGTAACCTGGAGGCCTCCTCATAGTAACCGTAATTCCTCAACCCATGGTACGTGAACCACACTAGGTTAATCCATGACCTACCCCTCCAGTAGCCTGTTGGATCATAGGTTGATTCATCAGCGCTCACGCTTGGTAGCGGGAATGTAGTCCAGAATTCCCTTGGATTAAGCAAATGCGCCACCAGTCTCTCAGCCTGCTCACCCGTAGCTATTCCAGTGAACATTGTTAGGAAGGCTGCAGGTGTCTTAACCTTGATTAATTCATGGCCCTCCTCATACACGTCATAGAAGAAACCATCCTTCTCACTCCACATAATCCTCCTAACCGCCTTAGCGGTCTCATCAGCCATCTCATCATAGTGTTCGGCAACATTAACCTCACCAAGCCTTTCAGCCAACTTAGCGATAACCCTCCTCTGAAGGTAAATTAGGCTATTTAAGTCAACAGCCTCAACTGGAGTCATGGTTAATTTCCCATACACCTCGTAACGCTGCGGATTCTCCCTAAACCTCCTAATGGCCTCATCCCACCTGGGACTATTATCCCACCCACTCTCCAGTGGATCGAAGTAGGCGTATAAGTGATCTGAATCCCTGTCCCTTTGACTCCTAAACCATTCATCATACTTGGTTAATGCATTAAAGGCCTTCTCGGCGAATTCATCATTCCACCTCACTGATAGAACCTTATCAATGGCCACCGCTAATACAGGTGGTTGGGTTGTCCACGGTGAGTAGTCATCAATACCCCAGAAGGATTTACAGCTCTCCTTCGACATGAATATTTCGTGCGGAATCCTACCGTCAGGCTTCTGATTCAGGATTAGGTTCTCCAACTCCTCCATAGCCATGTTAACGTCGTAATGCCTTAGGACTATTGAGTGGAATGAGGAGTCCCAGAGCCATTGATGCCTGAAAACGTACTTACTGGGCATGTTGAACGGCTTCCTTAAAGCCGGGTGATTAGGTACACTGCACCTATTAGTTAATATCACGTACCAGCATAGTTTAATTAAATCACTCCCATTGATATTGCTCATTAGGGTGCTTAACCATAGTCTCCTCTTAGACTCAATGATTGATTCATCGTTAAGCACCTTATCCACATCATTCACCTGTCCACCTCCAGCTGCAGCCACCTTTAATTCATCATTAACGTTAATTGTTAATGAGAATCCATTATTCATTACCCTTAGGTTAATTGGTTGAGTAGCCTTAATTCTCATTAAACCACCCTCATGCTTAACGTTAATTGAACCATCCCCTAATTCATCAACCCCACTGAAGCCCCTTACCTTAAACTCCCCTTGAATAACACCCCTATAGCCTCTTATCACGTAGACTGCTAAGTCACCGTATATTGAGGTGAATTCGAAGGCACCATTACCCCAATACCTCCTAATTCCCCCATAATCCCAATAACTCCTAAGTAATGCAGCACCACTACCTCTTAACTCACCCTCAACGTACTCCCCGTGGAATAATCTTAACCCTATACCCGTGTTATTCATTATTATTGATGTTATGTTACTTGAGATTTCAAGCTTATTACTAATCCTCATGACCAGTTCCCCTTACCGCTTAGCCACTAGTTTAGTGTACCTTGCCTTAATACCCTGTATTACTTCAGGGATGTTGATCTTCATTGGGCATGCTTCACGGCATGTACCAGCATGCATGCATAACATTGCGTGTGGACCAGCCTTCTCAATTCCATAAACCACAGCAGTCCACATAACCCCCATTGGCCCCACGTAGGGTGACTCACCCCATGAACCATCTAAAGCCCTGTAGACTGGGCAATGGAAGTGGCATCTACCGCATCTAATGCACAGTAGTGCTTCCCAAAGTAAATCATCCTTAGAGGCCCTTAACCTACCATTATCGAGGAGGATTACGTGAACCTCCCTGGGCCCGTGTGAGGGGGAAACCCTAGTCTGCTCAACATCAGCTGTTGTTGATGGTCCAGCCACTAGGTTAACGTAAGTTGGGGGGTAGAGTCCAGCGTAGGCGCTTTGAACCATAACCTCCATGAATGCGTGATGCAGTGTTGGGACTATCTTATCAATACCTGTTAAGACTATGTGAACCGGCGGTGACACTGTGGTGAACCTTATGTTACCCTCATTCTCAATAAGCAGCACAGCCCCAGTGTCGGCGGCCACTGCGTTTGCTCCGGTTATCCCAAAGTTAGCCTTAAAGAACTTATCCCTCAGGAATCTTCTAGCTGTCTGGGCTATTTCAGATGGATCGGCCTTAACATCTATGCCTAACTTCTCTTTAATAACCCTGGCAGCCCTCTCCCTGGTCATGTGTAGGGCTGGGGCAACTATGTGGGTTGGCTTATCCCCGGTTAACTGTATTAGGAATTCACCTAAGTCGGTTTCCCAAACCTCATTACCAATGCTGATTAAGTATTCCCTAAGCCCAATCTCACTGCCAACCATTGTCTTACCTAAGACTATAACATTACCCTTACCCACAATATTACCTATTATTCTCCTGGCTTCATCGCCATCCCTTGCGAAGTACGCCTTAGCCCCTATGGCTTGAATGGATTTCATAGCCTTATCCACGTAGTACTCCAGGTTTCTGATAACCTCCTCCTTAGCCTTCCTAAGCTCCTTAGCCAACTCGGTTACGTATGGGTACTTATCGAGAATACTCATGGTTCTAGGCACATTAGCCTCCACAGCCCTCCTAATTGCCTCATCATACCCCATTATAGAACACCGATTACTCTACTTAATTAATCCCTTTTAAATAATCCATTTAATTGAATCAAGGCTTAAGCACCAAAATACAATCTGAAATGCTTAAAAATCGGCAACTAAGAGGCTTGCCAATGAGTGTTACCAGTCAGAGCGCCGAGGATTTACCAGCAGCCATTAATTACATTAAGAGTCAGCTTAAGGGCTTACTAGGCATATACGTGGCTAGTCTTGATGGATTCCTAGTTAGCTACAATGGTGCAGGTGACCCGGATCGATGGGCTGCGTTAACCGCGACCTTGGCGGCATTGAGTATTACGTATGTTAAGGAGATGAGTAATTTAACCATGAATAATCATAATCACGTGTACACTATAATACGATCAGATAAGGGATTCATATTAAACGTTAAGTTAAGTGACTATGCCTTAACCATTGTGGATAATGAACCCAGTGAGGAGGGGAAGGCAATAAAGGTGCTTGGTGATGCCTTAACTAGGGCGGGCTTTAAATTTAACCTACCCCCCCCCCCTTAATCCAGTGGTTTAGCCTCCACTAGGAAGAACCAACCGCTGCCGCATTGCCTCCTATCAATCACCTTAATAATCTTCACCCTACTTGGTAAAGCCTCTTCACTGGGGCATGGATGACATATGCACCATGACTTATCGAAGGAGGTTATGGAACCCTCAATAATGTACGGTAACTTAATGGGTAATATCAGGTTCTCCTCCTCTACAACCACAGGCACCATTTCATCACCATTAAGTAGGCATTTGTATGGGGACGGGTACTTAAGCGGCCTAACTTCAGTAATCCTATAAGCTCTCCCAGGCCTTAACCTACCCATACATATGCCGTAGAGCTTACACCTATAACACTCCTCAGGTATCTTAATTACTCTAAAGTTCCCTCCGACCCTTGCCTGAGGCTTACTAATCAAAGTTACAGTGACCACTGATTAGAGTAACTGCTGTTAGCTAAAAAGCTTAATAATCATGTTATTTTAACTGACGTAATGTCTGAGGAGGTTAAGCCCATTTACGCTAAGGGTTTCTTCACAATGGATCTCAACGGCACTGTTAGGCAGTACACTGTTTTCTACTACACCGACCCTAAGCACTACTACGCTAATTTAACTAAGGAGGGGTATAGGAGGGAGTTAAGCCTACTGAGGCGTAATATGCAGCGTTTCCTTGATGAGGAGGTTATTAGGATGAATGGTGTTAGGGTTAAGGCTAAGGTAATTCACGTTAACATTGGGCTATTAACAGTTAACCTACCCTTCATTGAATTCCTAATAACGTTTAAAGGATCCCTAAGGAGTGGTGTCAACACTTATGAGGATGAGTATGAGGAGGAGGTCACTGAGTATCCCTATGACATAGTGTGGTGGCTTCCTGGTAATGTTACTGAAGTATCCATGGCTGGTGAAGTTAACGTTAAGGATAATATCATTACCGTGAGGGTTAATGAGGGTGTTAAAGTTGGCGGCAGGGAGACGATAAGCTTCATCATTGATAATACTTAAATAATTTACTAGTATTATATTATCTTAAATATGGTAACGATAGCCTTATATATGACTAAGGGAGTACTAAACCATGGTCATAGCACTATACTGCACAAACTGCAGTAGGGTGGTTATGGTGTTTAGGAGACTAAGACCATATAATGAAATTTGGGAACTCCTTATCAAGAAGACTGGGGGAAGATGCCCATACTGCGGCTACAAGTTCACTAAATTAGATGTTAGACACGCCAGCTACAGTATTGGGGATAGGGTGAGTAGGGGAATGGAGATTACACTTAACGCAACCAACCTATAGGATACAATACTTATAACCCAGTACTGAACCCGCAATTATGCCCCTTTACAGGTTAAGTAATATTAAGGGGGAAGAGGTTAACGCATTAACAACCAGGAGGTACATTAATGGTGAAAGAATGACCCTTGCACAATTCATGTTTAAGAAAGGCGCCAAGGTTAAGAGGCATGCACACATTAATGAGCAATTCTCAATAATATTAACAGGCAGGTTAAGGTTTAGGATAAATAATGAGGAGTACATTGCTGAAGCCGGAGACGTGGTTCACGTACCCTCAAATATGGAGCATGAGGTTGAGGCACTGGAGGATTCAATAGTAGTGGATGTATACAGTCCAATTAGGGAGGATTGGCTTAAGGGGGAGGATAAATACTTAAGGTGAAGTTTAGTCTTTACGCGAATCCCAAGGGAAGTCAATAATCTTAGCATATTATACTATAGCCCAATTAGTGGAGATGCATTACCTCTAATACTATACTTAAATAGTTCTAAATCATGAACAAAATTTACCTTTCGATTAATCAACACCCTTAATTTCTTTCTTAACTGCTGCATGAATATAATATTAAAGATTTAATATGATAGATAAAATTTATTAAGAACCCGAGGTATCACTAGTATATGTTTAGTAACCCAAGTATACAAGGGGATAGTTCAGCATCCTTAGGCCGTGTCCTTAGTGAGGTTGGTAATGTGTTTGGGCATGTGTATAGGAGTATTTTGTCTTCTCCTAGTGGTGTGTTCATATTCTTCATCGCCCTACCCAATAAATCTGGTGCTTTGGCTAGGTTGGCTGCTGCTTTGGCTGAATTGGGTTTGAATCTAACATTAGCCTACTTATACACTATTAATGAGGAGTTAGCCATGGCACTACTAATCTACGAAGCCAAGGAAGGCCACTTCCAAAAAGCCATAGAAGAATTAAGAAAAGGAGGAGCAGTAGTAAGAGAAGCATACGAAGTAAAGGTTACAGAGAGACACTAGGTGATTTTTAATACGTGTTTAAAGGTTTTTAAATAAAGCATGAATAGGGGATTGTGCCCACGTACTACATTGAGACTTATGGTTGCTGGCTGAATAAGGCTGATTCAGCATTAATGGAGGAGGATTTAAGGAGAATGGGTTACGTTAAGGTTAATGATCCTGCTCAAGCAGACTTAATACTAGTTAATACATGTGCTGTTAGGGAGGATTCAGAGATTAGGGAACTTAAGGCTATTGAGAAGTACTCTAGGTTAGGTAAGAAGCTAATAGTGGCCGGGTGCTTAACTAAGGCAAGGCCCAGTGAAATAATGAGACTAGCCCCTGACGCATTAATAGTGAATCCAAGTTCCGTTGAAAATTTGGCCGAGTTGTTAAAGGGTGGTGTTAATTTAACTGAGAGGTTAATGGTTAGGATTCCTAAGTACTATGAATCAAGCCACGTTTACGTTGTGCCTATTCAAGTTGGTTGCCTTGGTAACTGCTCATACTGCGTTATCAAATACACTAGGGGTGGTATGGGTTGGGTTAAGAGCGCTGATTTAAGCGTGGTTAAGGAATCCATAGCCAAGGCAGTGGCAAGGGGTGCTAGGGAGATTTACTTAACTGGACAGGAGATTTCAGCGTACGGTAAGGATAAGGGTTATGACTTAGTTGACTTACTTGAGGCAGTATTGAGGGATGTTGAGGGAAGGTACTTGATTAGGTTAGGTATGCTTGAGCCACTGGAGCTTGAGGGGATGATACATAGGTTAATTGATGTAATTAAGAATGACTGGAGAATCTACAGGTTCTTCCACATACCTGTGCAAAGCGGTAGTGATAAGGTGCTTAGATTAATGAAGCGTAAGTACACTGTGGATTTGTTTAAACGGGAAGTGGAGTTAATTAGGAGGAGCTTCCGTAACTCATTCATAGCCACAGACATCATAGTTGGCCACCCTGGGGAGGATGATTCTGATTTCCAGGAGAGCGTTAGGTTGATTAGGGAACTAGGTATTGATAAGGTTCATGTCGCCAGATATAGCCCAAGACCATTCACTGAGGCTGCTTACATGCGTCAAGTACCTGATCAGGTTAAGAAGCAGAGGAGCAGCATGTTAAGTAAGGTGGCCCTTGAGGTGGCGTATTCCAGGAACCTTGAGTACGTTGGCGGCACCTACGAGGGGTTAATTAGCTCAATTGGGTTTAAGGGTAGGGGACTTATGGCTAGGTTAATGGACTATAGGCCAGTTATCATTAATGAGGGTGACTTAGGCTCATTCGTGAAAATTAAGGTAACTGGGGCCTCATCAATAAACTTAATCGGCAAAATAATTGAATGAAACCAATACCGGTTTCTTAACTAATCCATCACATTAATTAACCCTTAATGAGAAGCATGATTTCTTACTAGTAAAACTTAATAAGTATACTTAATGATAATGAATCATGGTAGGTAAGCTAACCTTACTCACGTTACTTGCACTGGCGTTAATAGTGCTGAGCTTACTTAACCTGTATAATGCATCATCAATAAGCTTAATTGAGCTTTACTCCAAGAGGGCTGTAGCCACCTTTAATGCCCTCCAAGACCACTACTACGTGAATTCCCTAAATCTATATAAAGGCTCCACCTGTGGGGATTATAGTTGCCTTTGGACTTACTCACAGATTTTATCAGCATTAGTTTACTTATCCCTAACACCTGGTTTAGGTAACTTCACGAATCTATTTAATCAATACTACTTAGGTTTAAGTCATTACTCTAATCCACTTAACCCATCATCAGGGTATGAGTCCGCTGTAACACCACCCATTGGTCCAGGTGGTGACACTTATTATGATGATAATGAGTGGGTTACGTTAGCATTAATAAAAATGTACCTGGCGACCAATAATACTAGGTACTTGAGGAGGGCTGAGGAGTTATTCAACTTCATAATCAGTGGGTGGAGTACCAATGAGTCATTAAGGTGCCCTGGTGGAATATACTGGAGGGTTGGTGACTTATCAAGGAACACTGTATCCAATTCCCCAGCCGCTGAGGCTGCTGCTGAATTATACCTAATAACCGGTAACCCAAGTTACTTGAAGTGGGCTATTAGGATCCTTAACTGGGTTAATCAATGCTTAAGGTCACCTAGTGGACTATATTATGATCACATTAACCCAGATGGTACCATTGATGAAACAATATGGAGCTATAACCAAGGCACCACAGCCGCAGCGGCGGCATTAATATATGAAGCAACCCATAATGAGTCATACCTGGTTCTAGCTGAAGACTCCGCATACGCATCCTTAAGCTACTTTAGCCAGGGAGCCATATACTCGCAGCCGCCTGAATTCAATGCAATATACTTCAGAAGCCTTGAAAAGGTCATTGAGATAAGCCGTAATAACACGCTCTCTAAAATGTACTGGAACCTACTCTTAACGTATGTTAATGATACGTGGATAACCTATAGGGATCCTGAAACTGGATTAATAACAATGGGTCAACCATTGAATTCAGTGAATCCTGATGATGCGGAAATATGGACTGCTGCAATGGTGCAGTTATACGCTATAATAGCTGGTTCACGGCAACCAATTGCATTTAAGGCACCTAGCATTAAACCAGGCACTGGACTTGTGCAGGTGCAATGGCCTATAATCATTATAATCGTTATCGTATTAATAATTGTAATCACATATATTGCCTTGAGAATCAGAGAGAAGAGTTAACTAGCCTCAACGCTTAGGTTTTGAGGAGTAAGGGTCATAATTATGGGATACTGCTTAAAAGCTGATAATAAGCGTAAATGCAATGATATTAATTAAGCTGGGTGGATCAGCATTCAGTAATAAGGCTAAGCCATTATCATTCCATGAGGAACCGGTGCGAAACCTAGCATTATTAATTAAGCAACACGGCATTACACCTGTATTAATACATGGAGGTGGATCCTTCGCCCACCCTGTGGCTAAGGCTTATGGGTTGGATAAGGGGATTAGGGATGATGCGCAATTAATCGGTGTATCATTAACGTCATTAACATTAAGCCTACTTAATGAGAGGATAACATCAATATTCTCCAAGCTGGGGTTACCCACCTACACGATAAGAACTGGGGCGGTGTTCATGAGGACATTAAGTGGACTTAAGTTAAGTGGTGACGTAGTAGACTTAGTGAGGAGACTAGTGGGAATGAGGATTATCCCAGTCTTCTACGGTGACGTGATTCATGATTATGAATTAGGCTTCAGTATACTGAGTGGTGATGAGATAATGGTTGAGTTAGCTAAGCGGCTTAAGCCAAGGTACGCATTATTCCTAATGGATGTTGAGGGAGTTTACAGCGAGGGACCTAGGAGGGGTGAGTTAATTAGGGTGTTTAAGCCAAGCACCAGCATATCATACAGTAGTAGTGGAGTTGATGCCACTGGGGGGTTAATGGGTAAGCTTAAGCATGCCATTGAATTAGCTGAGATGAGTGTTCAAACATACTTATGCTCAGTAATGGACCAGGAATCCATAAGCCTAATCCTCACCGGTGGGGAACCCAGGGGATGCACTAGAATTGAGGCTACGTAAACTATTCAACGTTAAGCCTAGTATTAGGTATAAGTACAAGCTTTTAAACTGATTAAAGTAGCGCTTAAGCCGTGGAGAAGGGGGAGGTTATTGAGGATTTAAGTAAAATAATGGAGGAGAGGGGGTTTACCCTAAGTAGGCTTAATGATGAGGCGTACATTGCTAAGTCTGGTTCATTAAGTATGCTTATTTGGTTGCCTAATGAGGATTACCTACTCATAGATGACCCTGTTAAGTTTGTTGAGGAGATGGGGTTGAGTAAGGTTGATGGCATTATAATTGTTTCATACAGGGCCTTTTACCTAGCTGATGAAGTCAGTAAGCTCATTGATACTGTTAGGGTTTGGAATGGAATACACCTTAACGTTAAGGTTTACGCAGTGGATATTTACAGGCTTGGGGAGAGACTTGAGGAGACCCTTAACCTAGCCTTAACAACATTCTCCTCAAAGGTATCAAGCATTAATGAACCTGATGGACCGTGCCCGCAATGCGGGTCCCAAATGTTCATCAAGTATAGGCATGCACACAAGTCACTAATATATGAGGAACCAGTGATCGAGGAGATACTGGTCTGCGAGAAGTGCATGATTAAGATACATAGGGTTAAGGCTCAATGATTTAAGAGAATTAATTTACGCCTTATGAAGTAATTTTACTAGCCTCATGTTAAATAAGCCACAGTCCTAGTACTTAACCATGTGGTAATTGTTAATAACCCTCACTGATGCAGTAAACTTAATGGCAATGTTCGCCGTAATCCTTGCGGGTGGATTTGGGAAGAGGCTTAGACCACTTACTGATGATAGACCCAAGCCCCTTGTTGAGGTTGCTGGTAGGCCAATACTGGCATGGCAGATAGATTGGTTAAGGGAACAGGGGGTTACTGATATTATTTTAGCCGTCGGTTACCTGGGTGGTAAGATATTTGACTACATTGGGGATGGTTCACAATTCGGTGTTAGGGTTTACTACAGTGTTGAAAGGGAACCGCTTGGAACCGGTGGCGCTGTTAGGAATGCGTTAAAGTACATTAATGATGATGGCTTCATTGTTGTTAACGGTGATGTAATAACCAACTTAAGGATAGGTAAACTCATGGATTCCCTTCAAAGGGGTGTTATTGGGGCCATTGCATTAACACCACTTAAGAGCCCATACGGTATAGTTCAGGTTGATGAGGATGGCTTCATATTAAACTTCCAGGAGAAACCCCAGTTACCTTACTTAATTAATGCAGGTGTGTACGCTTTAAGAACGTCAATAAGGGATTACTTACCGGAGAAGGGTGATATTGAGGTTTACACATTCCCTAGGTTGGCTAAGGATAAGAAACTCATAGGTATTACGTACAATGACGTCTACTGGAAGTCCATAGATACCCTTAAGGATCTTGAGGAGGCTGATAAGGCGATTAACGAGCAAGGTGTCTTTAATAATAAGGTTAAGGGTTAATCACCGCAGTGATTCGGTAAGGGATTAAAAGCGATTATTGGTGAATTAATGTGCCTAATGTTGAGGATATTGTTAAGGAGGCCCTTAGGATCGTTACCCCCAGTCAGAGTGAGGTTAAGGTAATTAACGATACTGCCTCAGAGGTAATGCATATACTTGAGGGGATGCTGCATAAATTAGGCCTTGAGGCTGAGGTTACTTTACAGGGTTCTATTGCCCACGGTACTTGGCTACCTGGGGATAGGGATATTGATGTTTTCTTAATTTTCCCACACAATGAGAAGTACATTAACCTTGTTAAGTCAGGGGAATTGGTGAGGAGCCTAGCCGCGGCGATTTCAGAAATGGGTATAAGCTGGGTCATGAATTACGCTCAACACCCCTACTTAACGTTAACCTACAATGGCTTTAACATTGACGTAGTTCCATGCATTAGGATTAGGCCTGGTGAAAAACCAGTAACAGCCGCTGATAGAACCCCCCTCCACACACTTTACTTAAGGGGTAGGTTAAGTGGCCTTGAGGATGATGTTAGGTTACTTAAGTTAATGATGAAGAGGATTAACGTCTATGGCGCCGAGGTTAAGGTTCAAGGCTTCAGCGGTTACTTGACTGAATTAATCACGTTAGCCTACGGGGGCTTCATAAATACTCTTAAGGCAGCCTCAAGGTGGATCCCATTCAAGGTTAAGATAATTCTTGAACCATCAAAGCAAGTTAACTTTAATGCACCATTAGTTGTCATTGATCCAGTTGACCCAGGTAGGAATGCTGCTGCAGCCGTCTCCCTAGACTCAATGGCGATCTTCATAGCAGCATCCAGGCGTTTCCTTAAGAAACCAAGCATGGTTTTCTTCACCAACAGTGCTCAATCACCCTCAGAATCATTAACACTAACCACACCAACATTAATCCTGTATGGTGAGTACCCTAAGGGTTACGTGGAGGATATTATTTGGGGTCAATTAAGGAGGATTGCATCAACAATATGGAGTACTGTGAGTAGCAGTGGCTTTAAACCAATTGACATAGGCCTCTATACGCCGCAGGACAATTACATTGTAGTAATGCTTACTGTTGAGGAACCTGAGTTACCTGAGTATGAAATACACATGGGTCCCCCTGTTTGGACTGATGAGGCTGAGGCATTCATTGAGAAGTACCTTAACGCCAGTAATGTGGTTGGCCCATTCATAAGGAATGGAAGGTGGTTTGTGATTAGGCCTAGAAGGATTAAGAGTATTAAGGAAGCCGTGGCCAAGAGTCTTAAGACTGTTAGAGGCAGTGTTGTTAAGGATTCCCTACTTAAGGGTCGTGTAGTTTTACTACGTGATGCTAGTCAAGTTAATGAGCTACCAGTGGAGTTAAGGGGCATTGCGTTAACCTTCATGGGTAAGAGGCCTCACTGGCTTACCTAACAACTACCCTTAATGCGTCTCGGGCAAAATAATTAAAAGTACAAAGCCTGAATTTGCCTAAATGGCTAAAGTCTACGTGGGGCCGGCTGGAGTACCAATGGGTTTAAAGGGTAAGAGGAGTACATTGGATGGGATTAAGTATGTTAAAGATATTGGGTTAAACGCCATGGAGGTTGAGTTCGTTAGGGGAGTTAGAATGAGTATCACTGACGCTGAGAATGCTGGGAAATTGGCTAGGGAAATTGGGGTTAGGTTATCGATTCACGCACCATACTTCATAAACCTATGCAGTGATAAGGATAGTACCGTTGAGGCAAGCATTAAGAGGCTGATGGAATCCCTGGAGAGGGGGGAGGCTATGGGGGCTACGGTAGTGGTCTTCCACCCAGCCTACTACGGTAAATTAGGCCCTGAGGGATGCTATAATGCAGTGAGGGAATCCGTAATGAGGGTAATTGAATTAATGGGTAAGGAGGGGATTAGCCACGTTAAACTTGGCTTAGAGGTAATGGCTAGGAGGAGCCAATTCGGTGGACTTGAGGAGACTTTTAAGCTTGTTAAGGAGATCAATAACCCTCAAGTGGTGGCTGTGGTGGATTGGGGACACATATATGCTAGGAATGGGGGAAGTATAGATTATAAGGCTATATTAAACATGTGGAGGGAGTACTTCGGTAATCAACCAATGCACACCCACTTCACCGCCGTTAAGTATAGGAGGGGGGAGTGGGTTGATGAACATGAACCAATAGACACTAATAACCCACCCTTTGAACCTTTAGCCCAGGAATTGGCTAAGGAGGATTTGGATATAACAATAATATGTGAATCACCCCTACTGGAGCAGGATGCATTAAAAATGAGGGATATGCTACTTAAGTACGGCAACACCATGGCTTAGGTAATTAACCTAGGCTTAATAGGATGAGTAACGAGGACTCACGCTTAATGAAGCTGCCTAGTCATATTGATTAACCTACGGTTAACCTTAAATAGGCTTAGGTAGATTAATGAAGCCACTAGGGCTGGGGATGATAAGGATTGCCATAGTAGGATCGGGTTATTAATCATATACTGCATAGCCTCACTGGACATTACTGAACCCATGGTTCTACCAATGTTGGATGCTAAACCGAAGACACCCATGTACTGGCCCCTCTTATCGCTTTCAGCCATATTCATGGCTATTGCCTGAACTATGGGTGAGACAATGATTTCACCCGTGGTTACCAGTGCCATGTCCAGTAATGCCTCATAGATGTTACTTACCATGAATATTACACCATATGAAATATAGTAGATTAATGAACCGTAAACAAGCCAATACCTAATATCCCTCCTTGATATGAAGCCACCGACCCTATCCTGTAGGGCAACAACCATGAATCCGTTAAGAGCGTATACAAGCCCTATGTCTGAGATCTCAATATGCTTCACAACGTTATAGTATGTTGTTAAGGCGAAGCCAAGTAACCCCATTGTTGAGAAGAGGAGTATTGTTGGTATTAGGAATAGGGCAAATGGGGCATTAACCCTAATTAACCTAAACGATACCACCTTCCTCTCTAATCCCCTTAGCATTAATATTAATGGTGTTGAGGCTAATGCAATTAATGCCGTTATTAAGAACACGTAACTATAACCCAAGTAATACATTACGTAACCACTTATTAATGGACCAATGGCCCAACCAGCATTAGCCCCCACCCTAATCCTGGAGTAGGCCCTAATTAAATTACCTAACCCTCTCTCAAGGTCACCTACAATGGTTGAACTAGCCACAGCAAACATACTGTTGAATAATGACTGAGCCAACAGTAATACCATCACTATCATGGTATTAAACCTAATTAGGAGGTAAGTTAATATGAGAACCATACTTGACCCAATGTTACCAATAAGCATTAATTTAACCCTACCCATGATATCTGTTAAAACACCACCAATTACCTGTGAAACAATGTTAACCAGCATCTGAGCACTATAGTAAATGCCGATTAACCAGAATGGTAAACCCAACTTATACAATATTAAGCCTATGTACGGCCAGATGAGGGAGAAACCAAGCGTCCTCATCCCATTAAGTAGCGCAATCTTATTTATTGTTGAACTCATTTCACTTCACTGAACTTAACAATATTTAAAATATTTAACGTGAGCTTTACTTGGGAATAAACTAAGTTACGCCTCATCCCTTAGTTTAATGCATTTAAAGGCTCATAAACCCTTTTAACCAATGATAGTCAGCTTAAGTGTTGAGGAGGAGGGTGGTGTCTCAGCTACGATTAACCTAATGCCGGTAACCTTAATTACTGGAGCCCCTGGTTCAGGTAAATCTAGGTTAATTAACATACTTTGGAACACATTCTCCAACATGGGTGTTAACGCTAAGTCTAAGATTAATTGGCTTGGTAAAGTCAGCATAATGGTTAGGGTTAGAATTAATGATGAATCAGCCGGCAAGGTGACTGGGCTTGAGTTGAAGGATCCTGAAGCCCACTTGGAGTATGTAATTGAGTACAACGGTAAGTCACTTAGGCAGATTATTAAGACCAGTGATAAGGCTTTACTTGTTCTTGAGGCTGATGACTCAAGGTCAATGATAACCCACCCCATTGAAGCCCCTGTGGCTGATGCATGGAGCCTTATCAGTGAAGATGCCTTAAGGGTACCTGAGGGGGAGGCATCAGTATTAATAAGTAGTAATGAGGATGCCTTGGAGTCCTCAAGGGTATTAATGGGTTTAATTAGGGGTGAGTTAATGAATCATAGGGTTCATATGCTAGGCCCCTACTTTGAGTATGATGGTAAGGAGCAGTCCTTAAGCCATGTTGATAACATTGGTAGGAATGGGGATGGGGTTATTAGGGCCTTGGCTGAGATTTTCATGAACCCCAGGTTTGATAGTGATGTTGGATTACTTAGGAAGGCTATGGCTAAGCTTGGTTACAGATCCCTTAGGGTTGGTTTATTTAATGGTAATGTAGCCTTAGGCTTCAGGGATAGTAAAGGTAACTACAGGATTGGGGCACCGTTACCATGTCACCTTAGGACTATTCTGGCTGTTTCAACCCAGGTGATGCTCATGAATAGAGGTGATATACTCCTGGTGGATAATTTAGATTACTGCATGAGTAATGAAACATGGGACGTCTTAATGAGTCTACTGGCTGAGTTAGCTAAGGATAAGTACATTATTGCTGAGGTTCATAATTATGAATTAGTGAGACGCATTAACTTAAGTAATGTAGTGTATTCTGTAGTATCGACTTAATGGGGAATAATTAAGCAACTAGGTATTTTCCCTCACAGCTAAGACTAGGTAATTAACCCTACGCCCAATGTGTACTTCATCCGTAAGCATAATCCTTAAGTTAACCGACACCTCGCTATCCAATTCACCCTTAGTGAATAAGTGGTAGTACCTGTTGACAGGTTCCTTAAGGCCCCATGACCACTTAATAACCTTATCACAGTCGGCATTACCGCAACCCCATACTGTAGCCAGGAATACTCCACCATTCTTCAATACCCTCCTAGCCTCGGCATACGCTGAATCCCTATCACTTCTGCTTAAGTGGTGAAGCATGGCTATGGTTATGTAAAGGTCTACTGACGAGGATCTAAGGGGCAGTAGCCTGGCGTCACAGTTAATGTACTCGACTTCACCCCCTAACTCATCATGGAGGTTCTTAACCATGTTATATGCCACGTCGCAGGCCACGTAGAGTCTATGCTGAATCACTGAGACTGCATAACGTGTGTTGGAACTATTTCCGCAGCCAACATCAATAACCACCCCATATTGCCTAACAGGTAACTTATTGAAAACTGAGACCCATGGACTCCTCCTTGATTCCCCATAAACCTCAGCTATCCTCTCGTAGGCTTCCTTTACTTCCCTCATTAAGCCATTCATAGTTACTTAAATTAATCACCCTACTGTATTTTAAAACGTTAATCACGTTCATTAATATTAAACCAGCCACTATGTGCTTGCATACTTTACCATTAATCATATTGCGTTCACAAGTGCACTTAGCCCCATACCTACCCACCGTGGTGTAGTAGTATTCATTCCTCCTACTGTCTGAGGAGAACCTTAACCTAACTCCAATAACCTCCTCACCATTATCGAAAACCCTTATTATCTCAGCCCTAGTTGGCTTATCGGTTTCATGCTCCAATTGAAACTCCCTCGACTTAATGTTGTCTGAAAGCCAGTAGTACACGTCAATAACCCAGTTTAAGCTAACGCCTAACCTATTGGAAAGCTCAAGTAGAAATGCCCTCATTTTCTTAGCATAATCCTCACTGGCGTTAATCTCCACCACTGGTCACCTATCCTTTGGGGAATTATTAATACTTTTAGCGTTCTCCCTCCTAGCCATGGCCTTAACGGAGTACATTAGATACTTCTTATATAGTTTCCTAGCTAAAGCCTTCTCCATGGGTTTACCCACGTTATCAGTCCTAACCTCATTAATAGCCTCCTCAGCATCAACAATCACATATATGCCGCATTCACTGCATCCAACCACTATTGCATCACCCTCACTAAACATTACTAACCTACCCCCACAGTAGGGGCACCTGTACCTAAGTAGTACCACGACCCTGTACTCACTGCTTTTTTAAAAGACTTATATGTAAAAATAAGGTATCAGTGGTTGCTTAATTCACTTTCTAAACAATCCTCAATACTGCATGGCATGGCGTTAACATTCACCAGCCTAGGTAGGTAAAATATAGCCTTAGACGACGGCGTTGCCACACTCCTAATACCTAACCCCTGAAGTATAGGTGACACCATGGGGCAGGTATCGGTGATTAAGTATACGTTAGCCTCCTTAAGCTTATTAATTAATTCAGGGCTTAGGGTGCTTTTAATGAACCTTGAGGTTGACACTATGAGGGGTTTCGCCAACCTCCTGTAACCATGCTTCTCAAGAACCTTAACAATGCTCATTACCTCCTCTAGGCTTGCGTGGGGGCATCCTATGAATAATGCATCGTATTCAATGGGCTGTTCATACCTTAACTCAGCATCATCAATGGTTATTGAATCGGGTTTATCAACCATGCTTAAGTACCTACGCCAATTAGGGTTAATACCCTTAATCACGGCCAGTGGGGTTGGGGAGTAGGTTGCGTAGCTGGCTAGGAATGACTTAAGTAACTGCTTATCCCAATTATCGTAATCAATAAACGGTACTTCACCCTTCAACTTACCTGCAGTAATCCTTCCAAGTAACCCAGCCTTAACTGGGGTGAGCCTTGCATTAACCTTAACAATAACCTTAGGTACCCTATTCTCCTCAACGTAGAGCCCAAACCTAGGTACCTTACCTGCTATGGCAATCATTATGGTGAATGGCCCAGGAAGCTTCTCAGTGTAGGCGTCATTAACTGAGTTAATGTAGGCTATAGCATTGGATTCACCCCATGCATGTATTGAACCGGGTTGAGGCCTAATGAATTCATATGGGGTGCAGGTTAACCAAAGGCTAGCACCCATTCTTCTCAAGTAATCAATAATCTCCATTTGCCTCCTAATAAAGGCCTCATTAACAGGTAGATTCAGGTTACCGTACTCAACCCCAGCAGGGTTAACTGTTGTGAAGACTCTGAACCTGGCTCCACTACTTGAAATATCCCTAAGGAACTCTAAGCCAGCGTCACCAATAGTTAAGTAGCTAACACCACTAACGTGCACTGTGTCAACGTCAAGCAGCCTATCAGCCTTAACAGCCTCACCAACCTTAATAACGGTCTCCAGGGCCTTAGCCAAGTACCCACCCTCCTTTAGTAGCCTCTCATCCTCACTACTAACATGCACTTCACTGAATCAATTAAGCCTCTTTAAAAATCCTCACCCACTGGTCATTCCAGGCTGTGAATCCTGGGTTTACACTTAAAAACCAAGCCACCTAAACCCCATAGGTGGTCACTATTTGGGTAAGTCACTAAGCCAGTATAGGGTAGACCTACCTCCAGATGAAATCCCAGATCACTGGTACAATATACTCGCTGATCTTCCTGAACCACTCCCACCGCCTCAGGATCCTGATAATGGGAGGAGACTTGAATTGCTTAAGAAAGTCATACCCTCTGAGCCCCTAGGCTTCGAATTCTCCACGGAAAGATTCATTAAAATACCTGATGAGGTGCGTGAAAGGTATATCCAGGTTGGTAGACCAACACCATTGATTAGGGCTAGGAGGTTTGAGGAGTACTTGGATGCCCCAGTTAAAATATACCTTAAAATGGAGGGTTATACTTACACGGGGAGTCATAAGATTAACTCAGCCTTAGCCTGGGTCTACTATGCGCTTAAGGATGGTGCGAGATTAGTCACCACTGAGACTGGGGCTGGGCAATGGGGTGCTGCGGTTGCCTTGGCTTCAGCCTTATTTAAGGTTAAGGCACACATATTCATGGTTAAGGCAAGCTACAACGCCAAGCCGCTTAGGAGGTTCCAAATGCAGATGTATGGAGCCGACGTTCATGCAAGCCCCAGTGAATTAACGGAATTCGGAAGGAGGCTACTGAAGGAGAATCCCAATCACCCAGGTAGCCTAGGTGTAGCCATAACCGAGGCCGCGGAGTACGCGCTTAATAATGGTGGTAAGTACGTTGTCGGCAGTGTTATAAACACTGACATATTATTTAAGACTGTTGCTGGACTTGAGGCTAAGAGGCAGCTTGAGTTAATAGGCGAGGACCCTGATGTAATGATAGGGGTAGTGGGTGGTGGTAGTAATTGGGGTGGGGCCTTTTACCCATTCATGGGTGATGAACTCAGAAGCGGGAGGGTTAGACGGAGGTATATCGCCGTAGGCGCCTCTGAGGTGCCTAAGGTTACTAAAGGCGTCTACAAGTATGATGACCCAGACACAGGTAGGGTTCTACCACAGTTGAAGATGTACACAATAGGCTCAGACTTCATTCCACCACCCATTTACGCAGGGGGGTTGCGTTATCATGCAGTTGCCCCAACCTTATCATACTTAATGAGCAAGGGTTACGTGGAGGGGAGGGATTATGACCAGGACACCGTGTTTAAGATGGCTCAAGTATTCGCACAGGTTGAAGGCTACATACCCGCACCAGAGACTGCGCATACTCTACCAGTAATTAAGGAGATTGCTGATGAAGCCAAGAGAACTGGTGAAAGAAAAGTCATATTAGTTAGCTTCAGTGGCCATGGCCTGCTTGACTTAGGTAACTTCGCTGATGTATTAGGGTTTGGAAAGGCATAACAATGAAGGTAAACCTTAGTAATAAACCGTTCTTAAACTAATTTAATGCTTCACTTTGTAATATTCATTAAGTTTGTGGCTAATTTAGTGAAGTCTAAGGAACGCTTGAATAACATTATTGTGAAATAAAGTGCAGGCGGTAAAGGTTTATGGGTACTTAACGAAATGTTTAAAAGGCCTATAAGGCAGTACCCTTGACGCACCGCCCGCGTGGAACGCCGCAGATCCCGGGTTCAAATCCCGGCGGCCGCATCACTTTTCCTTCTCCCGTCACCTAAACCACCGGTTCATACTAGGATGCTTAATGTTAGGTTAAGTTTCTATAATGGTAACGCTAATTAAGCATTATTAGAGGGGATGCTACTATGGGTTTAGTATGCCTATTATACAATTGAATGTGTATAGGCTAATGAGGAGGATTAGGAGAGTGTTGAGAAGCCTAGTAGTTTACGTAATATTAATGTTTATGGCTGTGTTGTTCATAGGTGCATTAGGCATTTATCTGGTTGAGCATGGTCATAACCCTGGTATTAGGAACTTTTTCGATGCCATTTGGTTCGTCATGGAGACTATAACCACCGTGGGTTACGGGGATATTGTTCCTCAAACCACTGTGGGTAGGGTTTTGGATATGGTTATAATGCCAATTGGTATAGCGGTAATAAGCATATTAACAGCATCAATAGCCACCTTATTAACTGAGAGGGCTATGGAGAAGATGGGTGGTATGAAGTCAAGCAGTAAGGGTAATCATGTGGTTATTCTGGGTGAGCCTGAGAGGGCTATCAACTTAATTAAGGCTTTGATTAAATTAATGGATGAGTCAGGTAAATTCATTGATATAGTTTACGTAAGTGAATTTGAAAAACCACCTAACTTACCTAAGGATGTTGAATTCATTAAGGGTAACCCAACGCTTAAGGATACTTTAATTAGGGCTAATGTTGATAAGGCATCATCACTAATAATCCTACCCCAGGGGGATTCTGCTTCAGCGGATGCTAGGACACTTATGGAGGTTGTGGTGGCTAGGAGCATTAACCCAAGCCTCTACATAGTGGCTGAGCTCCTCAATGAGGGTAATGCGGAGTATGTACTTAAGGCTGGAGCCGATGAAGCAATAGCCGTGGGGTCATTAACAACAATAGCTATGGCGAATGAAATCATTTATAGGGGATCATTAAAGGCAATAATGAGGCTACTTAGAGGTAACAGTGAAATCTTAGTTATTAACTCAAGCAAGTACACTGGGTTGAGTTTCAAGGATGCCCTCATTAGGGTGAGGGAAGATGAGTCGGGAATACTCATTGGTGTTCTCAGAAATAATGAGGTGTTAATAAGCCCAAGTGATGAACTAATTATTAAACCAGGTGATGAATTAATAATAATTAAATCAATGAACATTAAGTAGATGCAGCAGCCTAACCTTAATTAAGTGTATACCTGGGGAGTTAATGGAAATATAAATATTGAGGGTAAACCTTAAAACTCACTAAGTTGCATTGAAGGTATGAGGATCAAGTACCTCATATTAATTATTGTAGTAATCATTATTGCATCAGTCTCCCTCATAATGATCAACGTTAAGCATACTCAACTAGCAAGAGGCAGGATCTTCATTTGGATTGAACCGTGGATACCTAACACAACCATACCTAAATGGGCCTTAGCCGGCATTGTTACTGTTTACTACTGCAGTGGTAATGTAATGTGTCTTGAGACTCTTAATAACTCACTGGCGTTAGTTAAGTATTACCTTGGTGTTAATCATCAAGTATTCATTGCACTATACCCAACATATTGGACTTATAGGGGAGGATTAAATAACCCAGTTTACTTCAATTACAGTGACTTAACATACATAGTGAATTACCTGAAGACCATTGACCCAAGCGGTAAGGGGCTCTACGTTGGTTTCAGTGAACAATGGGGATGCCTGTATAATAAGCAATGCTTCAATACGCTTGCCCAAACATATAGGTGGCTTGAGGCTCAATTACCCGAGGCTCAATTCTACTACTACGACTGCTGCGTGGACCCAGTGTTAATGATTAACTTCGCTAAGGAGGCTAATATAACGATACTGGGATATGACATATACTCTTATGTTCATGTCGCTAAATACTCAATAATCGTTAATCCATCCCTCATGAATAACATTAAAACCATTAAGGATGCTGGATTCAAGCTAATTATTGGTGAAATTGGGTTCAGGGTATGTGACGCCAACGCCTGGTATAGTGCCTCACAAGCTAATCCAGGCATCCCCATTAACTGGAATTGCACTGCACCGGCAGTATATTTAGCAGAGGTCTTAAACCAAGTGAGCGGGTTAAAGCCGGTGTACATAGGTATATGGGTTTGGAATGACTGCTGCGGATTCGGTATAGATCAAAATCCATTAATGGTAAGCGTGCTGAGAAACTATACTAAAGGCATAGCATATTATCCATCGCACAGTTAATAAACGTGGATGATCACCGTGATTCATGGCAAATGCATTAATGATAACCAGCATTGAGATAAACTTATAAGATACTTAAACCCCGAGCCTAATCAAGGGCCCGTAGCTCAGCCAGGTTAGAGCGGCGGGCTTTTAACCCGTAGGTCGTGGGTTCGAATCCCACCGGGCCCGCTGTTATTTATGAAAATCAATTCGTAATTCAATACCATATAAGAACAACCGGCCTCAATATCATATAAGAGCTTATCATTCAGGTAAATCCTAGCAGGGTAAAGTCATTACTGAAGTAAAGAACTGAAGAATTCCCTATGGTTTAATTAAGGGGCATGAAGGAGGAGACATTACTCATGGCCAGGCTAAAGAAGGGCATGTACTTAAGCAACCATGATGAATAATGCCTTTACGCATACATTGAAGTTCGACACAGTGAACGAAGACTCTAATGCAGTTAATCATTATGCATACCCCCTCATTATATCAACCTAATGCAGCCTCACCCTATATATGTTCTCCAGGTAAGTTGCTTAAATTAATATTTAAATTAATAAGTTACTAAAATTACCTGTGGCTTGGGCCTCCTACAGGCCCGATGCAGTAACAATATGGAGAGAACAGGCAGTGCGGGAGAGGCTAAACTGGTATTACGCAGTTATGCGTGACTTAGCACCGGCGAAGTTTCACATAGCGGCTAGGATAGAGGCCCCTAATGATTACGTATCCATGGATGACGCGGAGCTGTGGAGGATTCATGATGAGCTTGGGCATACCTTCGATGAGGAGTGGATGCAGCAGAGGGAGCGACCGGATACCTCACTGGTGTGGAAGGACCTGCCTCAAGCCTCCTTCCTCGACGTCAAGATAGAGCTGGCTAGAAGACAGTTGAGGCATTGTATGCTATGTGAGAGGAGGTGTGGTGTGGATAGAACCATCAAGCGTGGAGCCTGCCTCCTAAACGCCAAGGCCCGTGTGGCAAGCTTCTTCCACCACATGGGGGAGGAGGCACCACTAGTGCCCTCTGGCACAGTGTTTTTCACTGGCTGCAACTTCCGCTGCGTTTACTGTCAGAACTGGGATATATCGCAGAGACCTGAGAATGGTGTTGAGGTCACGCCAGGGGAATTAGCCGCTATCCAAGCTAAGTTGAGGGAAGATGGGGCACGTAACATTAACTGGGTTGGTGGTGAACCAACCCCCAGCATCCCATTCATCTTAGAGTCGTTGAAGATTCTCGCTAAGCGAAGAATTAATGTACCCCAGCTTTGGAACTCCAACATGTATCTAACACCAGAGAGCTTAAGCTTGATACTACACGTCATGGATATATGGCTCCCAGACTTCAAATATGGAAACAATGCCTGTGCCCTGAGGTATTCTGTGGCTCCCCGTTACTGGGATGTGACCACGAGGAATCTCTCAGTAATATGTAAAAGAGGGGAGGATATCATTATACGTCACCTAGTGCTCCCAAGCCACGTCAACTGTTGCACGAAGCCCGTGCTCCGATGGATAGCGGAGAATTGCAAGAGGGCTCTCGTTAATATAATGGATCAGTATCATCCCGATTACTTAGTCTCATCATCTAAATACATGGAGATGAACAGATTAGTCTCAAAGAGGGAAATGGGGGAGGCCTATCAATATGCTGATGAACTCGGACTAGTCTGGAGACCGATTAGTTGAGCAAACGGTATTGATAATGATTATCCTTTATTTATATTCACCTATACTTCCCAATTATCTGAAAGCATGTTTCTTATGGTGTCTAGGAGAATGTATGTCGCATTCCTAGGGTCTTTACCTAGTTTACCCGCATACTCCTTAATAATCTCCTTAGCTAATTCCTGAGCCCTCCTCCTCTCCTCAACTGGATTCCGCATTCCCTTCGCATACTCCACATTAATGACTTGACCAACAGTTGTGAACCTTCTCATAACGGGGCTAGGTCTATGGGTTCTGCCCACGTAGAGTATGGGCCTGTAATCCTCAAGCCTCCAACCACCATCAGTGAAGTCATCATTAACCATTACGTTAATCACCTTACCTATGAATATGTCGTGATCACCACCTACATCAATCACCCTACTCACCCTACACTCTACTACTGCAGATGCACCATCAATAATTACACTAGGCACCTTACGGGCTGGAATCAACTTAATGCCTGCAAGCTCAAGTTTATTACCAATAAACCTTGCTGATACATCACCAATAAATGCTAACGCACTGACTTTGCTAAAGTCCATGAGATTAACAGTGAAGTACCCACTCTCCCTAATCAACTTATACGTATATCTCTCAGGGGCTATCGCCGTCATGATTAATGGGGGCTTTAATGAAACAGTGGTTGTCCAAACGGCAGGCATTGCATCAGCATCATTGCCGGACTTAGCAGCTATTATAGGGACAGTAGATGGGTATAGTACGTAATGCACCAGTGAAGGGTCAACCTCCTTCATATTAACTGAACCTGGTGA